>CAZXSA010000141.1:2231-12963 GCA_964642815.1 uncultured Planctomycetales bacterium | reverse complement strand
CATTCAGCGTCGTCTGAATCGCACTATCGACCGGCTTCGCGGCCGCACGAAAAAGAAGTTCGAGGCCAATCTCGGCCTGGAAAGCGACATGGTCGTGGATTGGTCACAAACGCGGGCCTGCGTGATGCATGCAGGGATGAGCGGCTTTCTGTATATCAACCTGAAGGGGCGGCAACCCGGTGGAATCGTGGCGCCGGGTGAATACGAAATGCTGCGCGACGAGCTGGCCGCCCGGTTCCGGGCGATGACCTGTCTGGATCCGAATGGCGAAACGATCCGCGTCTTTCCCGACGTGCATCGGCCGGAAGTGTTGTATAACTGCCGGCGCGACGAGCAGCCTTGGATGCCCGATCTGCTGCTGGTCCCGCATCCGGGGCTGGCGGTGGTGCGGAAGATTCGCGGACGGCGGGCGGTGCAGTGGCCGCGGTTCCATCATCTGGGTGGCACGCATCGAATCGAGGGCGTGCTGGCGGCGGCCGGCCCCAACATTCGCCGGGGTCATTCGATCAAGGCCAATATCGTGGACATCACCCCGACCGTCCTGGCCGCGCTGGGCATGCCGGTTCCCGCGGAGATGGAAGGCAAGGTTATGGCCGACATGTTCGAGCAACCGCCGGCGGTTACCTACGAAAAGACCGATCGTAAACAAGTCGCGACCGGCGGCGAAGTCTTCACCGACGCGGAAAAAGACGCCCTTACCCGGCGGCTGATCGACCTGGGTTATCTGGAATGACCTCCCTTACGGGCCTTCTGGTTCGCATAACCTACTTTCCTCGAATCAAGTGGATATAGGCGGAGGCGGAATCGTCTGATCCGGCGGGATGGGGGTGCCGCATTCCGGGCAGAGGCCCGACGTATTACCCGTCGGGTTGTAACCGCAATAGTTACACAGCGGCAGATTGTCATAGACGAAGAACTGCCATGCCGGGCCGAACTGTTCGAGAAACGGATTACCGGGCCATGCGCAGGCGGATAAGAGCCCGGGCCTCGGCGCGCGCTTTGCGTTGAGCGGAGAACTCGTCCGTAACGGGCATTTGCCGGACTTCGGCCAACATACGCAGGACATCGGCACGGTCGAGCTTTTCCCGCGGGATGGCCTGCTGAGTCAGGATGCGCACCTGGTTATCCAAGACTTGAGCGAATCCGGCGTCCACGAACCATGCCTGAACATTGTGGCCGGTACGCATGCGTAGACCACCAACGCCCAACTCGCACATCAGCGGCGCGCGGTGGGGCAGAATGCCCATCTCGCCATCGCCGGCGGGTATGACCACGAAATCAACGTCCCCCTCGAAGGCCAGGCCTTCCGGTGTGATCAGCGTGCAGTGGAGCGTTTTCTGGGCCATGTTTCCCGCCTGATAACCTCTTATTCGTGAATCCCGGACCGCCGAAACCGTTTAGCCTGCTTCTTTCGCCAGTCGCTCGGCTTTGGTCGCGGCTTCCTCGATTGGTCCGACGTACATAAAGGCCTGTTCGGGCAGATGGTCCCACTTGCCCGCGCAGAGCTCCTCGAAGCTACGAATCGTATCCTCTTTATGCGTGTAACTGCCCGCGAAACCGGTAAAAGGCTCGGCCACGAAGAACGGCTGGGAGAAGAACCGTTCGATCTTGCGGGCCCGGCCGACGATCAGCTTGTCCTCCTGGGAGAGTTCCTCGACGCCGAGGATCGCGATGATGTCCTGTAAATCACGATACCGCTGGAGGATCTGCTGCACCTCGCGGGCCACCTTATAGTGCCGCTCGCCGATATATTGGGCGTCGAGGATTCGACTGGAGGAGGCCAGCGGATCGATGGCCGGGTAAATGCCTTTCTCGCTGATGCTACGGGCCAGCACGATGAAGGCATCGAGGTGGGTGAAGGTGGTGGCCGGCGCCGGGTCGGTCAGATCATCGGCGGGGACATAGATGGCTTGCACGGAGGTAATCGCGCCGAACTTGGTCGAGGTAATCCGCTCCTGAAGCTCACCCATCTCCGTACCCAAGGTCGGTTGATAACCCACGGCCGAGGGCATGCGGCCGAGCAAGGCCGACACTTCCGAGCCGGCCTGCGAAAAGCGGAATATATTGTCGATAAACAGCATCGTGTCCGTGCCCGATTGGTCGCGAAACCACTCGGCCAGAGTCAGGGCACTCAAGGCCGCTCGCAAACGGGCTCCCGGCGGCTCGTTCATCTGCCCGAAGACCATGGCCGTATGATCCATGACCGATTTGACGTTCCCTTGGGCGTCCTTGAAGGTGGCTTCCTGCATTTCGAGCCAGAGGTCGTTACCTTCGCGGGTCCGCTCGCCCACGCCGGCGAAGACCGAATACCCCGCGTGTTCGCGGGCAATACGGGCGATCATTTCCTGCACGATAACCGTCTTGCCGAGTCCGGCCCCGCCGAACAGCCCGATCTTTCCGCCGCGCACGAACGGAGCCAACAGGTCAATGACTTTGATGCCCGTTTCAAGAAACTCCGACTTCGGGGTCAAATCCACGAAGGCCGGCGGTTCGTGATGGATGGGGCGATAGTCCTTGGCCTCGATCGGGCCGCGATTGTCGATGGTCTCGCCGATCAGGTTGAAAACCCGCCCCAGGGTTTCCATGCCTACCGGCATGGTTACCGGTTTACCGGTATCCAAGATGGGGGCGTTGCGAACCAGCCCGTCGGTCGAACCCAAGGCCACGGCCCGAACGCTTCCGCCGCCCAAGTGCAGGGCCACTTCGCACATGAGCGTTTCCTTATGACTCGAACCGAGCACCTTGCGCTCAACCTCGACCTTGAGGGCGTTGTGCAAATTGGGCAGGCGGTCCTCCGCGAACTCGGCGTCCAGCGTTGAACCGATGACCTGCGTTATCCGCCCGATGTTTTGACCGCTTGCCTGCACCATTGCGTTTCCTTACCTCGATTGCGGCCGCCTTCACGCGCTGCGCGGCCGCCGTTCTCGCAACGTTGTTTGTCCGACGCCGCCCCACGCGGCGAAGCCTAACCATGTTTCCGACGACCGATACAAACCTTCACGACAGGGCATTGGCCCCGCCGACGATATCCAGCAGCTCCAGGGTGATCTGCGTTTGCCGAGCCCGGTTATACTGTTGGGTCAGGGTCCGGATCATGTCGTTGGCCGCGTCCGTCGCCGCTTTCATGGCCACCATGCGGGCGACCTGTTCGCTGACCGCCGCGTCCATGAAACATTGAAAGAGGCGGATTTTGACCATTTCCGGCAACAGTTCCGCGAGGAGGACGTCCGGTTCCGGGTTGAAATCAAATTGAACCGGGGTCTCGGTCGCTTGCCGTGACCTCATCTCCGTGGGTCGCTCGATGGGCAACAAGGAAACCAACTCGGCGCGCTGTACGGCGGTGGAGACATAACGGGTGTAGCTGACGTAAACCGCGTTGATTTCCTGGCGGGTGTAGGCCTCGATGATTTCCGAGGCCATGGCCTCAACCTCGGCGTATGCCGGGCGATCCTCGAAGCGGGTGTCCTGTCGGGTCATCGGCCAGCCGGCAAACCGGCCGAAGGCGATCCCTTTCTTGCCGATCATGTGCAGATCGACGGCGTCACCCTTTTCCCGGCGTTTATCGAGGCACTCGGCGGCCGTCCGCAGCACTGCGCCGTTGTAGCCTCCGCACAGACCGCGATTGCTGGTCAGGACGAACAGGACCGATCGCCCGGCCTGTGTGTTTTGCTTGAGCAGCGGATGTTCCAGGTCTTTCTGACCGCGGCACAGTTGGCGGGTCATCTGGTCGATGCCCTCGGCATAAGGGCGGGCCTTGGTGGCCTGATCGAGCGCGGCCTGATAACGCGCGGTGGCGATCAATTGCATCGTCCGCGTGATCTTGCGGATATTCCGTACCGCTTTCAAGCGTCTTACGATGGCACGCGCTTTGGCCATGAACCAAGATCCCTCGTCCGCCGATCCAGCGACACCTGTCCGTTATCGCGCGCGGAGAAACCCTTTCTTGAATTCGACGACGATTTCCTTGATGCGGGCGGCCAAGGCGTCGCCGATCTCGCCGGTCCGGATCAGTTCATCGCGCACTTCCGGAAATTCGTCACGGACATAGAGTAGCAATTTCTCCTCGAATTCGTTCAACCGGGGGATCGGAACATCGTCGCAAAGCCCCTGCGTACCGGCAAAAATGCTGATCACCTGATCGGCCACGTGGTAAGGTCCGTATTGTCCTTGCTTGAGCAATTCGACCATCACCTTGCCGCGATCCAGTTGTCGCTGGGCGGCCGGGTCCAATTCCGTACCCAACTGGGCGAAGGCTTCCAGTTCACGGAAGGCGGCCAAATCGAGCCTTAAAGAGCCGGCCACTTTTTTCATCGCCTTGATTTGGGCCTTCCCGCCGACACGCGATACGCTGATCCCGACGTTGATCGCCGGCCGTACCCCGGCATAAAATAAATCCGGTTCCAGATATATCTGCCCGTCGGTAATGCTGATTACGTTCGTCGGAATATAAGAAGAAACTTCGCCCTCCAGCGTTTCGATGATGGGCAGGGCGGTCATCGAGCCGCCGGTGCCCGGCACCGCCCGCACTTCGAGATCGTTGTTTCCCATCTCCTTCAAATGGTGCTGGGCTTCTCGTTTCCCCGGCACGCCGAAATAAGTCCGCTCATTGATCCCTGGGGGGGTGTCGGCCGGCGCGTCTTTCGGAGCAATAAAGTACTTGTTGGCCAGCTTGCAGGAGCGTTCGAGCAGTCGGCTGTGCAGATAGAACACGTCGCCGGGATAGGCTTCGCGTCCGGGCGGACGGCGTAGCAGCAGCGACAACTGACGATAGGCGGTGGCCTGCTTCGAAAGATCGTCGTAGACACAGAGAGTGTGCAGGCCTTTTTCGTACATGAAGTATTCGGCCATGGCGGCCCCGGCGTAGGGGGCGATGTATTGCAGCGGGGCCGGGTCGGCGCTGCTCGCGGTCACCACGATGGTGTAGTCCATGGCCCCATGCGCGCGGAGGGCCTCGACGACGCCGGCGACGGTGGATTCCTTTTGCCCGATGGCGACGTAAACGCAAATCACGCCGGTGTCTTTCTGGTTGAGGATCGTATCCACGCCGATGGCCGTCTTGCCGGTCTTGCGGTCGCCAATGATCAGCTCACGCTGTCCACGGCCGATCGGAATCATGCTGTCGATGGCCTTGATGCCGGTCTGGAGCGGCTCCTCCACCGGTTGGCGTTCGGCGATACCGGGCGCATTCGATTCCAGCAGCCGGTGGTGGGGAGTTTCGATGGTTCCTTGACCGTCGAGCGGTTGCCCCAGCGGGTTCACGACCCGGCCGATCAGCGCCTCGCCCACGGGTACCGAGAGCAACTGTCCCGTACCCCGAACGGCGTGCCCTTCCTTGATGCCGAGATAATCCCCCAGGACCACGGCGCCGATCGAGTGTTCCTCGAGATTGAAGACCTGTCCCATGACACCGTTTTCGAATTCGAGCATCTCGCCGGCCATGGCCTTGCCGAGCCCGTAGATGCGGGCGATGCCGTCGCCCACCTCCAGGACTTTACCGATTTCGGCGACCTCGATATCCGTCCGGTAGCGGACGATCTCCTGCTTGATCACCGACGCGATTTCGTCGACTTTGAACTTCATACTCGTCCGATTCCTTGCCTAAGCCGGTTAGGCCGCCGCTTCCTCGAATCCCTTGCCATCGTGAATTGCGTGCCCGATCCGCATTTTCATCCGTTGACGCAGGCGATGGATCCGCGCGACCAGACTGCCGTCGATCCGCAAATCGCCCGTCCGCAGGATCAATCCGCCGATCAGTTCCGGCCGTACCTCCTCGATGATCACCGCCTCCTTGCCAAGCCACGCGCTGACCTTCCGTTGAATGAGCGAGCGCAAACCCTCGGACAACCGCGTCGGGGTCTGTACGGTCACTTCCTGCTGGCCTTTACGGCCCTCCATCCACAGAACCACGTGGCGATGGACCCACGGCACCAAGGAAAGCCGGCGGCGGTCGTTCATCACCTGAAGCAGATTAAGCAAGGCGTCATTCAATCGGCCGCGAAAAATCGTTTCCAGAGTGGCCCGGCGCTGGTGAATATCAACGGCGGATGAAACCAGAAAGCTCGCGAAAGCCTGGTCCTTGTGCATGTAACCGATCAAGTCGTCGAAAGCGGCAACCGCTTCATCAAGATTGCCCTGTTCCTCGACGGCCGATAGAAAACCCTCGGCATAGATTTTCGCCAAGGCGGTTTTACGGTCGTTTCCTGAAGCCATCTATCTTGTCCTTCTCGCCGTCTCGCCAGTCGATGCAAGCAAGTCTCCGAAACTAATTGTTGCCGGCGGCCCCGCGGAGATTGTCCGGCTGGCCGTCCATTTGCCGCAACGCCTCCTCGATGAGTTGGCGCTGATCCTCCTCGGATAACTGGCGCTGGAGGATCTGGCCCGCCAAGTCGGTGGCCAAATGTGCCGATTGATCGTACAAGTCGCGTAAGGCCGAGTCGCGGGCCATGCGGATTTCCCGCTGGGCCCGATCGATCAGGGCTTCGGCGTTGCGGCGAGCCTCCTCATCAACACGCCGGCGGACGACTTCCGCGTCACGTCGGCCTTCCTCCACCAGGGCGGAGGCTTCCTGCCGGGCCTGACTGAGCTTCCGCTCATATTCCTGGAGTTGGGCCGCCGCCGCCTCCTGGTTCCGAACGGCCGTCTCCATCGAGTCGCGGATCAGGTTTTCCCGCCTCTGCAAAATATCCAACAACGGACGCCAGGCGAATTTTCGCAGAACCAACAGCGTCAGTATGAAAATAAGCAGCGTCCACACAAAGTCGGCGATATCGCCCACGAACAACGGATCACTTCTCTGTTCCTGGTTCGTGGCCAAGGCCGACGAGGCGAACAGAAGAACGCTTGCCATTGCGACCAACGCTTGGTGTGTTTTTCGAGTCATCAGGCTAACTCACTTTACGGTTGGCTGGTCGATCCAATCGGCCGAAACCATTGCCGCGTCGCCCTATTGTCGCAATCGCCGCCGAGCATCGGGAGAGCAACCGATGTTTCTCGGTCACCCTCCGATCAAGCCTTGAATACCGCGAGGAGACATACCACGATGGCGAACAAGACCGAGCCTTCGATCATGGCCGCGGTAATCAAGGCCATGCCGTTGATTGAACCGGACGCCTCCGGCTGACGGGCCATCGATTCCGTGGCGCTGGCCCCGATACGACCGATGCCAACCGCTCCTCCGAAGACAATCAGGCCCGCTCCAAGCGCGACACCGAGAAATGTCGCTCCTTTATCCTGAAGAAACAGAAACTTCGGATGTTCGCTCTCTGCTGTTGCCGGGGCGGTTGTCGGGGTATCTTGTGCCCATGCGAGTGGGGCCACGTGTAACAGAACCATCATAGCCAATAAACACCAGACCCTTTTCATAATGCTCATCCTTTCATGACCCGGTGTCGGCGGGATCGACTTCTCGGGATTGTTTCAGCGCCAATGCCTCCCGTTCCATAAACCCACGGTCCCACGCCGCGGGTATACGGAGGCTGGTCGGTTTGTTTTGATACTCCCTAGCGGTTCCGCTTTACGCCTTATGCCCGTCCTCCGCGTGTTCCGGGTGTATGTTTACGGCCATGCCGATAAACACCGCGCTGAGGAACGTAAAAATATACGCTTGCAGAATCGCCACAAACAATTCCATCAGGGTGATCGCCACGCTGCCGAGCACCACCGGCACGGCGACCAGAAAACCCAACATCGCATGGGCGGCTCCGGCCATGCCGATGAAACCCACCAGGATGGCCAGCAGAATATGCCCGGCCACCATGTTCGCGAAAAGACGAATGGCCAGGGCGAAACACTTGACCACCACCCCGATCATCTCCAGAAAGGCGATCAGGATGTTGATCGGGAAAGGCCCCATGAAAAAATGTCGCACGTAGCCCAGGCCATGCAGTTGAAGTCCATTATAAACGATCATGCATAACGTGCAGAAAGCGAGCCCCGCGGTCACGAAGATGTTGCTCGTGGCCGTCCCAAAGACTCCGTGCGTGCCTCCAAAATACTGGATGATCGGCAGGGTAATCGGTTCGAGCGGGAGCAGGCCGATCATGTTGCAAACCGCGATGAAGAAAAAGGCGGTCCACAGAAACGGCATGAAGCGGTCCGTGTAGGGACCGAGCTGAGGTTGAACCACGTAATGACGAATAAAATCACAGATCAGCTCAAAGAAATTACGCGCGCCTCGGGGGGTCAATTGTTCCACTGCGCTGCCGGCTGTCGATCGACGGAAGACTCGCGGTAGGACCACCAGAAGCAGGGCCGCCGCCAAAATCATCATAATGACGTGATTGGATAGGATGGTAAAGGTGAACGGCCAGGACTTGCCCAGTTGCCACCAGGGGTAATCCACCACGTGGGTCAGGGGGTTTTCATTTGATGCCAGAAAGAACGTCATGGCTGATTACTCTGCGAGCCTGTTCCAAACCCCGCGGGGTCATCTTGACGCGGCGGGGACGGTATGCTTCCAATGTCTCGGGCTGGACCGGCCGGAGATCGTCCTGAAACCCTCGAGGTATTTCCGGTGTAGTGGAAACGGTTCGATTTCAGGGTTTGAGGAAGCACGCTAAGCTGTTTTATCCTACACACCAGGATCAGCGTTTCCACCATAAGCATGACCAGGTAGGAAAGCGCTAACCAAATCAGGAATACCTTCGCATCAACGATGCCCCACCAGAGGATCAGGCCGGTCAAAACCAGGGTTGCGAGGAAACGAACGACCGATGCCCGGAGGACCAGTTGAAACCGCCCGGCCCCGTCATTTCTCGCCATGCGCCGCAGCGCGGGTACCATGGTCAGATAAACCGTAAAAACCACCAGAACCTGGGCGACGACCATGGATCGAATACCGTCGGTATCGGCCATGGTCCGTGTCGGCCAATAGCCGGCCGCCAGGAGAAGCCCCGCGACGACCACGGGTAGAACATACATTCTTCCGACGGAGATTCCAGGTTTTCCGTATGCTGTCATCGGGGGTTCACCCCAAGGCAACTACCTGTTTGTCGGCCGTAACCCGTGACCAGCCACGCGGGCGGTTACCCGCCGGGTATCGTTTTTCGCATGTTATTCATCGACGACAAACGCGGCTCGGCATCATTCAAGTTTCGTGCATGCGTCCCAGCGGCCGCATTATTTGTCGCCGTTCTTTGTTTTATGGCTCTGATTCTCCTCTCGGTTGCCGGGGCGGAGCATTTCATGAACCGCCTTGCGAACCAGATTGTACAGACCGCCCACAATCCCCAGGATCGCGCATATCAGCAGCCCCCAGGGTTCGGTTTTCAGGTGATAATCGATCCAGTAACCCAGTAGCGAGAGACCGATCACCGCGGCCGCCAGTTCCACGCCGATATTGGCCAGCCGCATAACCTCCGGAGACAACCCTTTGATCGGCTTCCGAGCCTTCATCCGGGATCTCCCTTCCTTCCGATCCCAACGGCCGGGCCGTCGGACAACGGCTAGCCGTTTGTTGGGTGTCCGAGGCTTTTCTCCCGTCGTCCGCCCGTTTTGGGGCTCGGGGACAGCAGGATAATAAAGGTGGAAAGTCTATCCCTGATTTGCATCGGTCGTCAAGCAACGGCCGCCTTGAATCTTGTTTAGGACGGCCGTTGCTCGACGTCGAGGGATTACATCTTGAGAGAAGAATTTATCCTACAGGATAAATATGTTGCTGGTGAAGGGGTATTTACGCACCGATTTCGGCCAGCAGCGGTGGCCGACGGCGACGACGGCGTTTCTTTGGGGCCCCGGGAATCCGTACGACCGGTTTTTTGGGTTGGGCTTTGGCCGCCGTCTCCAGAGCCTCGGCGGCGGTGGCCGCGAATAGGTCCGCGTTGACCTCCTGCCATAATCCCTCCGCCCGGTTGAACACTCCGCCGGAAATCATGACGTTCATTGTCGGGTTGCTGCCCACTTCGCGAAGGGCGTCGATCAGTTTGCGGACGCCGGGAACCCCGGTCGGTTGGGTGCCGAAAATCAGCAATATTTCGGGTCGAATCGAGCCTACCAGCGAAAGGATTTCATCGTTCGGTACGCCTCCCCCCACGAAATGGACGCTCCATCCCTCGGCTTCAAAGAGGTCCGCGCACATCTGGGCGCCGAGCTCCTCCGGTTCGCCGTCCGCGCAGGTTATAAGGATTTTCTTGCCATTCGGTTCTTTCCTGCTCAGATGGGGTTGAAGCTGGTCGACGATCGTGCGATTGATCCGGGTGGCCATGTGTTCCGTGGCGAGGTTGATCCGATCCTGGCGATACAGGTGGGCGACGTTCTCCATGGCCGGCCAGACGGTATGTCTGAGCAATTGTTCGGCTTTTTTACCGTCGGTGATGGCCTGGGCTAGCACGTCGCGACATTCCTGACGATTACCCGCCAGCAGGGGAGACATGAACCGTTCGAGCAAACGCTGAGAATCCATATAAAACTCCATGTTTCGCGGAAGAAACGACCGGGCTGATCCCCTTTCCTGACAGGACGCCCAACCGTCTTCAGCCCCAACTTACGCCTCATGCTTGAGATGGGAGTCTTCCGCTTCGGAAGCCTGAATTCAGCCTGTTGCTCCGCAACGGCTATCCAAATTGACGTGTGCGGACAAGGAAATCAAATTTACTAATTTCCGCATCTTACACATTGCCCCATTATTATTGCCTGATTTGTTAAAATAGGCAAGATAGTAATGATGGCGAATTTGGTATCGGCGGCTGGTCAAAAAATTCTTGAGGGGTATTTGCCGAAAATGCGCGAAGGGGTG
>CAZXSA010000141.1:0-2131 GCA_964642815.1 uncultured Planctomycetales bacterium | reverse complement strand
GGCGGCTGGTCAAAAAATTCTTGAGGGGTATTTGCCGAAAATGCGCGAAGGGGTGCAAAAATCGCCTGAGATGATCTGTCCGATAAGTGCGGCCATTCGTCACATGCCCTCACGTAGCGTTATTATTTGCTTCTCGACATGCATGACTCGCGAACAATTAACCACGGAGGTCATTATTATCGGGCAAAAATTGCGCGGGGATGCTAATTGACGGTTTATTCCTCCGCTTCGTTATCTGACGCAATGACGTTAGATGACTTGCATATCTCACGTAACACGGTTGTTGCATAACAACCTGACTCAAGAAAGAACTGAACCTGAAGGTAATTCCCCGCCTCGTCGCGACCGGCCTCGACTCGGGCTTCGTGAGGTTGAAAGCGTAGAGGCCGTCGTGCTCCCTTGATCTTATGTTGCCCCGGTTCCCGCCAGTCGTCCAAGGTCATGTTTTCGCCAGCCAACAGCTCCTGTTCGATGCGGCCGGGTTCGCCGCCGGGCTCGCTCATCCGGTATCCAAACAGCGGGCCGGTGGGCGATATCTCGAAAGCATCGCAACGCGGCTGCTCTTTGGCCAGATCCTCCACGCGGAACACCGCGCCCTGCGGGTGACGCCAAGCCAGATCGCCTTCCACCAGCCGATCCAGCGTATCGAGTCGCATGGCCACCACCTGATTGAACAGTTGCGATTGAAAAGCGGACACATAAAAACGCTGCATGTGCGCGTCGATGATCTTAAAAGCCTTGCGGGCATTACCCCCGTTGGCAAAAGCTCGGCAGACGCGGCGCTCGGTGTTGAAGGGATAAGGCCAGGCGTCCGCGGCGGCGGCGTAGTCTCCCCGATCGAAGGCTTCACGGGCTTTGCGCACCTCGCCGTAGTCCGCCGGACCGCAGCGCCCGAGCAGGACGGCCAGCGCTTCCGGATAATCCCCGCGGAGCAGGGCCCGGCCGATCATCCAGGTGTCGCCGCGCATCCCAAACCGCTGAGGACCGAAGTAGTTCGGCACCCCGCGCCGCCCGAGTATATCCAATATGGTTCGGACATCGCGCTCCCGTTCCGGCTGGGCATCTCGAATCTTGATCGTAAACCGGTTGCCCTTGAGATGTCCGATTTTCAGTTTATTGGTATGCCGTGATACACCGAGCACGCGGATATGTGGCAGGGAAAGCTCGATAATACGTTGCGGATCAATGTGTTCGAGACTGAACATCTGGATGGTCGTCGCGTTGGCGTCTTTCATCCCGGCATAGCCGAACTCACGCGGCTGGCGTTGCAGGGCACGGGCCAGGTCATGCACCGCCCGGGGGGTGGTGATGCCGGTCTTTTCGATGCGGATATAGATATGGGTTCCCTCGCCGCAGGCCTCATACAAAGGCTCCTCCTCGACCTGGAAATCCTCGGGACGCGCCTTGATTTGCCCGCCGATACCGGGCACGTCGGCGGTCAGATAGGGAAGATCGTGAACATTCAGCATGGCAACTCCCGTGGTATGTTTGATGAACACCAGCCCGCGGCCGGCATCTATTCGGTTATAACCTCGCCGCGGTTGAGCCGATCGAGAAAAGCACACAACGCATATTGCGTTTCCATCGTGGGGACGGCCACCCGCAACGCCCGCGCCCGGCGGACCGGCTCGCCCAGGATGGCCTCGACTTCCAACGGTCTTTTATAACGATAATCCAGCAGCATGGACGGCTTGTAAGGCCCCATCGTCGCGGTGTTGGCGAACATTTTTTCGACCATCGCCTCGATCGCGATGTGACAGCCGTCGGCATTTCCGGCCCGGCCGGTTTCCACCATCAACGATTCGGCCAAGGCGTGCAATCCGGTGTCGGCCATGATTTCGCGAGTCGTGACCGCCCCGGCGGTGACCGCCACCGTGCTGAACGGGATGTTCCACATCAGCTTTTCCCAGCGCGCCTGCCGCAGGGAGGGGGGCACGTACGTCTCAATACCCGCGTCGGCGAACAAGCGGGCAATATGTTCGGCCTGTTCGTGATCGTCCAGAAAGTGGCCGAAAGTGACTCGCCCGTAATCCAGGTGGTGTACGATACCCGGCTCGCCGCGATTGCAACAGACAAAGGTCAGCCCGCCGAAAATGCGTTCCGGCCCGAACCACTCGGCGAACTGCTCCTC
>CAZXSA010000140.1:0-13116 GCA_964642815.1 uncultured Planctomycetales bacterium | reverse complement strand
AAGATGGCCGGTTTTCACCTGCCCACCCCTGGCCGGTTTTGCCCGCCCGGCGACACTGAACCGCGCTTTCACTATCTCAGATACAGCGGCATGAGGGTGAAACTGCCGTCGATCCGGTCGGGCACGTCGCGCAGCTTTTGACCGCTCCACAGGGACTCGCTCCAGATGAACGGCGTGTTGTTCACTTTGGGTGAGCCATACAGCATCCAGAAACCGGTGTTCGACGCCGATGTATCCAGGATGCCGGACAACTCCATGAACGCGCGAACCATGCTGGCCGTGCCTACCTTGGAATCGATTGAGCCGTCCGGAATCTGCTTGGGATACGGAGTCTCCCCATACCCCAAGTCCCAGCGTCCGAAGATGGATAGCGGGTTGGCGGGGTCGGTATAGGTGATGACGGCCTTGGCGGTTTCCACATCGGTCACGCCGGGCAGCAGCGCGAGGAATTGTTCGCGCCTGGCCGGACGGTTGTCGGTGGACTGTAAATCGGTCCGCACCTGTAGTGAAGCCGGGTAGTTGATTCCCATCAGATAGTCGGGTGTCACCATTTCGGCGTCGTAGTCAGTCGAACAGGCCTCGCCGTCCAGCGACTCGCTGGTCACCGTGTAGTCCCCGCCGGTTGAACGGTAGAAGACAAAACAACGGTAAGACATCTCGACCAGGCCGGTCTCACGGGTGTTGGCGTCCACCAGCATGTAACCGTTTAGATAGGTGCCGCTGTTGTCCAGCGAGATGGCGTCGAAGAAGTCAGTGATGGATGTCGAGAACTGTTCGGCCAGCGTGGCCCGCCAGAAGGTCCATAGGTGGTCTGTCTTGGCCTCGGTCTTGGACATCCGGTGGGTCGTCTCGTTGAACATGATACCCTTGTTGTTGTATCCAAAGTCGGTGCCTGAACCGATCATGCCGGGGCACACGGCGTTGAAAGTGACCAAGTCGTCGTTTACCGCCAGGGTTTGGGTCATGGTTTGGGAGAGGAAACCCTGCCAGGTATTGTGGGTCAGGATGACCTCGTCGCCACTGCGCTTCAGGAAGGCCGAACACTTGTCCGGAGGGTCGAGCAGAGTGACGCCGTTGGCGGCCAGTTCCGTCGAATAGGCAACGATATCCATGAGATCGCAGTAGGCGTTTATGAAGTAGACGTCCATGAACGTGATCCCGGTTGTCTCGTAACCCAGGGCAAGCTCCGCGGCGCTGAAATAGCCCGTATGGGGCAGCCAATCGCCGGAAAAGTCGAGGCTGGCCGGTTTATTGAGGATGAGTCCGTGATAGATACCCAGCATCCGGAACAGCAACCGCTTGAACCGGTAGGCCGTAACGGTATCCGTATCGGGAGCGTTCAGATATTGTAGGAACGCCGCATAATTGGCATTAAGGAAGCCGGCCGCCTTATCGAGCTCTTCCTGCGTGGGGCCGAGCTGCTTGGGGAAGGAATGCGATGGGTCGAGCAGGTAGGCCAGATCCCAGGCGTTGTCTCTGGCGGATACGACCGTGCTGCCTTGCAGCTTGCCCTGAATGAAGCCGGCCCGATATTCAGCCTTCAGGTCATTGGCATCCTTGGAAACCACCGTCATGTTGACAATATTGTTAGTGGTCTCGATCGCCCCGGAGGCGTTGTTATCCAAGCTGTAGATAGTGGGCTGCGGGTCCACCGGGCACAACCATCCACAGCCCGCGAGATAGAGCGGAAGTGTCAGGGTAACAATCAAGCCGGAACGCCCAGGGATTCGGTTGTGCATCTTTGGACCTCATAATACAAATCGATAAAAGGCATCGAGGCGGTCGGCGAGCGGATTGCACTCGTTGCCCTTTTATCCAGGATCAATGGAACGTTCGCCGACAGGCCCTCTTATACCTGTTAATCGGCGTTTGGTCCATGTTTGACATCGGGTAGGCCGATCAAATG
Organism: uncultured Planctomycetales bacterium; assembly: GCA_964642815.1. Classification (GTDB taxonomy): domain Bacteria; phylum Planctomycetota; class Phycisphaerae; order UBA1845; family PWPN01; genus JAAYCU01. Next base: position 11,210 of record CAZXSA010000140.1, on the reverse strand, counting down.
ATTTACCCCAAGCGGTGATATCATCTTCGCATCATCCAATGATTCGTTAATCGGTATGATGTATTCTCAACGTCGAAGGGTTGGACGATTCTAACCTTTTGGCGGAAAATCCTTGAACATCATGCGGATGGCCTGGCTCAACCGCTCGCGTCGGACTTCCGGGGAGTTCGCTTCGTTCAACCTGGCCTGGGCCCAGGCCCGCCAGACCCACTGATTGGTCCGGGGATTGACGACGTAGATCCGCAGCGTACCTTGCGTATATTCCTCAATGGTCTCCTGGGCATGCGCATCTCCCAGTTTTTCCAATCCCACGCGACAGGTCACCAGAAAATCGCTCGCGCCCGACAACTGTTTCTCGTATCCCTTGGCGACGAGCTGCTCCTCGACCAATTCCTGGATTAAACCCTGAGACTGAGTACCGCCGACTTGGGTGTTTTCGGTTTCCGACGGTGGCGGGGGAACCCACAGAAATGTGGAACCGGGGGGGGGAGCTACCCTCGCCGCTCATCGCCCAGGCCGAGCCTACATTCAGGGGATACTGGCCGCACCCGGTTCCGGCGGCCGCGAGTACGCCCAGGGCCAACAGCCAGATGATTCGTACGCTTGTCTTTTGTTGAGGGTGTTTATTCAAGGCCATACTCCTTTTGTATTTCCTCAGGGTTTTTACCAGGACCATCATTTCATCGGTTTCGTTTTCATCGATTATAACCGGTTGTTTTTCCCGTCACATGGCGGGATCTTTCTTCGTCGATGCTCCGACCGCCACGAATTCGAGGTCGTTACAGAGATCATGCTCATCGAAACGGACCACACAGTAATGGGGCGTGCCCAGGTCGGTCATCATGCCCGCATCGTAGATCTGGACAAGTCGCCCGGTGTTCTCGCTCCGGGCCGTAAGCAGGGGGCTGCCGAACTCAAGCTTCGCCGCGCACTGCTGGGGAGTCTTGCCTTTAACCTTTCCCTCCAGAATCAATGCGCGAGGGATATCGACCTTGCGGCCGCTCGGTTCGGCCTTGCTTACCGAGACGACTTTGCCCCCGACGACCTCGACGACATATCGTTGATGGCCGAGCAGGTCGAGTTTGACGGGGTACGTTTGCCACCGACGATCGCCGTGTTCATCCTTGAAGGCGTCGATGGGCGAGCCGAACATTTCGTCGACGACGGTAATTGGACGCCCGACGAGTTCCTCGCCCCGCCTCTGGACATCCTCGTCCTCGATGACTTCACCGAACAGACGCACCCCGACCTTCACCCCGGTTTTAACGGGGTTGCATCCGGCCGTGGAGAGCAGGAGAAGCACCAAGGCCAACGCGGCGCGTCTCCCCCTCCTCGAAGGCGATCCACTTGCGTCCTTTCTTTCGGATCGAGGGTTGGTGGAAATACTTCCAGTCGGAAACATGTGATTCTCCTTAAAATATGGCCAGACCGTTGTCGGACACGTCAGCGCACGGTCGCGAAAAGCACGACCACGGACCGCGCCTCGGCCCGGTAGGTAGTGCCTGGGACCGGCGGCGCCAGTCGCCAATCGGTGATGTCGTGCGGCGAATCGAGGGCGGTATCGATCCAGCGGCGCCACGGGCTATCTTCACGATTGTCCACCGGCGGCAGCTCAAAGTCGAGCGGCTCCCAATAGGCATTCAGGATCAAATACAGGAGTATTTGTTCCTCATGCATCATGGCGCTGAACGCAACGCTATGCGAACTCCGTCCCCAATCCGGTCGATTCAACTTGACCCCGTGCCAACAGCATTTCGCTTGCCGCAGCAATTGATTCAGGCTCATGCGTCGGACCTCGTGCTCCGTCGCGCGTAATTGCCGTCGGGCGATCAGCAGGCGCACAAACCGATGCACATCCGCGTGTCTGGCGAGCAGGGACCAGTCGAACCAGCCGATTTCGTTGTCCTGGCAATATGCATTGTTGTTGCCTTGTTGCGTGCGTCGCACCTCATCTCCCATCAGAATCATCGGAACGCCCACCGACAGCAGGGTGGTTGTCAGGAAGTTCTTGACCTGCCGATTACGCAACTTATCCACCGCGGGATCATCGGTGGGGCCCTCGACGCCGCAGTTCCAGCTTCGGTTGTCGTCACCGCCGTCACGGTTGGACTCGCCGTTTGCTTCGTTATGTTTGCGGTCGTAGGAAACTAGGTCATTGAGGGTGAAACCATCGTGACAGGTTACGAAGTTCACGCTCTGCTCGGGCTCGCGTTCTTCTTGGCCGAAGATCTCGGGGCTGCCTATCAATCGGTCAGCGAGGCGCGCCACCGAATCGTTGTCACCGCGGAAAAAGCTACGGACATCGTCGCGGAACCGACCGTTCCACTCTCTCCAACTATCACCGATGAAGCTCCCCACCTGATACAGCCCGGCCGCATCCCACGCCTCGGCGATGATCTTGGTGCCCGCCAGCGTCGGGTCCGACTCGATGTCCCACAGGACGGGAGGGTTGGCCAGGACTTGGCCGGAGGCGTCTCGGGCGAGGATCGACGCGAGGTCGAACCGAAAGCCGTCAACATGCATCTTCTCGACCCAATAGCGGAGACTGTCCACGATCAGGCGACGGACGATGGGGTGATTGGCGTTGAGCGTGTTTCCGCACCCGCTGTAATTGGCGTAGCACGCACCGTCCTGTTCAAGGATGTAATAAATGTCATTATCCAGACCGCGAAAGCAGAAGGTGGGTCCGTCGTGGTCGCCTTCCGAGGTGTGATTGAATACCACGTCGAGGATGACCTCAATGTCCGCCCGATGCAATGCCTTTACCATGTCGCGGAACTCGTCCACCGGTCCGAGCGGATCCTGACGCGAGCTGTACGCCTGATGCGGGGCGAAGAACGAGACCGGCTGATAGCCCCAGTAATTGACCAGGCCCGGGGGGGCGTCCTGGGCATCGAACTGAAACACGGGCATAAGTTCAACCGCGGTAATCCCGAGTTGTCGGAGATAGGGTACCTTTTCGATCAGCCCGGCAAACGTGCCGCGCGTCTTTTCCGGTACGCCGGAGCTGGGATGACGCGTGAAGCCGCGCACGTGCATCTCGTAAATGACGGTTCGCGCGGACAAATGTTGCAACGGTGTATCGCCTTCCCAATCGTACGCATCCGGATCCACCACCGCGCTCTTCATCGCCGTGGCGGTGTTGTCCCCACCCTTGCGGGCGGCATCACGACTGTAGCTTTTCGGGACCATCACGGCCCGACCGTAGGGATCCAGGAGGACTTTGGTGCGATCAAACCGCATCCCGTTCGCCGGATCGAAAGGCCCATCAACCCGATACCCGTAAATTTGTCCCGGCTGCGCGCCGGGTACGAACACGTGCCAATAGTGGTAGGTGCGATGGACCGCGGGATCCATGCGAACCACGCGGGCGGGCAGGGCATCCTCGCCGTGATCAAATAGCAGTAACTCCACTCCCGTCGCGTTTCGGGAAAACACGCTGAAATTGACGCCGCCGTCAACGACCGTGGCCCCGAGCGGAGAGCTTCGGCCTTTGTGTTCACAACTCAAAAGGTCATGCACCAAAATATACCTCTGCTCATGGCCCGGGCCGGTCGGACGATCCGTCGTGCCCGTCGGAGTGCCCCGCATTCATGGCTCCGACAAGTCTCGCCACGAAGGCGGCCAGATACAAGGGCCCGGCCAACATCTCCAGGATGGCCACGGACCGGGCCAGTCGATGCACGGGAACAATGTCCCCGTAGCCGACCGTCGCGAGGGTCGTGAAACTGTAATACAGAAGCTCGGAGGCAATTTGCCCCATCCTGGGTCTGTCATAAGCCGATACGGCCGCCGTATCACTGAAACTTCCCGGACTGATGTCCTCGATAATCGCGTATACGAAAGTGAAAAAATAGGCAATTAAAATGTAGCCACATATCGCCCCCAGCACCGTGTCACGGGTAATCCGTTCGCGTCGCAGCACGGTGGCAACGCAGATCAAGCCGAGCAGCAGCATGTACATGCCGACCGCCAGATGAGTCACAACCACCAGGCTTTTGTGTTCCTCCCCATGCAAGTGAACCAGCCAGCGGATGCCCAATACCATCGCGAGAAACACGACCACGACTTGTCGGAGCAGCCGGTTTCCGTGAACGGCGAATACTCCGGTGATAAGGACAAACGAAACCAGAATGGTGGAACTCAGCGGCCATGCCTCCGCGAGAGGAGTGAACACCAGAAGGATCAGCAACCCAACGAGCAAGGGGACAAATGTCCCGTTCAGCATCGCGATCCAGCGTTTCCAAGGTCCGGAGAGCATGGAATTCACCCACCTGAATCATTTGTTTCGGATGGCGACGCATCGCGGAGGACTACGACCTTTGTCGGCTGACGAGAAAAGTCGGCTAGTCTCCAAAGCAAATCCCCAGGGCTCGTGCCGTGCGGGCCAGGCCACCCTCGGGAGGCACGGTCTTCAGTTCACGGATAGCCTCACTGATCTTGATGGCGCCGATGCCTGAAGCCTGAAAAGCGACCATCTGGCCGAACTGTTCTTCGCCGATCAATTCCACCGCCTTGGCTCCATACATGGAACAGAGGGCCCGGTCGAAATTGGTCGGGCTGCCGCCGCGCTGGAGATGACCGAGTACGCAGGCGCGGCTTTCCTTGCCCGTGCGTTTTTCCACTTCGGCGGCCACCACGGCCCCGATGCCACCTAGACGGGCTTCCCGATTCTCTTGCTGGGCCGCGGCGGTCACGAATCCGCGATCCTTTTCTCTGGCTCCCTCGGCCGCGACAATGATCGTAAAATGTTTACCGTCTTGCTCGCGCTGGCGAATCTTGGCGCAAACGCTCTCGTAGGTGAACGGGATTTCCGGGATCAGGATCACGTCGGCGCCGCCCGCGACCCCGGCGTAGATCGCGATCCAGCCCGCGTACCGGCCCATCACCTCCAGAACGATCACCCGGTTGTGGCTTTCGGCCGTCGTGTGTAGCCGGTCCAGCGCATCGGTCGCGCAGGCCACCGCCGAGTCGAATCCGAACGTGAAGGAGGTGCCGCTGAGGTCGTTATCGATGGTTTTCGGCACACCCACGATTGGCACGCCGCCCTCGAAAAGCTGCTGGGCGATGCTGAGCGAGCCGTCTCCGCCGATGCTCACCAACCCACGGATGTTCATCTTCTCCATGGTGGCCTTGACCCCGTCGATCAGTTCGCGCGGCAGCGTGCGGCTTTCGCCGTGGCCGACCTTTGCCGAAAAACGACCCCGGTTGGCCGTGCCCAGAATGGTACCCCCGCGGGTGAGCAGGCCGCCCAGCTCCTGATAATTAAGCGTGCGATATTGCGGAGGGTCGAGCATCCCTTCGTACCCGCCGAAAAACCCGATCGCTTCCCAACCCCGCTTGGCCGCCGCCTTGGACACGGCGCGGATGACCGCGTTAAGACCGGGACAGTCCCCGCCGCCGGTGACAATACCGATTCGTTGCGTCATGATATTGACCTCGCCGGTTTAACGATCATCAGGTCTCGGACAAGCCAGGCATAACTCGATCTTGTTGATCAGCATTTCCGGTCATTGCTGTTACTTCAACGCCAGCCTGACATGTAAACCCTTGATTACCTTGATAAGTATAAGGGTCTGATCATCCAACTTTCCGGTGGTAAGCGCGTAAACGGCTGCGAAAATTACCACCGTTGTGTATGGGAGATTACCCATTATAATATACATCATAACGCTAGCATGATGAACGGTTATCGTCAATGCCGGCGTCTTGCGACGATCACGAATGGGAGGATCCAGATATCGTGGTCAAGGCAGTTCAAGAAGACTGCCGTTCCCCTCTTCTATCGATTTGGAGGATTAATCCATGACTTCTCTTCGATGTTTCCGGTATGAAATGTTGATTGGCATCATTGTGATACCCATGTCTGGAGGGTGTGCATCGTCCCCGTCGCGCGTGCGGGAGATCGATCCCCAGGCCGACGCGAGCTTCAAACAGATGTGCAAGATTCTGGACGGCGCGAAAGCACTTCATTTTCGCGTACAGGCCACCATGGAACGGCGCGTGGATACCGGGCAACTCGCCGAGTTTCATCGGACGAGCGATGTCCTCATGGTTCGGCCCGACCGGCTCCTGATCCAAACCGATTCGGATGACGGCCAATGGTCGGCCTGGTATCGCGGCAACACCCTGACGGTGCTGGATCGGGAGACCAACGAATACGCAACGGAGACGGTTCCCGGCCGAATCGACGAGATGCTCGATTATCTCGCCGATGAATATGACCTCGTGATGCCCATGGCCGACCTCCTGGTCGGAAAAACCTATGATTCGCTGCTGGCCGACGTCGAGTCCGGGCTTTACGTGGGTTTGCACGACGTGGACGAAACGAAATGCCACCATCTGCTCTTTCGACAAGATAATCTCCAGTGGCAGATTTGGATCGACGCCGGAGAGAAACCCTTGCCGCGAAAGTTGATGATCACCTACAACCAGGAGCCGGACGAACCGCGGTATGTCGCCACGATTGACGACTGGAACCTGGCCCCGGTGCTTTCGGAAGAGACGTTTACCTTCGCGCCGCCGGCCGACGCGAAAAGTGTCCCGATGTCGGACCTGATCGAAGCCAAGGAATGAGGAGGAATATCATGATCTTCCAAAGACATTTCCGGTTACTGATCGTAGCGGTTATGGCGGCCATGCTTGCGGGTGGCGCGGAGTTGGCGGTTGCGCGTGGCGGCGGCCGTGGTGGCGGCGGCGGCGGCGGCCGTGGTGGCGGTGGCGGTGCTCGCGGCGGGGGCGGCGGTTATCGTGGTGGCGGGGGTGGTGGCGGAAGTCGCCCGTCATATTCCGGCAATGGAAGTGTCCGCTATTCGTCGCCGAGTCGCTCCTATTCGCGGCCGTCCACGTCATCATACTCCCGGCCGTCGACCCCGGCTTACGCTCAACGGGGCAGCAGGCCGGTCACCCCGCAGGGGCCCGCGGGCGGATCTAATGTTCGGGCGACAACCCCTTCCTATCGGTCCAGTTCCGTGGGTGCCACGCAGAGACCGGTTAGCCGTTCACCGGGTAGCGGATCGATCTCCCGGCCGGTAACGCCTTCATATAGACCCTCGAATAGTGGTTCGATCATTCATAGTGGAAGCATTACGACACCTGGGGGCAGCACGATCGCGGGTGCCGTAGGACCGCGAGGCGGCGGAGCGGTCGGTATCCAAGGGTCTGGAGGCGGTACGGCCGGCGCGGTCAGAGGCCCGCGCGGGGGCGCGGCTGCCGGAGTCGCGGGCCCTGGTGGCGGTGCGGCCGGTGCTGTAAGAGGGCCGGGAGGCGGAGGAGTGGCGGGAGTCAGGGGGCCTGGCGGTGGTACGGCCGGTGCGGTCCGGGGACCGGGCGGTGCTGGAGCGATCGGAGCCGTGGGGCCCGGCGGTGGCGCGGCGGGTGCCGTCCGCGGACCGGGGGGCGGTGCGGCGGCCGGTATCAGAGGACCGGGGGGAAGCGGGGCCGCCGCCGTCCGGGGGCCCGGCGGTTATGGTGTTGCCGGAGCACGTGGACCCTATGGCGGTCGCGTGGTGACGAACCTGCCCGCGGGAGCCATCCATTACCCGTGGAACGGGAACGATTACTGGCATAGCGGTTATGGCTGGTGGACAGCCGGCTGGGTGGCCGGCAGCCTGTGCTATGCCTGGGCCTATCCGCCGGTTGGATACTACTACCCGAGCCTGCCCGAGGATTACAGCACGGTGGTCATCAATAACGAAACGTACTACGAATCAGAGGGCGTGTATTACCAGCCGGGTGAACAGAACGGCCAGTCGGGTTATGTGGTGGCCGAAGCTCCCGTCCCCCCCGAGGAAGCCGGCGGCGAAAAAAGCGAAGATCCTTTTGCTATCTTCAAGGCCATGTGCGATTTTGTCGCGAGTCAGGAGAAGTTCCGCGTCGTGGCCCAAACGACCGTGGACAAGATCAACGAGTCCGGCGACAAAGTGCAGCTATCGGCCCGGCGTATTATGCAGGTCAACCGGCCGAACATGTTCGCCATCAACGTGACCGGGGATCAGGGGGTAAGGAAATTCGTATACGATGGCAAGACGATCGGGTTGTTCGATGGCGCGGCGAAGATTACCAGCGTGATCGAGATGCCCGAAACCATCGATACCGCCCTGGACGCGCTCGCCCGGGACTATGGTACGGTGGTACCATTCGAAGACCTGATGTACACGGATTTGTACCAAAGAATGGAGGCCATTGTCACCGCCGGTCAGTACCTGGGATTGCACTCGGTCGGCCGAGCCCCCTGTCACCATCTGGCGTTTACGACGGATGCCGCGAGTTGTGAGGTCTGGATCGACGCGGGGGACAAGCCCCTGCCGCGTCGGATCACCATCGACTATAGCCAGGATGCCTCCCGTTCGCGCTACGCCGCGGATATTGTCGAGTGGAGCGCGTCGCCTGAATTCGCGACGGATACCTTTACGTTTAGTCCGCCGGCCGACGCAAGACAAGTCCGGATCGCGCCGATTCGAAAGGAAAACTGACGGTGAAGATTAAGTTTTATGGCGCCGCGGGCGGCGAAGTAACCGGATCGGCATACCTTATCCAGACCAGACACGCCCGTATTCTGGTGGATTGTGGAATGTTTCAGGGAGGGCGGGAGGCCGCCGCGAAAAACCGACCACCGGCGGTCGCGCGCCGCGGCCACCTGGATGCGGTTCTGATTACCCACGGACATCTGGATCACACCGGGCGCCTTCCGTTGCTCGCTAAGCTGGGATATGGCGGGCCGGTTTATGCCACGGCGGCTACCCATGAAATGTCCGCTCTCATTCTGCGCGATTCGGCCAGACTCCAGCTCCAGGACGCCGAGCGCCAGAACCGCAGGCGCGAGCGGGCCGGCGAGCCGCCGGTTGAACCCTTGTATACGACCGACGATGCCGAGGCAATTATCCGGCAATTTAAGGCTGTGCCGTATCAGAAATTTGTGACGGTTGCCCCGGGCATACAGGCGTGCTGGGCGGAGGCGGGGCACATGCTGGGTTCGGCCAGTATCCAGTTGATCGTACAAGAAGACGGCCGGAGCAAACGCCTCGTGTTCTCCGGCGACCTGGGTCCCCAAGGGGCGCCGATTCTGCGCGACTATGAGCCGTTCCGGCAGGCGGACATGGTGTTCATGGAGTCAACGTATGGCGACCATGACCATCGCCCGTTCCGCCAGACGGTGGATGAGTTTGTCGCGATTGTCAAGGATGCCGTTCAGCGTGGCGGAAAAATCCTGGTTCCGACGTTTGCGGTCGGCCGCGCCCAACTCCTTACCCTCCTGATGAGCTGGATGTTTCGGAGAGGCAAGGTTAAACCCTTCCCTGTTTTTCTCGACAGCCCAATGGCCATCGAGGCCACGAAGATCTACACGCGACATGTCGAGTTGTTCGACGATCAGATGCGGAACTACATGCGTGAAAAGCTCCTACGAGACGATCTCAAGACCATGAAGGCCACCGCTTCGGCCGATGAATCCAAGAACATCAACAGAATCAAAGGGCCTTGCCTCGTGATGGCGGGAGCCGGCATGTGTAACGCGGGCCGCATCCTGCATCATCTTCGCGAGAACCTCTGGAAACCAGAGACGCATATACTGATCGTCGGATATCAGGCCCAAGGGTCGATCGGACGACAACTGGTGGAGGGCGCGGAATCCGTGCGTATCCACGGGGAGAAGATTGTCGTGCAAGCCCGGGTGCATACCATGGGCGGGTTCAGCGCTCACGCCGGCCAGACCGACTTGTTAAAATGGTTCAGTGTCATTGCCCCGGTCAGACCACGGGTGATCCTGGCCCACGGAGAAGACGGTCCGCGCAAGGAACTCGCGAGGTTGATCGTGCAAAGGCATGACCTGCGGCCTCACCTGCCGGAGCTCAATGAAGTTATCGAAGCCTGAGAATACGGCGAGGTAGCGCCGGCCCTATCCGTGACGAGCGATGGAGAGGCGTGTCGTTATCGAAAAAACTGGCCGAGATGGGAATGTGCGACAGGTGGCCATTAGCGCAGGTAATGAGATGATGACCCAGCAAGCCAAAGATGGACGTTTCGTTGATTCAACGGCGACGAAAGAGCCGGCCACCACGCTGACGCTCCGGTTGTTGGTCCTCGGCTTGCTCCTGATCGGTTGTTTTCTGGTGCTTCGGCCGTTTATTTCCGCGATTATGTGGGCTAGCGTGCTGTGTTTCTCGAGCTGGCCGCTCTATACCCGTTTGCTTGGTGTTCTACGGGGCCGGCGAAGGCTGGCCGCGGCGATTCTAACCGTGGGCACGCTCCTGGTCCTCTTGACTCCGTTTGTCCTGATTGGGATGAGTCTGGCCGAGGACGTTGGAAATTTTGGCGCAGCGACCGGTCGATTCCTGGAATCGCCACCGCTGGAGCCGCCCGGGTGGGTCAAGCGATTGCCGCTGGTGGGGCCACAAGTCAGCACGACCTGGCAAGCTCTTGCGTCGGACAGTGCGCTGCTCGTGCAGCGCCTTCGGCGGTTTGCCGAACCCGTGGTCACCGGATTAATCACCGCAAGCGTTCATTTCATGCGGGGTGTCGCCGAATTGGCCTTGAGCATCTTCATTGCTTACTTTCTCTTCCGCGACGGAGGGGACGTGGCCCGGCGATTCGTCGAGGCGACGGAACACGTGGTGGGGCCCCAGACCCGCGAGCTGATCGACGTGGCCGGGCGAACGGTCCGAGGAGTCGTTTACGGTATTTTGGGCACGGCCTTGGCCCAGGCGGTAATCGCGGGCATTGGTTTCCTGATCGCCGGCATTCCCAACGCCGGGCTGTTGGCCTTGTTGACGTTCTTTTTGTCCGTGGTGCCGATGGGGCCGCCGTTGATCTGGATCCCGACGGCGATCTGGCTCTTCTGGAAAGGGTCGGTCGGCTGGGGTATTTTCATGATCTGCTGGGGCCTGCTGGTCAGCAGCGTCGACAACGTGATTAAGCCGATGATCATCAGCCAGGGCAGTCGAATGCCTTTTATCCTGGTGCTCCTCGGTGTGTTAGGCGGAGCAATGGCGTTCGGTTTTATTGGGGTCTTTCTCGGGCCAACGCTTCTGGTGGTCGGCTTGAGGCTGTTGGAGCATTGGAACACGATGAAACTGCCGCCGGCTTCCTCGCGAAATCGGGGGACCAAGTGACGAAAGCGCGTGATAACCGGGGAAGTAAACCTCGGTTGAAACCGGACCTCGACAGTCACAAGTTTTCGCCGTCCGATTCGCCGTCAGAGGCAGGCGTCAGCC
>CAZXSA010000139.1:0-13158 GCA_964642815.1 uncultured Planctomycetales bacterium | reverse complement strand
CCTCGGCCCAGACAAACGGGCCGGTCAATCCGCCATGATCGAAAGAGCCCTCCGGGCCGTGGGTCAACACCTGGCGGCAATCTTTCCAGTGGACCAAATCGTCGCTGACCGCCATGCCGATCGTGGAATCGACTTGACCATCGGCTAGCTTGATACCGCTGTAATACATCAACCAGCGATCCCGCCAGCGCAGGACCATGGGGCATTCGACGATATGGCTGTCGAAGAGCTTCGGATCCTGCGTTCGCGGTTCAAGGATCAAGTCCTTCAGCTTATAGCGCTGCAAATGTGCCGGCCGATCGCTTCGGCGCCCTGGTGCCTGAGCATGACCGGAGGATGTCGCGCAGGACGACAAACACACGCAGATGAATGGCATACCGAGGCGGATCGCGATGTCTCGAAGAACCATCCCGCGCACTCCTTTATTTTCCCGGCGTGTCGGAGCCGGCTTGTTTGTAGTGTGTTTCCGGCAAGGCCTGCAATTCGGCGGCCTTCTCCTCCGGACTGGTGTCGCTCAGGAAGCTGCCGCCGCCGATTTCCGGGCCGGCCAGGTATTTCAGCAGGTTCGGCTTGCGCAATGGCGGATGAAATTCAATGTGAAAATGAAAACCGCGATGGTCGCCGCCGTCGGTCGGGGCCTGGTGCAGGGCCAGTACGTAGGGAAAGGACATCCGCCAGAGGTTATCGAACTTGACCAACACATGTTTCAGCGCGGCGGCGAAATCGTTTAATTCCCGGCTCGACAGGTCGGCCACGCTTGCGTGCGTTTCCTTGGGGGCCACGTACACTTCGTAGGCGTAGCGGGCGAAATAGGGCACGAACCCGATGGCCGTGTCGTTCTCGATAAGGATGCGCCGTCCATCCTGCTGTTCGGCCGCCAGAATCTCCTGAAAAAGCACCCGCCCGGTTTCGGCCAGATGTCGGCGGCTGACGTTGGCCTCGGTCTCGATCGTCTTGAAGACGAAGTTGGTGGCGTAAAGCTGGCCGTGCGGGTGCGGGTTGGACACGCCGACCACCTCGCCCTTGTTCTCGAATATCAACACGTGATTAATATCCGGCCGATCCCCGAGTTCGCGGTACTGCTCCTGCCAGACGACCAGCAGGTTGACGATCTCAGGTACGGCCAATTCCGTCAGGGTGACATTGTGTTTGGGGCTGTAACAGATGACCCGGGCCACGCCGGCGGCCGGTCGGTTGCGAAAGATTCCCGGCGCGGCGACAAGATTTCGCGGGGCCGTCGCTCCAACGCAGGGATGATCGTTGTCGAAAACGAAGGTCTGCGCATATCGCGGATTGCGAAGACCACTGATCCGAGCGTTACCCGGACAAAGGTAACAATCGGAGACGTATTCCGGTAACGGTGTGCGCTGATTACCTACCGTTTCCCCCACCCAGGGCCGATCCTGCCGATGAGCGGCGACAATGACCCATTCCTCGCGCAAAGGATGCCAGCGTTGTTCCCAAACCATATTCAACGATCCGCCATGTTCTTGTTCATGAATCCGGGCGACCCGGCGTCGCAACGTCAGACAGGATTATAACGATTCACGGGCTGATTCCGAGACCCGATGGCGGGCGTTGTTGAATTGCATGGACCAACCAGGGGGTAAAAATAACGTGGCGTGCAATTAAAGCCGCGCGCGGCGGCGTCTTTGAATGTTCTTTACCAGTCGCAAGCCGCCGGCCAGCAGCAAGCCGGCCGCCGCCACCGGGAACAGACAGGGTACGCCGATGCCCCCCTTGACCTCGTGGAAGGCGCGAACTTTCTGGATGACCGCCGGCAGCGTCAGGATGTCGCCCAATCCGAAATCCTCTTTGCGTCCGGGCGCGACCCACAGTTTGCCGGGCTGCCCGTCGGAAACGTATGCAACAAAGTAATAGCGGCCGGTTTGTGGGGCGGTTTCCTCGATCGCCCCCAGAATCCACGAATCCGTACCGGTGAACGGCTCATGAAACAATTCGGGCTCCTCGATCTGGTCCGTGCGGAGAACCACGCCACCCAGGCCGTCGGGCACGCTGATCGGGAGATCGATCTCTGGCAAACCCGGCCCCAGTAGAACCAATGTCGGGCGATACCCTTGCAAACGGTCCATGTAGGGTACACCCAACTGGGCCCAAAGCGTCTGTCCCGCCTCGGCCTCAAAGGTCAGCCAAAGCTGCGCGGTCTCGGCCGTAACCTCATGATAAGCCACGTAGGAGATGCTGATATCGTCGATCGTGATGGCATGTTCGGCATCGACGGCCGACCCGTCGCTGAAGATCGGCTTATGCGCCCGGGCGGGAGCAGGACCGGCAATGAACCATGCCACCAAGGTCAAGCTCAAACTTCGTTTGGACATGGGAATGGTCCTCTTCCAACAGTATACGATGCCGTTAGACGTACCTGATTCTAGACGGCTATTGGGTCGAAAACCAAAGCCCTATGCAAACACTTCCTTAACTTCCTCATACATTGGATGACAAATATATAAGATAATCTCCGGCATGATTTTAAATTGAAGAATTCTGACTTGACAAACGAGGCGGTTTTGTATACAAGACGACTTCGGTTCGGCACCTGAGTCGCCTTTCTTGCCAGGACAATGTCGATGAATTTCGGTTTTGAACAGGGATCGTCCCTCGATCCATCGGAATCGCAAGGCGGCGTTTGGATATGCAATTCCATGCTTGCGCGAGGCAGGCGTTTGCCCCGCGGAGCATTCTTCACATTTCGCAAGGAGCTTTTCCATGAGAGAGAGAGGACACATTCGCATAACACGAGGCTTGCTTGTCGGCGTGGTCCTGTTATTCCTCCCGGCAATGGGCCTGGGGCAAACCTTCAACGACCTCTGGACCGGGGCCGCGTCTTTTGACCTCGAGTACACCGGCGTGGGGGCCAACATCGGATTTATCTTCCCCTCCATGTGGTGGGATGGCACGACGCTCAGGGGCTATTATATCACGGGCTATCAGGCCGGCGGTGAGGATAAGTACTGCGTGGATCGGGCCAGTTCGACCAACGGCCTGTCCTGGACGAACAACGGACGGGTATTGGATATCGGCGGGGCCTGGACATGGGTCTATCAAGCGGAAGGCGCCGGAATGGGCCACGTCATCGGCCGGGCCGACGGCGACGGTTGGTCGGCGAACACTGCTCAGGATGCGAGCGGTTTCCTGGTTTACGGCCCCTATACCACCGCGATTCCCGGCGGGCCGAACTGTGCGTCGTTCAAACTGATGATCGACGTGCGCTCGAGCAGCACGGAAGTGGTATGCCGGGTGGATGTTTACGATGCCACTTCCGCGACAGTCCTGGCCTACAAGGATATTCGCCGCAAGGATTTCACGGCCAACTACACGTACCAGATTTTCAATGTGAATTTTACCGCCACCGCCGGCCATCAGCTTGAGTTCCGCACGCAGTGGTACGACAAGGCTTATATCAAAGAGGATCTGATCGCCATTTCCCAGGGCAACAGCCCCTTCTGGGATGGCCGTATCGCCAGCTTCCCCGGTATATGGAAAGACGGGAGCACGTGGTACCTGGTCTACGAAGGCGCCGGTAGCAGCAGTTGGCCCGGCGATATCGGGTTGGCCACCTCGACCGACGGGATTACTTTCACCAAGAGCGCGAACAACCCGATTCTCCAGCACAATACGTCCGGCTGGGAAAGCGCGAATATCGGCACCCCTTCGCTGTATAAGGAAAATGGCGTCTGGTATCTGCTCTACCACGGCTTCAACGGTACCGATTGCCAGATCGGCGTGGCCTCCGGCACCAGCCTGACCAGCCTGACTAAATACTCCGGCAACCCGATTTTGCCTACCAGTTCGTCCGGCTGGGACAGTGGTACCACCGGTCGTCGCAGCCAGATTTTCAAGGAAGGCAGCTACTATTACTTCGCCTACGAGGGTAGCACGGACAAGCCCTTCGACACCGCCCATTGGAGTACCGGTCTGGCCCGCTCCACCAGCATTCTGAGCGCTTGGAGCAAATGCCCGTACAACCCGGTGGTCCCCCAGACCTCCAGCGGGTTCGGCAACGACGGGCCGGAAATGGCCATCATTGGATCGGGTAAATATCTTTACGTACGCAGCGGCGGGGCCAGCGATCGCTATGTGCTGCAAGCCCCCTCGGTTCTTGCCACCTACGAGGGCAGTTCGGGATTCTATCATCAGTGTGGCGCTCTGACGGGCACCAGTGACTGGCGGGTGACCGTGGCCAACAACAACTGCTACATGGCCTACGGCCCGTACACCTCCAGCCTGCCGAGCGGCGGCATGATCGCCCGCTGGTGGTTGCGGGTGGATAACAATACCTACGATAACGCGAACATCTGCACAATCGATGTGTACGATGCGACCGCCGCCCAGGTGCTGGCCACCCGGACCATCCGTCGAACGGAGTGGAACGCCGCCAATACGTATCAGGCCTTCGATCTCAACTTCACCGGGCCGGGTGCGGGCCATCAGTTGGAGTTCCGTACCTATTACATCTGGTACGCCCAGCTTGACCTCGACAAAGTCGAGATCATCGACTGACAAAACGTGACATTTTGTGGGCAACATAGAAACCGGGCATGCGTCCCTGATACGGGGGCGCATGTCCGGTTATGTTTCTCAGATAGAACCTTTATTTATACTCAGTTGCGACAATTAACCGAGGGTATAAAGCACATAGGCTTTTCCGGTTTCAGCGTCCCACAACAGGCGAGTACTTTCCAGCAATCCTTCCTCGTTATCCCACTGATAAAAAACGGGCTGACTCATCGGGGACACCTTTGCCCATCCCTCGCCACCCAATGTGGAAAAATTGGAAAAGCACTTTTCCCACAATGCATCCCAGGCATTCTCGCTTTCCATCCAGATTTTGATTGGCTCGTCATCGCGGACGAAGTCCCTTGCTTTTACCAGTTCGTCTAAGGTTTGCCGATCAGCGACAAACCGTAGCAGGATGGTTTGATCTCCGTTCAGCGCTTTAAGGCAGGAATCCACCTTCAGGGATTGAACCCCCTGCGGGGGTATAGTGCCGAAGGCACACTGGAAAAGTTGCTGCTCATCAATCCGAAAGGTCCATGCGAAACCAGCCACGATGGCCGCCACGACCAACAATTGAAGTTTTCGTCCCCAATGGAAATGCTTGGCTACTGAACGCAACAGTATCGAGTTCAAT
This sequence comes from uncultured Planctomycetales bacterium, assembly GCA_964642815.1. GTDB lineage: Bacteria > Planctomycetota > Phycisphaerae > UBA1845 > PWPN01 > JAAYCU01. The sequence goes on along the minus strand of CAZXSA010000139.1, from coordinate 8,006 downwards.
AGAGCGATAAGCACGGTGGCCATCACGGCGCTGCTGAAAGCGGTAAAACACCAATCCTTGGAGATGAAGGCTACGGTTATACCGGTGCCGCCCGCCGTGAGGAGTACCAACCAGATCAGGCGAATCGGACGAAAGGTCGCGGACGCGGCCTCGCCGGCGTGGTCCCCGGGATTGTTGTCGGAAGACTTATCCATCCCCGATTTTTCCCTGGTCAGACGGAATACATGGAATTCACGTCGTCAAGCCATGCTGTCCGGCAGCGATATTACAGCAACTCGGCGATCTGTACGGCGTTCAGGGCCGCTCCCTTGCGCAACTGGTCGCCGCTGATAAACATATCGATACCCCGGCCGTCCGGTTGGCTGATGTCCTGACGGATGCGACCCACCAGCACATCATCGCGATCGGAGGAATCCATCGGCATTGGGAAATAGTTCTTCTCCCGGTCGTCCACCACGCGCACGCCCGGCGCCGAGGAGAGAATCCCCTTGACCCGCTTTTCGCTCATCGGCTTGCGGAAAGTGATATTGATCGACTCCGAGTGGGCCCGCGGGATTGGCACGCGGACGCAGGTGGCCGTCACCTGGATCGCGTCGTCGTGGAACATCTTGCGGGTTTCCTTGACCATCTTGGTCTCTTCCTCGTTGTAGCCGTCGGGCCCGATCTTCGAGTTGTGGCTGAAGAGGTTGAAGGCGATCCGATGGGGCAACACGCGCGGGGTCACGGACTTGCCGGCCAGCATATCGCGGGTCTGCTCCTCGAGCTCGACCATGGCCTGATACCCGGCCCCGCTGGCCGCCTGATAGGTGCTGATCACGAGCCGCTCGATCGGGCAGACCTTGTGCAGAGGCCAGACCGGAACCACCATGATGATCGTCGAGCAGTTCGGGTTGGCGATGATCCCCTGATGCTGCTTGGCGTCCTCGGGGTTTACTTCCGGCACGACCAGTGGCACCTTTGGGTCCATGCGGAAGGCGGACGAATTATCCACCACCACGGCCCCGGCCTGGGCGGCCAGGGGGGCGAACTTTTTACTGATCGAGCCGCCGGCGGAAAAGAGGGCCAGATCAACGCCCTTGAAGCTGTCCTCTTTCAGCTCCGCCACCGTGTACGTCTTGCCCATGAACTCGATGGGCTTACCCGCCGACCGGCTGGAAGCCAGAAAGGTGATCCGCTCGAAGGGGAACTTGCGCTGTTCCAGCACGCGCATGAATTCCTGCCCCACCGCGCCGGTCGCGCCCACTACCGCCAGATGTCCACTCATGGTACCACCACTCCTGCCAGACTCCGCCCGGGTCAGCGCTTTCCCGGCGCCGCCGGCGGAGCCGAATGAGTTAATGCCTTGTTCGGGTCGATCTACAAAGACACGTAATGATAGCATTTCGCGTGGTCGAGGGCAAATCGCCTACCGGCGGCTTTGCCGCTTGCCGCTTGGGGTCGGTTCTCGCGATCTCGCCCGGAAATACCCCTCCGAGTATGCTAATGGGCTGGTTTGGGGTTCACATGTAAAGGAGTCCGGGCATGTTCATAACTGGTTTAATCGGCATGTTGATGGGAAATGTTTTTCTGGCGGCGGGGAGCGGGGAATTCGGGTACGAGGCGATGATGAAAGCCGCCGAGCGGATGCGTGACCTGCCCTACACCGACACGGTATTCGCTCCGACGCGCTACGTATCGCTGGAGCAATGGCAAACCCGACGGGCATGGTTGCGCGAGCAGGTCAAGGTGGCCGCCGGCCTGGTGCCGGAGCCGCCGCGCACGCCGCTTAATGCTCAAATTTTCGGGAAGATAGTTCGCGACGGGTATAGCGTCGAAAAAGTCTATTTCGAGAGCATGCCCGGTTTATACGTCACCGGGAACCTGTATCGGCCGACCCATCTTAACGGCAAAGCCCCGGCGGTCGCTTGCCCTCATGGACATTGGGGCAAGGGGCGACTCCAGAATGACGAGACCTGTTCCGTGCCCGGCCGCTGCATTACTCTCGCCCGGCTCGGCGCGGTGGTGTTTTCCTATGACATGATCGGGTTCGGAGACAGCAAGGAGCAATTCGGGGCCGGCAAGAAAAACTATGTCGGCCACGATGTGGATTCACCGGAGCGGGCCCTTTGGGGCCTCAGCGCGATGGCCGTGCAGATTTGGAACGGCATCCGCGCTATCGATTTTCTCCAATCGCTGCCGGAGGTCGATCCGCAACGGATCGGCGTGACCGGTGCATCCGGAGGCGGTACGCAGACTTTCATCCTCTGCGCGGTGGACGAACGCGTGCAGGTGGCCGCCCCGGTGAACATGATTTCCAGCACGATGCAGGGAGGCTGTCCGTGCGAAAACGCTCCGCTACTGCGTATCGGCGCGAACAACATGGAGATCGGCGCGTTGTTCGCGCCCAAGCCATTGCTGATGATCAGCGCTTCCGGCGACTGGACGAAGAACACGCCGCAAGTGGAATACCCGATGATCCGCGGCGTGTATGAACTCTACGGCGCGGCCGACAAGGTTCAAAATGTTCACGTCGATGCCCAGCATAACTACAACAAGACCAGCCGCGAGGCCATGTACCGTTTCTTCGGAAAATGGCTGCTCAACCGGCCGGACGCCGATACGATCACCGAGGGCGAATTTGAGGTGGAGAAAGACGAGGACCTGCTGGTCTGGGCCGGACGGAAACTGCCTGAAAACGCGGTCAATCTCGAACAGTTAACCGAGCACTGGAAAAAGATGGCCCGCGAACAGATCGAGGTCTTGCGGCCGAGCACGAAGGAAAAGCTGGCCGAGCTTGAACAAGTCGTACGCATGAGCCTGAAACATATTGTCACCTCGGACTGGCCGCGTTTGGAGGCGATCGGAATGAGGATGGATCCCCCTCAACGTCTCTACGAACGTGATAGACAGATGGCGGTGGTTTTTAATGTGAGATTGAGTTCAAACAAGACGCCGCACCCTTTCCGCCTGATCCTGTCCAACGAGGGAATCAGAAAGCCGGTGGACACAAGCGATGCTTCCGTGTCTGTCGGACGGGCAAAGTCTCTTTCTCCGGCCTCCTATCACCCCCGTGTACGTTTTGACGAACCGAAGGCCAACAGGCAGCAATTCGCCGCTAAGTTTTTCATTACCTTTAATCGCACGCCGTCGGCCCTGACGATTTTCAATTTGTTGACGAGCATCAAGGCGGAATCGGCCAGAGCGGCGGTATCGTCCGTTCAAATGGTCGGGGAAGGACCGTTGGGGCCGGCGTGCCTGATTGCCCGAGCAATGGTTCCGCCGGAAGAGGCGAAGAAGATGCCGGCGGTTATTGACCTGAACGGCTGGGGCGCGGGCGGAGATGACACCTACATGAACAATCTCTACTTGCCCATGATCCAGCGGATCGGCGGGTTGGCGGCCGTGGCCGCCGTGGCCGCCAACGGTCCGATCTGGCTGCACAACGTCGGCGAGGGCTTCGATGCCTCCTGGATCGAAACGGCCGGCAAACTCAATGGCGTGGAAGTCAAGGTTACGCAAAAACTCGCCTCTCCGGAAGAAATAAATGAGTGGTTGTCACAACATAAGTGACTACAACACACCCTTGATAAGTCCGAGCATGAGGAGAAAACAGATGATTTTTCGGATCATTGCCCTGATCGCGCTGCTACCTTGCATGGCTTATGCCGAAGAACCCACTTTCGTTCAAGTAAATGGCGAAATCTACGGGGCCCAGCCCGATGAGATCGGCCCGATCGGTGGAGGCGCGGGGTATAAACGGATCGTGACCAAAGGGGACTTCACGGCCGAAACCCTCGAGCAATTGATCGAGGCGCTGGCCAAGGCCAAGGCCGGCCAGACAATTTTCATTCCCGGCGAGACCGAGATTGACTGCACCTCGCTGGTTTATATCGATGAACTGGTTCTGGTCGTCCCCGCGGGCGTAACCTTGGCCGGCAACCGTGGCCAGGACGGATCAAAAGGAGCGTTGATCTGCTCCGATGCGCTCAAGACCGTTACCCTGTTTCGCCTGGACGGTCCGGACGTACGTATCAGCGGCCTGCGCATTCAGGGTCCCAATCCCAAACGCTACAATGATCATCATCGCCGTTCTTTCGCCGAGGGGCGCGGCCACGAGTATTACTACAAGCTGCCCACCTCGACGGCCATCACCACCGAGCACGCCGGCCTGGAGGTCGATAACTGCGAGCTGTCGGGCTGGAGCCACGCCGCGGTTTACCTCATCAAGGGCGAGCGGCACCATATTCACCACAGTTATATCCATCACTGCCAGTATACCGGCCTGGGTTATGGCGTCTGCCTCGACAAGGCCACCGCGCTGATCGAGCGGAACCTGTTCGACGCGAACCGCCATTCCATCGCGGGCACGGGGAGTCCGCCCTGTGGCTACGAGGCCCGGCACAACGTCGAGTTGGGCATTACTAACGGCCACTGCTTCGATATGCACGGCGGCGGCGATCGGAAGGATGGCACCAACATCGCCGGCACCAAGATGCTTATGCACCACAACACCTTTCGGGCCGACTACAAAACCATGATCGCCATTCGTGGCGTCCCCGAGGATATCTGTGACATCTATCGGAACTGGTTCCCGAAACACGCCGATGGCAAATCCGCCGTTCGTGCCGGGGAGAAGACGCGCGTCCACGACAACGCCTACGGCAATCCACCCCGGATCGGCGACTGATGGGCCACGATGATTTCCATGTTTGATCGGTTTCTTCCATGAACGAACACGACAGACAGGGCGTGGTTACTATTCCGAACATAGGTCTGTTGCTCATCATTCTGATCGCGGCGGGGGTGCGGCTGTGGCATCTACCGGGACATGGGTACGGGAATATCTACTACGCGGCGGCAGTGCGGAGCATGGCGATTGACGGACACAATTTTCTCTATGCCGCCTTCGACCCTGCAGGCTTCCTGGCCTTGGACAAGCCGCCGGTGGCCTTCTGGATCCAGGCCTTGGCGGTCAAATTGTTTGGATTCTCCAGCCTGAGCCTGCATTTACCGCAGGCGATCGAGGGTGTCGCCGCGGTTCTTCTGGTCTATCATCTGACACGAAGCGCCGTGGGCGCAGGCGGTGGTCTGCTGGCCGGCATTGTTCTCGCGCTTACGCCGGCCACCGTGGCCGCCGATCGGAGCAACCTGGCCGACAGTTGCCTGGTGTTGGCGTTGATCGTGGCCGCCTGGACTTTGTTAAAGGCGGTTCGATCAGGGCGTGGCCGGTGGCTGATGCTCAGCGCCGTGATGGTCGGGGTGGCTTTCAATGTGAAACTGCTGGCGGCCTATATCGTCCTGCCCACGTTTTATTTGGTCTACTGGCTGGGGGCTCCCCTTCGACGCGGACAAAGGTTCATGCATCTGAGCCTGGCCACGGTCGTCCTGCTCATGGTGTCCTTTTCGTGGCCGATGCTGGTTGAACTGACGCCGGCGGATCGGAGGCCTTTCGTTGGAGATACCCATAACAACTCGGCGTTCGGGCTGGCGTTCGGATCAAAAGGCTTTGGAAACGTGGCCGGCAGAAATCGGCCCGGAACCGGGGATGCTCCTCGCGGGCCACTGCCTCCGGGCACTCCCGGTTTATCCGCACCACCCGGTGGGGGTCCGGACGGAGGGACGGACCAGCTTACCGGCCACGGTGGGCGGCCGGGATTGTTTCGGATGCTCAATCGCGACCTGGCCGGCCATATCTCCTGGTGGTGGCCCTTTGTGCTGACTGGGATTATTGCACTTCTGATGCTTGATCGTCCCAAGTTGCCCCTCTGCTCTTTGCATCAAACACTATTCCTTTGGTTGGGATGGTTACTGACCTATGCGGCCGTGTTCAGTTTCGCCCGTGCGCCTGTTCATCCCTATTACCTTTCGGTCATGGCCCCGGCCGTCGCCGCTCTGACGGGGATCGGAGCGGTTTATCTATGGAAGGCCGCCGAGCGCGGGGGTTATTGGCTATTACTGCCCCTTCTTGCGTTCGGTCTGACGGCCTCATGGCAGGTCAGAATACTCGGCTGTTATCCTCCCTGGCTCTGGTTGACTGCTGGATTGTTCGCCGGCGGATTGTTGGGCTTTGTTCTTTTTCAGGCATCGCGGATCGTGCAAGGCGATCGGCTTCGCTACGGATTGAGGCAAGGCGCGGCCGTTGTCGGCGTGCTGGCCTTACTCGTCTGCCCGGCGGCCTGGTCGTTAACGCCGGCCTTGGCGGCCGAGGGGCGCATGGTGCCGCTGGCCGATCCGGTTTTACTGGAGCATGCGACTCCTCCGGAAATTCATGAAGCAAACCAACTCAACATCAACACCCTGACCGCGTTTCTGCAAAGCCATCGACAAAACGAGCGATTTTTACTGGCCACGCCGGACATTCATCTGGCCGCGGCCGTCATTGTCGAAACCGGTGAGCCGGTCATGGCCTACGGCGGATTCATGGGGCGGGATCCCATCGTCAGCGTCGAGCGCTTTGCGGAGATGATAAAAAAATGCGCGGCTAGGTTCGTCTATCTTCCCGTAGGCATGGGCTTGAGGCAACATGCCGAGGATGAAGCCAAGAGTATTGAAATGTGGGCTATGCAGCATGGCCGCGAAGTATCAGGGGTAGTTTGGCGCGACCTCGATCGCACTGCCGGGGATTTCGTATCGCCCCCCAAAGGTTGGGGTCCCACGGCCGACATTATCCATCGGCTTTTAGGTAATCCACATGCGCGACTCTATGATTGCGGTGCAAACAAACAACAGTGAACAGGCGAGAGAAAGCCCGTCTATCGCCGGTGAAATAGATTGACTCCCACGATGATTACGATAAACCAAAAACACACCTTCATAGCAGAGATGCCAACCCGCAAAGTGATCTTCTTCTTCTCCTCTATCAGAGGGAATCCACGTTCCTTCAGGGTGTTTTCGATTTCATTAGCCCAAGCGACCGTTAAAACAGACGGAAACAATAGGAACATACACAAAGTACAACTAGCCAGAAGAATGATCATGGTGATATCTCGAAGCACACCATCCCTGGAAAAGATGAACTCCGCAAGAGATGACACCATCAGCACGGCGGCCCCGCACCCTATCCGGATTATCCATGTGGCGATACGATAATACCGATGCAGCTTATCGATAGGAACATCGTCGGCGTATTTCCAGAGAACAATCCGACTCAATCGTGAGAACATATACAGCAGGATGATAAAGCGGCGCGTTTCTTACCAGCCCGAAGCGCCAGCGAGGGTTCTTTCTGCCAGCCCGAAGCGCCAGCAAGGGACAACCTCTCAACGTCAAGTGCCTCATCTTCGCGCCATATCAACGCGCGGACGCGAACCATCCCGCCAACCCGAAGCAGTGTACCCGCTTGCCTCGCTCGCTGCCGCGGAGCCCAGCGGAGCCGGGCTTGGGCGGGCCTGCCTCGCCGTGGTGGGCCGTGGCAAGCCGGCGAGAGACAAGGCAGGCAAATCATATTCCCGGAGCACCGCGTTAGGAGCCGTAAGAAAGCAGGCGGAATCATCCCTTTAGCTTTCCTTCGCTCCAACTCTGCATCCGCTACGCCTTACCCGCCCGTTTGGCCTTGACCGCCGGGGCCAAATCGATGCCGAGTTCGTCGAGCTGTTTAGCGTCGACTTCCCCGGGGCATTCGGTCAGCGGGCAGAACGCCTTCTGCGTCTTGGGGAACGCGGTCACGTCGCGGATGCTGTCGGCGCCGGCCAGCAGCATGGCGATGCGGTCCAAGCCGAGGGCCAGGCCACCGTGCGGCGGGGCGCCGTACTGCAACGCTGTCAGCAGATGCTCGAACTTGCGATGGGCTTCTTCCTCGCTGATGCCCAACAAGCTGAACATTCGCTTCTGCAGATCCATGCGATGGATACGAACCGACCCGCTACCCAACTCGACGCCGTTCAGCACCGAGTCGTAGCATTTGGCCCGCACCGCGCCGGGATCGCTCTCCAGCTTGTCGAGGTCCTCCTCGTGCGGCATGGTGAACGGATGATGCAGGAACGACCAGCGATTAGTCTGATCGTCCCACTCGAAGAAGGGCATATCCA
>CAZXSA010000138.1:0-13221 GCA_964642815.1 uncultured Planctomycetales bacterium | reverse complement strand
TCTGGTATCTGCGCCGGACGGTGCTGACCCCGCTCAAAATGCTGGCCAGGCATTCACGATCCCTGCTGCATTCAAGGAAGCCCACGGCTCTTCCGACCGATCGCGCCGACGAGATCGGTGAACTGGCCCGCATCTTGGCCGAAATGTATTCCAACTTGGACCAAATGCACGAACGGGCCGAGGATCTTGAAAAAACCGTCACGGATCGGGTTGCCGCCAAGACCCGTCAGATCACCAGACTACTTCGCCAGACCGAAAAAAAAGCCTGGACCGATCCTTTGACTCGCCTGGGGAATCGCCAGTTGTTCGAGGACAAGTTCTCTGAAATCTATCGAGCCCAGAACGAGGCGGGACAAGATTTGGCCATCGTAATGCTGGACCTGGATTACTTCAAAACGCTGAACGACAGTCTCGGCCACCAGGCCGGCGATGACCTGCTCCGTTTTGTCGGCGATCTATTACGTCAATGCATTCGCGAGCAGGATCTAGCCATTCGCTATGGCGGCGATGAATTTTTAATGATTCTGCCGGGCGTTTCCGCCAAGGAAGCGGCGACTATCGCCGAACGCACCATCCGCCTGTTCGCCCAGAAAGGCAAAACCCTTCAGGTACAGGTCAAGCCCACGATCAGCGCCGGGGTGGCTTCGTTGCTGGAACACCGACCGGCCACCCAGCAAGCCCTGCTCCAAATCGCCGATCAGGCCCTGTACGAAGCGAAAAACGCCGGTAAATCCCTTGTCCGGATCGCCACCTCTCAACCGCTCGCCCTCGCCGTCCCCCGCGCCGTATAGGTACAGGACAGTCTATCCAATCCCCTGACTGCGAATCGCTGACCGCTGAATGCTGATCGTTGAAAGCTTCATACAAACACGCGCTTGTTATAGACGATCCATTCCAGCAGCAATATCAGGCCGAAAGCCATCAGCAGGTAAGGCCAGAGCGGGCGGCGACTGCGATCGAGGCCCTCCGCGGCGGTAACGGAGCCGGCAGCGATGCGGAAATCCTTGTTGGGAGCGATAAAACTTTCCTGTTCATCAAGCAGATTAACCGCCCGGGCGTCCTCCCCGGCAATACCCGTGGCGATGGTATAGATACCCACTTTATCGGTGCGGCCATAAGTGACCAATCCGCTGAGGCTCACCGGGGCGTCGTCACGACGATCATCCGGTCGGCGTATGCTGACGGAAGGCGTTCCGGGTCGAGCCGCGACGGTAAATGCCTCACCCGGTCGAACCGGTTCGATCTGCCCGGCGGAAGTGGTCCCGGCCAGGTAACGCAGGGCGTTATAAATAAAAACCACGAATCCCTCATTAAGCACCCAATCCGTATTAAGATAGGTGCGCGTGGAATCAAACAGGCCGAAGGCACAGATCAGATATTGATTGCGCTCCTGGCGAAGCAGGGCCAAGACCGGTCCGTCGGGCCCCTCGATCAACGGGGTAGCCTGATCGGGCAGCTTGATATCCAGCCAGGAAAACACATTGATGGCCGGCACCGAGACATGCCGTAGCACGGGATGGGTGTCGTCCCAGTCAAGAAACGGCTGGCCTTCGATGCTCTTTCCAATCCGCACACCCTCGATCAAGGGCCCACCGGCAAAGAAAAGGTAATTACCGGCGGGCAGTCGCTCGGTGGAATGGCCGTCGAGAATCACCACGTCATATCGACAACGCCCGTCCTCGATCAGCTTGTCTTCCGAAGCCTCCTCATACTCGCTGGGACTCCAGATGTCACATTTCGCCACCGGCATGACCGGAACCAGTCGGCGCAGGTAATAGTTGCCCGGCGTAACCAGTAATACGCTCATGGATCGCGGCGGGGCCACGACCGCATAAGCCCGATCGTCGATAGCCAAGGCATCCTCGCCTGACAGGCGAACTTCAAGTTGGGCGGCGGTCGCGAGGGTTAGCTCGAACGCAATGGTGGTCTCATTCCCCTCGGGCGGCAGACCGGTCAGTTGCATGGTGGCCAGTCGCTCCGCATCCGCCAGAGGAGCAAGCGACGGAATGGTCTGCACGCTGCTTAGCTGACCATCGACCAGCAGCGATATATCCCGGCTGACCGGCTCACTGCCGAAATTGCGAACTCGTACCAGAACGCTTAGTAATTCCGGACGTTCATAGTGTCGCCGTACATCCAGATTCACGATGCCCATGTTTTCCTGACGATTTCCGATCCGGACGATATCCATGGTGCCCCGCTGCACGGCGATATCCACGGCGTCGGGCAGCCGTCCGTCGGTAAAAACGATATATTGCGATTCGGCCATCTCGGATTCAACCCCGATCCCCTCCCCCACCGGCGTGGAATGGGCTTCGGCTAGGGTCATGGCCTCGCTCAGGCGACCGATCGCATCGGTCTGCTCGATAGCGTCCACGGCCCGATGCAAGGCGTTCTTATCATTCGTAAACGTCTGATGCACCCTGGCCCGATTGGAAAACCCGATGACCATGGCCTTCTGATTGGTCGTCAGATCGTCGATAGCCCGATGCGCCTGCTCCTTGGCGAGATCCAGCCGCGTTTGACGAGCGCCTTCCTCGACCGCCATCGAGGCGGATTGATCCAGCAGGAGAACGACGGCCTTCTCCAGGCCCCGCTGGCCGGTCCACATCGGTTCGGCGATGGCCAGAATCGCCAGCAACAGAAGCAATAACTGCAGAATAAGCAACAGGTTACTCTTAAGCCGCTGAAAGGGCGAATTAACCTGTAAATCCTGGACCGCCCGCTTCCACAACAATGTAGAGGAGATCGGCAGTTCCTGACGCTTGAGCTTGAGGAAATAGAGTAGCACCAGCGGCGGCACGGTCAGGACACCGGCCAAAACGGGCAGATACCATGGCGCTAGAAAATTCATTTGAGCAACCCCCTTTGCCGCAGATAAGTCAGCACCAGTTGATTGAAAGGCACGGTCGTGGGGGTGAACAAATAAGTAACGCCGCGCCGGGCGCAGAAATCACGCAAGGCAAGGCAATAGGCGTTAAGGTTCTGCTTGTAGCGGTTGAGCAGGGCCCGGCTGACGGTAATTTCGGCCAGGTCGTCGTCCTCGACGTCGCGCAGTTGCAGATCACCGGCCAGTTTCGGCTCGATCTCCTCCGGCGAGAGCAGTTGAATGGCGTACAGATCGTAATTCCGCCCGACAAGGTACCGCAGGCCGGCCTCGTATCCCTCCTTGTCCAGAAAATCACTCAATAGCAGCACGACACCTCGCTGCGGATGGCGAATGGCATATCGCCGACAGGCCGCGGTCAGATTGCCGGCACCGGACGAATCGAGCCCGGCAAGATAATCGAGTACCTTATGAATCATGTGCCGGCCGCGAAGCCCGACCAGTTCCGATCCGTAATGATCGGAGTACGCGGTCACGCTGACGCGGTTATAGTTAATGAGGCCGATATAAGCGACGGCCGCCGCGATCCGCCGGGCGTACAGGGCCTTGTCCGGATCGCCGAAACGCATCGAGCGGCTGGCGTCGATGAGCACGCTGACGTGCAGATCCTCCTCCTCGAAAAACAGCTTGATGAAAAGCCGTTCCAGCCGCGCGTAGATATTCCAGTCGAGAAAGCGCAGATCGTCGCCGCTGACATAGTTGCGGTAATCGGCGAACTCGACCGACTGACCTTTGCGCTTGGAGCGTCGCTCACCCTTCATCCGCCCGAAAAAGATCTTGCGCGAAACGATATCCAGACGTTCCAGACGGTTCATGAACTCCGGATCGAGCAGTTCGTTGTATCGGGTTGCGACAGGCATAAATTAGCTCTCGGTATTCAGCAATCAGCTATCAGCGGTCAGAAAACAATACTCAACATCGGACAATCAGCGACTCCTTGAATATCTCTCCGTCCCTCTATCCCTCCATCTCTCCCTCGCGCTATGCCGCCGCGCCGACCATCGTCGGCGTATGCTCCAGGATATCCCCGATAATTTCATCGGTACGCAGATTCTCCGCCTCGCCCTCGAAGTTGAGCAATATGCGATGACGCAGGGCGGGGACGGCCGCTTTCTTCACATCGTCGAAACTCACGTTGAATCGCCCTTCCAGCAGAGCGTGGACCTTGGATGCGAGACTCACGGCCTGGGCGCCACGTGGACTGGAACCCCAGCGGATATACTTGTTGGTCATTTCGGTGGCGAACTCCCCCTCCGGATGAGTCGCCAGAGTCAGACGAATGGCGTAATCCTGCACGTGTGGTGCGACGATAACTCGCTGGACCAGACGTTGCGAACCGATGATCTCCTCGGCGGTCATCACCGGTTCAATCTTGGGTTGATGGCCCGTCGTGGTACGGTCGAGGATGGTCTTAAGCTCCTCGCGCGAGGCATATTCGACAATCAATTTATAAAAGAACCGATCAAGCTGGGCCTCGGGCAGTGGGTAGGTTCCCTCCTGCTCAATGGGGTTCTGCGTGGCCATCACGAAGAACGGCTCCTGCAACGGGTAACGCTGTCCGCCAACCGTGACGGTATGTTCCTGCATGGCCTCTAACAGAGCGGATTGGGTTTTCGGCGTGGCCCGGTTGATTTCGTCGGCCAGAACAATCTGGGCGAACAGCGGCCCTTTCTGGAATTGGAAATCGCGCCGGCCGGTTCCGGGATCCTCGCTGATGATCGTCGTGCCGATGATGTCCGCGGGCATCAGGTCGGGGGTAAACTGAATACGCTTGAAATCGAGGCTGAGGGCCTGGGCAAGTGTGCGGATCAGGTAGGTTTTACCCAATCCGGGAACGCCCTCGAGTAAGGCATGCCCGCCGACAAACAGGCAGGTAAGCACGCCGTCAACAATCTCGGTCTGCCCGACGATGGCCTTGCCGATTTCCTCGCGCAGCCGTTGAAACTTATGGCAAAACTCCTGGGCCGCTTTCTCCACTCGGGGATCGATGTTCTGTGACATAGACAGTCCTCCATTTCACTCCACGGTCCTGAAACCGCGGGAAGCATTCCTCAAAAACAGCGCATCCAGATCATGATCCGCCCGGCAGGTTTTCAAACCGGTGCGGACGGTCTCGACGCCCGTGTTATTCTCCACTCTTGTCCTCATCCTGGCGCTCCATTTCCTCGCGTGCTCGTCGCTTGGCCCGCAACAGCCGGGAAGTCGTGTCATCTTCCGGCTCACGCGGTTGACCGGGGCGAACTCGACCAGGCTTGGGCGTTTCGTCAAGTTTCTTCGCCGCGGCACTGCCCAGCGAGTCGGCCAGATCTTTCGCCGGCTCCTCCGCCGCTCGATCACCAACGTCGAAACGCCTGCGGGCGTCCGCCGAGGGCTCCGGTGTAAAAGTCTCCACCACCCGCTCCTGTACCGGTTTTTCATCGAGTTCCTTCCGGACCCGTTCACGCACACCCTTGAGCTGACTCAACGAGCGCGTACTGCGCTGGCCCGCCTGCGACAAGGCCGTCACCGTGTGGGTCAGGAACTGCAACGTCGGCATGATAGAACGATAGCGCACCGCCCAACCCACGATCTCGGCCAGAAGGATCGCCTGCACCACGGACCAGAAGGAAAGATGGCCATGCCACGCCTGGAACACCGCGCAGGCGACCGCCAGGACGGCCACCTCCACGTAAACCGAAAACGCCACGGTCGAGGCCAATCGGCGGCCGGCTACGTCCAACAGAAGCATCGGCAGCAACAACCAGATAACCACCCACCGCCAGATCGGTTGACGCGAGACGGAGATGGGTAAATTCTGGCGGCTGAACACGTCTTCGGGTTTGCTCGTCAGGTCCAGAACCCGGCCGCCGGTACGTTCGGCGGCCTTATCCAGCAACGCGAAATTCGTATTTAACTCGCGGTATTCGGGCGAATAGGGAACGCTCAGGCCGGTGCTGATGACGCCCTGCTCATGCTGGGCATCGCTGTAGCGTAGGTTGACCAGATAGTTGCCGTCGTCATTGACCTCGAATGAGCCTTCGTAGCGGCCCGGCCCGGTCTGATACAGGTGCAAAGGTTCGGTCTCCATCGCCGGCGTGGTCAGGCGACCCTGAATCCGCAGAAAATTCAGATACGAGGCGTCCTTATTCAAAGCCTCGATCATGATCTTCCCCTGGCCGCCCTCCAGACGAGTGACGATATCGAAATCCGCCGAACCTTGCTGACGCGTGGCCCACCGGACCAGTTGCGCCCAGAATTTCCCGAAACTCTCCCACGAGGCCCAGCGCGCCCCCCACTTGGTCCACCAGCCGCTCGTGAAAACCGCCATCTTGCCCATCTCGTAATTCCAGTAGGCCAGCACGGGATCGTCGCCGTCAGCACCACGGCGGATAATGGGCATGGTGATATCGTTCTTGGGCGAGGTCAGGACCAGACCGTCGAGTTGGGGCAAGTCTTCCGAACGAATACCCTGGATGGCTTGCGAAAAGCCGACAATACGCGGTTGAAACGTCCGCTCGTCCAGCAGCGAGCGTTTGATGACCTTGCTTTCCTTTACGAAGATTTGCGGAAGCTGCCGGGGATTCTTGCAGGCGTAGAAACGCCCCCCGGTTTGCCGGGCGATCCCGATCAGCGTTTGCTCCACCACATGGCTTCCGTATCCGATACCCACGGTCGAGCAGGTGATCTGGTTTTCCTGCATCCGCTTGATCGTGGAGGCCAGCGGTGGACTGGGATCTCCGTCACTGATGATAATGATATGACGCTGAGCGGCGTCGGTGCATTGCATCAGGCCGGTAACGGCCAGTTCCATGCTGGCGCCAAAGTCCGGCATATCGCCGATCTGCATCTGCTTGATTTTGTCGATGACCGCGGCCTTGTCTTGCACCGGAGCCAGGGGTACATCCCAATTAACCCCGCTATAACCCCACGAATAACAGAGCACGCCGAGATAATCTTGGCTGCTGATCGCGTTGACCGACGCGATGGCCACCTGCTCACCCCAATAGTTGCCTCGCGGAATCTCGCAACTGTGCATGATGATGGCCAGGGCCCCCCGGGGGATGACTTTTTTATGCTTGATCTCAAAGGAAACGGGGCTGACCTTCTCGATAGGCGTGCCGATCCACCCCCCCGCGCCGAAGGACTCGTTTCCGCCAAGCATGATCAGGCCGCCGCCGAAATCCCGGACAAAACTGGCCAAAGCCTTGTGCTGTGGTTCGTTGAACTTATCCGCCGAAATGTTGCAGAGCATCACCACGCTGTATTCCTGAAGCTGAAGCAGATCAAGATTGAATTCGTCCACGTCGCGCATTTCCACGTCGATCTTCTCGCGACGCAAGGCCTCCACCAGCACCGCATCATCCTTGCCGCCGAGCTGGGTCAGGACCAGGACGCGCCCCTGGGCCTCCACGAACGTAAAGGCCGTCGCCCGGTTGTTTTCCGGAATCGTGTCGTCGCCTGGAGAAAGCGGAGTCAACCGGGCATCGAAACGGTGGATTCCCCCACCTTTAAGCTGGATGGGAATCGTGAACGGATCGGGACGCATATTGCCGCTCAACTCGATCTCCGGATCGGCCAGCGGAACCTCCCGATCGCCATGATACAAGGCGAGCTTGGCCCGGGTCGCCTTGCGACTCTTAATGATCAGACGTACGGGAACCTGCGTATCGTCGCTGGCGTGGGCGGGAACGGTGATCTTATCGAAGAGGATTTCGTTCTCGCGCAGATACTGAAGCGGGACCACGTCGATCGCCGTCTGGTTGGCGACCGCCGCCTCGATCTCGTCGGTCAGACTGCCGATGTTCTCGTTGCCGTCGGAAAATAGAACCACCCGCTTGGCGAAACCTTCGGGGGCGGCGGCCAAGGCCAAGCGTACGGCCGCGGCGAGATTCGTGCGATCCGGGTGCTCGGCCATGCTGAAATCGAGAATGGTCGTGCCCACCCGACTGGGGATCATGTCCAAGTCGGCCCGGCCGTCGAAACCCACCACCGCGAACCGATGTTCGCCCTTGATCTCGCTAACCACTTTACGTACATAATCCTGGGCCTTGAAACGCAAGTCCTCGGGGATGCTTCGCGAGCGGTCGAGCACGAAGATGACGGCCACATTCTCGTTACGCTTGACGAATTGGATACGGGCCAGAGCCAAGGCCAAAAGGAGAACCACAAGGCTACGCAACACGACGGCCAGTACGCGGCGATGCGTGTCCAGACCCGAAAGCGAACGCATGGATATGGCCGCCATGACCGGAATCACCAGCAGCAGCAAGAGCCACGCCGGTCGATCGAAGGAAATCGGCCATTGAAAAGCCATCAGCATCCGCTCACATCCTGATGATCTGTACGCGATCGTTACGCGAATCGAGTACGTAAATTCGCCCGTCTTTACCCAGGGCCACGCCCCAGGGGCTGCATAACTGGCCAGGCTGCGTACCCAGCGTACCCCAGGTTCCCAGACTCTTGCCCGAACGGTCGAAACGTTGCAGGCGGTTGTTGCCAAACTCACACACCAACAACGTTTCGTCACCCAGCAGGACGAGATCGTAGGGGTATTGCAATTGCCCCTGGCCTCGACCGGGGGCCCCGAAACTGGAAACGATGTTGCCTGCCTTATCTAAATGGCAGATGCGGTGATGGCACGCATCGGCAACCCAAAGGCCTCCGTCTCGATCAACCGCCAATCCCTGCGGACGAAGAAACTGATTGCCTGGGTCGGCTTTACCGCCGATGGAAGCGATGTATTTGAAATCCGGCGAGAAACGATTGATGCGGTCGTTGCCGCCGTATTCAGCAACCAGAACCGTGCCATCGTCGGCGACCTCCACCGTGGTGGGCAGGATGAACTCACCCTCGCCCTCCCCGCCGGTTCCGAAACGGGCTCGCTCGCGGCCGTCGCGATCGTAAACAATCACCCGGTGATAGTGGGTATCGGCCACGTAAACCTGGCCCATCCGATCGACGGCCAGGCCGGTGGGCTTACCCGCGGCGTGCTCGGGCATCTGCCATTGGGTTTCGTATACACCGTCAGCCGAAAAACGCTGAATCCGAGCGGTCTTATCGACCACGAAAACGCAGCCGTCCGGCCCCACGGCGATGGCCCGGGGATAGACAAACTGCCCCGGCCCGATTCCTCGACCACCGAATACGGCTTCACATTTACTTCCGGCGATGTCGTTTCGATCGCAGCCGAAAAACAGACCGAGGCACGCCAGACAAGTTAGCCACATGGCCACTGTTCGACCACGGCCGCGCTGCCCAACCCCTGAAAATCCGACATGCGACCATGCAAACCAACGGTATAAATCACCGACCATCGGCGGTAGCGAATCCTCGATTCGGTCGCGATGAGCCTGCGCGTATTGGATGAAAAAACCGTACAAAGGTTACTTCCCCACACGTGCGAACAACCACCCGCAGAACAGCGTGGTCGAGATCCCCACCGCCATCATGACCAGGCTGATGGTGATAACCACATCGTCACGCCCATAGTGCATCAAACCCAGAATCGTCATGGCGATGCTGGGAAAACCCACCGGACCGACCAGTTGGGTTATGACGATCTCGAAAAGAGACAGAACCGCCACCAGCAGACCGACCGCCAGCAACGCCGGCCAAACCGCCGGGAGGATAACCCAAGCCAGCGCGCCGCATGCGTCCGCCCCGTCGGTTCGAGCCTGTTCCAGAGTGAGCAGACGCCGCCGTCCAAGAGCCAGCCAGGCAATCAGCAGGGCAATCGCTCCATATCGGGCCGCCAGGGACAGACCCCAAATCAAGGCCGTATCCCGATATAAGTAACCCAACAAGCCGGCGCGATTATAGATCATGACAAACCCGATACCCAGGGCCGCCGGCGGCATCACCGCCGCCAGAAAAACCGCCAACATGCCGAAAGCCACCAGCCGACGAACTGTCGCATTCAGGGTCGCTCGCCGAAAAAGCGGACCGGCGACCGCCAGACACACGGCCAACATGGATGCTATCAGGGCTACCGTAAATGACCAACCCCATTGATCACGAAAAAGCACGAACCCTTGCCGCCATGCCCCGGGCACGCGCAATTGCGCAAACATCACCCCGGCCGGCAACAACACGCTCACGATCCAAACCAAGGCCGATCCGCCCCATACCCCCCTTCCGAACCAGCCGTACCCGAAGGCGGGCCAACCAGCCAGGTCGTCCCCATCCTCCTCAAGGGCCTGCCAGAGATGTACTTTGCGCAGGGCGATCCAAACCAGACCAACCAAGGCCAGAATAATCATAATCGGAATGGCGGCCAAGGATATGATTTGACCCGGCGGAGCGCCGACATCAACCAGGACGAGTAGCTCGGTGGCGAAAACCCGAGCTAATACCAGATGGGGTATCGCATATTCCAGGAGGGTAATAGCGAAAACCGTGCAACCGGCGGCCAACAGGTAGGCTCTTAGAACAGGCAAAACCCCCAACAAAAACGCTCGACCCGGCGAGGTATCGAGGATCGCCAATTCAAATACACCCCTACCGGCGGACCGCCAGCCGGCAGCCACGATAAGCGTTACCACCGGCCACAGCCAGATTGCGGATATCAAACCGGCTTGAAACACCCGCGACCAAGGACCAACGGATGTGTCTCCGGGAACGAGAATACCCAAGGCTCCCTGCGGCGACAGCAATAAACCCCAGGCATAAGCGTAGACCTGAGGGGGGATCAGCAGAGGAGACAAAACCAACCCGGTCAGAACAGCGGCCGAACGGCCTCGCGCCACGCCAAGAATAGCCGCCGGCGCCAGACCTAACAAAAGTGCCCCCAGAGTAGCGACCGCCGAGCAAACCAGACTACGCATCAACAGCAGCCCGACCGGCGGAATCGTTACCAGGTCGGTGGCGATGCGTTCGGGATTTACCCCGGCCTGGACCATTCCCGCCAACGGGGCCAAATGGCCGACGGCCATCACCAGCCAGCCGATCAGACAGATCAATATAACCACCCATCGCCACATAGCCCGTAGTTTACCACCTTCCTATTACATTGCGATTCGACGGCGAAATCTTACACGCCCGATACTAATTTTTATATCGATTTTCGGGTCTCGCAGACCGCCTACCCGCCTTGGGGCGCGTGCGGCGGCCCTGTTCAGGTCTTGGCGGGGCAAGGAGGTGCCATGCTTCTCCGGATATGGCGATAAGTGTAGGCATTGTCGGATTTGCCTGAACCTGCTTGGGCGGTTCGTTCTGAATCCGCCTGATAGCGTGGGTAAAGCCTGACCGATTGTGGATGGCCGGACGCTTTTGGACTAAACTTCAGGCGGACACAAAACCTTATGGAAGGATGCCCCATGTTTCAGAGCAATTTATGGTGTTATTTGTGGGACTTGGTGGATGAGGGGATCGACGATACCCTTGACCGCCTGATCGGCGAGGCCGGCGTAACCGGCATCAGTATCGCCACCACCTACCACAGCATCGACCAGCTCCGTCCGCATCCTGGGGTGACGCCGCGGCGGTTCCGCTCACCGGGGGGATTGGCGTTTCAGCCGCACATGGAGAAATACGTCGATGCGCGTATTCGGCCGATCATCGCGTCCTGGCTCGGCGCCCGGAACCCGCTGACAGACCTCGGCGAGGCTTGCGCGAAACGCGGCTTAACCCTGCGCGGCTGGACGGTATGCTGCCATAGCTCGTTACTGGCGGGCCGACATGAAAGTTGCGCGGTGAAAAACGTTTTCGGCGATATCGACCCGACTTGGCTGTGTCCGGTCAATCCGGATGTCGGGGAATATCTGAATCTCCTGATCGAGGATCTGTGTAACCACTATCCCTTCGAGACGATCGAACTGGAGCGTCCCTCTTTTCAATACCGGCCGCACGTTCATGCTCACCATAAGGTCGGCGTGGAGTTAGGGGAGACGGGGCAATGGCTGTATCGATTATGTTTCTGTGCATCCTGCCGCCGGGCCGCGGAGAAAGATTCCGTCGATGTGGAGGCCGCCGTCCACGCAACCACCCGGACCCTCGAGGAAATCTTCAAGACAGGCTCTCCGCGCACGGAAATACCGGAGCATTTCGCGGCCGCTCATCCGGAGTTGATGGATTTTGTCGATTGGCGTTGTCGGCGGGTGGCCCGCCTGATCGCTTCCCTGCGACAAGTATGTACCGCTCGGCTTGTGGTTCATCGCGATGGAGATCGCTACCTGAGCGCCACGGATTGGCCGTCCATCGCCCGCCATTGTGACGCGACGCTGAGTACCTGCCCGCACGACGACGATACGATCCGCTCGACGGTCGAAACCGCCCTTTCGGACACGGGAGACATCCGTCACGTTGAACTGGGCTTCAAGGCCACGGCCCCGGACTGCCCGGACAGCCAAACCCTCGTCCGGTCGGCGGCGACGGCGGTTGCCGCGGGTGTAAGATCGATCAACATCTACAACTATGGACTGCTAAGCCTTGATCGTCTGG
The DNA here is from genome assembly GCA_964642815.1 of uncultured Planctomycetales bacterium. Classification (GTDB taxonomy): domain Bacteria; phylum Planctomycetota; class Phycisphaerae; order UBA1845; family PWPN01; genus JAAYCU01. The sequence goes on along the minus strand of CAZXSA010000138.1, from coordinate 917 downwards.
AATGGATCCGGCAGACAACTCGCTACGCTCAACGCGAGGCCGGCACGTAGCCCGGCATACCCGAGGCTATGTGGGGTCGGATCATTAAAAGGGAGCATCTTCCTCGTCATCGATGCGCGACGGCGGAGGCGCGTAGCCGCCCTCGTATCGGGCCGCGGGCACGTAAGCCGGATCCGCCCCATAGGACAGGTTGGCGAAACGTGTAAACTTTTGCTCGAATTGCAGCTTGACCACGCCGGTCGGGCCGTTTCGCTGCTTGTCGATGATTACCTCGGCGATATTCCGCAGCTCTTCCGGACAATTTTCTCTCTTGTAATATTCCTCACGGTGCAGGAGCATGATTACGTCCGCGTCCTGCTCGATCGCCCCCGACTCGCGCAGGTCGCTCATCCGCGGCCGATTGTCCGTCCGCCCCTCGGGGTTTCGATTGAGCTGCGACAGCACCACCACGGGAATATCAAGCTCCCGGGCCAGGGCTTTCAGCCCGCGGCTGATCTCGGAAACCTCCTGCTGCCGGCTTTCGACCCGTCCCGGATTGTGCATCAACTGCAGATAATCCACGAAAATAACGTCAATGTGATGCTGCATCCGCAGGCGTCGGGCCTTGGCCCGCAATTCGAGCACGCTCATCCCCGGCGTGTCGTCCACGAACAGCCGGAGTTGGCCCAGTTGGCCGCCGATACCGGTCAAGGCCTCGAACTCGGCCGAGGAAAGCATTCCCCGGCGCAGCTTATGCGAATCGATACCCGCCTTGCTGCACAAGAGCCGTTGCACGATCGCCTGCTTGCTCATCTCCATCGAAAAGAAAACCGCCGACTTGCCCTCCTGGCCGGCGACGTGCATCGCCGCGTTGAGCCCAAAGGCGGTTTTCCCCATGCTCGGCCGCGCGGCAATGATGATCATCTCGCCGTTCTGCA
>CAZXSA010000137.1:0-13371 GCA_964642815.1 uncultured Planctomycetales bacterium | reverse complement strand
CCGACGCGGCCGCCGCCGATTGCCTGCGCGAGTTGCACGAACCCTTCGTGCGTAATCAACGGCCAATTTTCATCATGCCTCGCGCCGCGGCCGAGATGACCAAATACGCGGCCAATGCGTATCTGGCCACCCGGATCAGCTTTATCAACCAAATCGCCTGTGTCTGCGACGCGCTAGGGATCGATGTCAATGATGTACGCAAGGGGATCGGTTCGGACGCCCGCATTGGGTTCCAGTTCCTTTACCCCGGCGCGGGTTACGGCGGAAGCTGCTTCCCCAAGGATGTGCAGGCCCTGGTTCACGTCGCCCGTGGGGCGGGTATCGAACCCGATCTGCTGGACAGCGTTCATCAGGTCAACCAGCGGCAACGCCTGTTTCTGTTTCGCAAGATAACCGAACGGTTTGGCGAGGATTTGAGCGGACGATGTTTCGCGATATGGGGGATAGCATTCAAACCCAAAACCGACGATATCCGCGAGGCCCCGGCGGTAACTCTGATCGAGAATCTGCTGGCGGCCGGCGCTACCGTCCGGGCCCACGATCCCCAGGCCCTCGAAAACCTGCGCCGGCAATTCGGCAACGAGCGGGTCACGTACCACACCCAAAGTTACGAGGCCCTGGACGGCGCCGATGCTCTTGCGGTGGTCACCGAATGGAACGAGTTCCGTTCCCCGGACTTCGACGAAATGCGTCAACGGCTCAAGCAGCCGATCATCTTCGACGGGCGAAACATCTACTCGCTGGCGGCCATGAAGAAGTTGCATTTCGAGTACTATTCGATCGGCCGACCGGCCGTGAACCGCGCGGATACCCGCAAAACGTCGGCGCAAGAAGCAACTACCAGCCCGAAGCTCTAGCGAGGGACGACGGAGAGAAAGAGCGACGGAGCGACGCATAGCTTGTCCTTTCTTGATTCTCCTGACTCCTATCTTCTTCTTTCGCTTGCGGGATGATGTTCCCTTGCTGGCCCGCCACGGCCCGCCCAGGCGAGGCAAGCTTGGTAAACTGCTTCGGGCTGGTAGCTATCACTCGTCATGATTTTCAAGGGGAGAGAGATTTTCCCTTGCTGGGGCTTGCGGATATCATCTCGTGGATGAGTGTGATCGGAGGATTATCCGCGGGGGTTTCGATGGCCCGGCGCTGGGGCGAGATGATTAAATTCTCGCACTCGGTGTTCGCCCTGCCATTCGCGTTGACGGCCGCCTTTCTGGCGGCAAGGGCGGCGTACGGGACCGGCACGGCAAACCAAGCGTGGCCGACGGGTGGGCAATTGCTTTTAATCGTCGGCTGCATGGTGGCCGGGCGCTCGGTGGCCATGACATTTAATCGCATCGTCGATGCCCGGCTGGACGCCGGCAACCCGCGAACGGCCAGCCGAGCCATTCCGGCCGGGACGATCACCATTCGTCAGGCGGCCTCATTCATGGGCGCGGCGGTCGTGGCCTTTCTGCTCTGTTGCATGGGGTTCTGGTGGTTGTATGCAAACATCATCCCCATCGCCCTTTCGTGGCTGGTGCTGGCCTACCTTTGCTTTTATTCCTACACCAAGCGATTTACCCGCTGGTCCCATTTCGTGCTGGGCGGGGCGCTGGCCCTTTCACCGGTGGGCGCGTGGCTGGCGATCGATCCGGCCTCGATCGGCTGGACGGCGATCGTATTGATGGGCGCGGTCGTCGGCTGGGTGGGTGGTTTCGATATCATTTACGCCTGCCAGGACATTGAATTCGACCGGGCGCAAGGTCTGTTCAGCCTACCGGCGCGAATCGGGCCGCGAAAAGCCCTGTGGATCGCCCGCCTGGCCCATGTCATCACGGTGGTCTTGTTACTGCTGCTGATTCCACTGGCGGAGCTGGGCTGGTTATACGTCCTCGGCGTGGGCATGGCGGGGGCGCTCCTGCTGGTTGAAAACAGTCTCGTCAGGGCGGATGATTTTTCACGGGTCAATGTGGCGTTTTTCACGATCAACGGAATGGTCAGCCTGATGCTGGCGGCGGCGACCATCGCGGATTGTTTATGGATATCGGCATGAGCACAAATACGAACATAAAGAGCAGCCGATGGTCATCGCGGATTCTGATGGCGGGTTTGCTGGCGGCCGGGGCGATCATTTTTGGCACGGGGATCAACTGGGGGCTGCCCTCGCGCAACGTGGACCCTTTCCTGTTCGGCAACGAGCCGGTCTGGCCGGGTGAAAAAATCCAACGGCTGGCGGGCGAGCGAACAACCGATCCGACGCGCGGAGCGGACGTGGATATCAATCCCGTCGTCGCGGACGGGCGGAGCGTGGTCTTAAATGAAACCGATTGCCAGCGGGCGGAAATTATCCGACGGTATCGGTTATACAGTTATCACCCGGACGAGATGGTCACCCTGATGGCGCTGGCGAGTATGCGGCCGGGGAACGGCGATTTTGATCCACGGATGTACCAGTACGGGGGCTTGTGGATTTATCCCGTGGGTTTGCTACTCAGGGTGGCGGCCGCCTGCGGCGCGATCACGCTGAGCGGCGATGTGGCGTACTATCTGGATCGGCCGGAGGAATTCGGACGTTTTTACGTGGTGGCCCGGCTCTATGTGGTGGCTTGGGCTTTGGTGGGCGTGTGGGCGGTTTATCATCTGGTGCGACGTTTGGGGGGCGGGGATCGGCTGACGGCGGGGCTGGCAACGCTGTGCTTCATTCTAATGCCCGTGGTCGTGACGGTCACGCACGAGGCCAAGCCGCATCTGCCGGGGGCTGTACTGACGCTGCTGGCGGCCATGGCGGCCATGCGTTACGTGGAGAGCGGGCGGCGAGGCTGGGGGCTGGCGGCAGGGATGCTGGCCGGGGCGGCCTTCGGCATGGTGCTAAACGCCTGGCCGGCGCTGCTTATCCTGCCCATGATGACTTTCTTGCGGAAGCAAAAACCAAACGAACGTACCGGCATGATGCTGCGGGCCGGGGCGGCGGCGGTGGCGACGTATTTTATCGCCAACCCTTATGTACTGACCCATCTGATCGGCAACCGGCCTCTGCTGCGTTCCAATCTGGGCAATACGCGGGCGATGTTTACACCCGGGCCACTCATGGATTCCTTGCGGAACGGTTTTCTACTGATGGCCGACGGTGTTTCGCCGGTTCTGTTTGGCGCCTGCCTATGTGCCATCGCAATCTTCGGTTTGACCAAACTCAAAAAAGGTATCCGGACCGAGAGCGGCGATCATCGCGGCATGTTGCTCCTCATCCTGCTGCCCGCGATCGGCAATCTCGTCCAGTTCATCCAATTCGCCGGGAATCAGGATGCCGCTTATGGGCGATTTGCCCTGTTGGCGGATGTCGTCCTTTGCATCACGGCGGCGGTTATTCTCTGCCGCATGGTTCAACGCCGACTTGGCCGAGTGGTGGTTCTGTCGTTTCTAACGGCAACCACGGCGTTTGAAGGTTACGCTTATCTGCGGGCGTTTCAGAATGACACTTGCGGTTTGACCAGCCGCGTGGCCACGGCCTGGAGCATCCGGCAACTTGAAGGCCGGGCGACCACTTTGGGCGTTTTCAATGATCCGGCCCCCTACTCCGTTCCGCCGGTCAATCTGTTCCACTGGCGACTTGAATTACTGCCGCAAAATCTTGAACACGAGACCGCCGCGAGCGAAGTTCTGGCGGGCCTGTCGAAAAGTATTGAGAAAAACTTTGGCGCACGTGCCGAGGTCTATTCGGTGATCGGATATTTTGGTTCGGCCGGCATGCATGATATGATCTCGTGGGCGGATCAAGGGATGATCTGCCTGATTCGCGCGGAGCCATGCAATTCCACCTCACGGGAAGGGGCTGCCGATGCGCCTTAGCTGCAGCACAAGATGCCTTCCGGATGAACCGCTGGAGCGGGTGCTAACCGCGATCCGCGAGGCCGGCTATGCGGCGTTCGAGCCGTCCTGGTGGCGGATGGAATCGGACGATCGCGAAACGGCGGGGCACGGGGTGTGTTCGCCAGGAATACCAGCCAAGTACGGCTTGACGGTTTCCGGCCTACGTGTTGGACAACTGACAGCGGTAAGCCCCGGCGATCTGCGTGAAGAACTGGTCGATCTGCGGTATCGAATGAAGTTAGCCAGGATCCTCGGGCTGAAGGCGGTAAACCTGCGCGGCGGCGACCGCCGGCACCAGTCGCTGGAGATGTTCGCGGTCGCGCTCGAGGCGATTCTGGCCATCGCCGACGAGATGCGGATGAACATCTGTCTGGCCAACGCCTGCGATTCCCGCGTGGAACAGATCGAGGATTTGCGTTATCTGCTCCGCGCGGTGGATCATCCGCGATTATTGCTTCTGAATGATACGGGGCAATTTCATTCGGCGGCGGTCAATCCGCGCTATCTCCTGACCGAATTCGGCGAGCGCCTGGCCATCGTGCATATCTCCGACCAGATCGGCAAGCGGGCGGTGCCCATCGGCCGTGGGGAAATGAATGTCCCGGCCATCGTGGAACACTTGGCACAAATCGGCTACGACGGCTGGCTGGTGGTGGACCAGCAATTCACCGATTATGCCGACGCGGTGAATTTGCTAACCGACAACCGCCTGACCCTTGAACGCTTACTGGATGCGAATAAGCGACATGCATGATGTAACCGACATGGCCGCCAAGGTGCGGAACGGCGAGCGGCTGGACGCCGATGACGGCGTGCGTCTTTTTCGCTCGGCCGACTTACACACGCTGGGCGAGCTGGCGAACATCGTCCGCGAGCGATGGCACGGGCGTAAGACGTATTACAACATTAACCGGCATATCAATTATACCAATTACTGCCTGTTGCGTTGCCGGTTTTGTTCTTTCTGCCGACCCTATCGGAAAGAAGTACCAGACGGATATCAGCTTACCGTCGAACAGGTGGTGGAACAGGCTCGGCAGGCGACCGAGGCAGGCGCGACCGAGGTGCATATCGTAGGCGGATTGCATCCGGAGTTGCCTTTCGATTATTACCTCGATATCTGCCGGGAAATCCGCCGGGCTTGCCCACGCTTGCACATCAAGGCCTTCACCGCGATCGAGATTATTCATTTCTCGCGAATGGCGCGTCCGCGATTGACCGTGCGCGAAGTGCTGGAGCAGCTTCGGGTGGCGGGTCTGGACAGCCTCCCCGGCGGAGGGGCGGAGATTTTCGATTCCCGCGTGCATGAGGAGGCATTCAAGAACAAGGTCGGCGAGGAAGGCTGGTTCGACGTGCATCGCATCGCCCACGAAATGGGCATCTTTTCCAACGCGACAATGCTTTTTGGCCATATCGAAAGCGTGGAGGAACGAGTCGGTCATCTGCTCAAATTGCGTGCCCATCAGGACGCTTCGCTGGCCGACCGGGCCGCCCATTTTAATTGCGTTGTCCCCCTGCCGTTCATCCCCGCGGGCAGCGGCCTGGCCGACCTTCCCGGACCGAGCGGATTGGACTGCCTGCGCACGCTGGCGATTACCCGTTTGCTAGTGGACAACATTCCCCATATCAAGGCTTTTTGGGTCATGCAGACGCCCAAACTCGCCCAGGTCAGTCTTAACTGGGGAGTGGACGATCTCGACGGAACCGTGGTCTGGTACGACATCACCAAGACGAGTGGCGATACGCATCAGGAACTGAGCGTGCCGCAACTGCAAGCGATGATTGTCGAAGCGGGCGGAGTACCCGTCGAGCGGGATTCGCTGTATCGGCCGATCAGACGCGGTGATCCGCATCGTCAAGTCATCACGGATTAGCGAACGTCGCTGAAAATTACTCGTAACGCAGGGCCTCGACGGGGTCGAGCCGGGAAGCTTTGTAGGCCGGATACAAGCCGCTGAAGACGCCGGTCATGATGGCCATGCTCAGGGCCCAGCCGATCGCTCCACTGCTGGTATAGGTCTCGATGATTTGCGTGACGCTTTCGAGTAGATCGGTCATCACGTAGCTGAGACCGACACCGAAGGCCCCGCCCAGGAAACTGATGACGCTGGACTCGATCAGAAATTGACGCAAAATGTCGCGGCGCTGGGCGCCGACGGCCATGCGCACGCCAATCTCCCGGGTTCGCTCGGTAACGGAAACGAGCATAATGTTCATGATCCCGATACCGCCGACGACGAGAGAGATGCCGGCAATACTGTACAGGACGATCTGGAATATCCAGATGACCTCATCGACCTGCTTGCGCTGTTCCTCCTGGCTGATGATCTCGAAATCGTCTTTCTGTCCGCTACGGAACCGGATGTCATGACGGCGGCGCAGCTCGCGTTTGATTTCGGCGATGGCCGCGTCCACGTTCTCGGCGCCGCGGGCCTGCACGAGCATCCCCTGCAGGTATTTCACGCCGAGCAGTCGACGCATGGCCGTCGTTACGGGAACAAACACCTGCGTATCGACAGCGTTCATCCCGACGTTTCCCTTTTCCTCCATCACCCCAATAATGCGAAAGGAAATGCCTTTCAGGCGAATCCCCTTGTCGATCGGGGACACCTGGCCGAACAATTCACTGGCGACCTTACTGCCTAGCACGGCGACCTTCTGTTCGGAGGCCACTTCCTCGCGAGTCAGGAAACGGGCTTTTTTCCCCTCCGGATCCTTGGCGACCTTGTAGTTGAACATCTCGGCGAACTGGTGATTGGTTCCGAGAACGTCTACCTGCTTGTTTTTCGAGAAATACTTAAGGGACAGGGATGCGGCTACCTGTGGAGCGACGGCGGCGATATGCGGGCAACGCCGGGCATCGGAAAGACCCTCGACATCCTCCATCGTCATGGTCTGGACCAGACCGATAGGCCGGCCTCCGCGTTTGGCAAACTCCGGGCGAACGAAGATGGTCTCGCTGCCCAGTGACTCGAACCGATCAATGATGTCGCGTTGCGTGCCCTCGAGGATAGACATGGCCGAGATCACCGCACCGACGCCGATAATCACGCCGAGGGTGGCCAGCAGGGAGCGCAATAAGTTGGCCCGCAAACCGAGCAAGGCCATGATGATGATTTGAAAAGTAAACATTATGGAAAACCCAGCGAAAGACTCCAATTTAACTCTTTGTTTCCGTGGTTCTGCCGGCCACGTTCATTCGATCGGCCAGCAACTCCTCGCGGAAGGCCTGATCGACCCGCCGATCCTCGATAATTTTCCCATCGCGCATGCGAACCACCCGCTGAGCCTGCGCGGCGATGGCCATCTCGTGCGTGACCAGCACGATCGTGACCCCGGCCGCATGCAGATCATGGAACAATTCCATGATCTGCTCGCCGGTATGGGTATCCAGATTGCCCGTGGGTTCGTCGGCCAGCAGCAGCGGCGGATTGTTAACCAGGGCCCGGGCGATGGCCACTCTTTGCCGCTCGCCACCGGACAATTCGCTCGGCCGATGATGGGCCCGGCCGGTCAAGCCTACCCGCTCCAAGGCGTGCATGGCTTTCTTGCGGGTGATTCGCTGACGCGCATACACCAGGGGCAAGGCCACGTTCTCCACGGCGGTGGTGCGATTAATCAGGTTGAAGGTCTGAAAGACAAAGCCGATGTAACGGTTGCGGATGCGGGCCAGGCGACGGTCGTTCATCTGGTCGACGCGCTGACCGTCGAGCTTGTACAGGCCGGCGGTCGGGCGGTCCAGGCAGCCAATCAGATGCATCATGGTGCTCTTTCCGCTGCCGGAGGCACCGGTAAGGCTGACGAATTCCCCCTTGCCGATGTGCATATCAACTCCGTCGAGGGCGCGCACGACCGTGTTGCCCATCGGATATAGTTTGGTCATGCTCTCGATATCGATCATGCTTGCACTCGACAATCCGCCCCCGATGACAGTCGCGGAGAGGCGGACATACGACTTACTTCTTCTTCTGACCTTCCTGCTTGCGTTCTTTTTCAGTCTTGATGGGCAACTTGGTGTAGACTTCCTCGCCCGGCCGCAGACCTTCCAGAACGGCAACATCGATGGCATTATCCGGCCCGAAACGGCAGCGTCTGAATACCGGCTCGGCCTTCTGCTGGCCGGGTTGTTGCACGGCGATGAACACCCCGAAACCTTCGCCGTCAGGATTCTTCTGGATAGCGTCATAACTGACCAGAACGGCATCGCGGAGGGAGTGGACGGTAAACTGGGCTTCAACCTGGGTATTCAGCAGGGCGACCAGTTTATCGCGGTTGGGGCTGGTGACCCGAATCCGGACCCGGAAGGTGGCGATGGCTTGCACGATTTCCGACAAGGGAGAAATCCGCTCGATCAGACCGTAGAACTTTTCCTCGGGGAAAGATTCAACGGTCAATTCGACCTTATCATCCTTGTTAAGTACTTTCTCGGGGAACTCGACCATCCGTTGTTCTTCCGGCTGGGTGGTCGAGGCCGGTTCACCAGCGGGATCCTCCGGCCGGGTTGCGGCCGGCTGGCCGGGCCGCGCCGATTCCGGGGCCAGGGTATGCACCATGCCGATGTCAGCCTCATCGACATTCACCACGGCGTAGATGTTGCTGATATCGGCGATCTGCATCAGGTCGGTCCCGCCCACCAACGAGGTTTTTCCGCTCAAAATCACCTCGCCCACCTGCACTTGTCGTCGAAGAAGCATGCCGTCGATGGGTGATAGAACCTCGGTTTCCCGCAAACGTTGCTCGGCATCTTCAAGGGCTTTCTTAGCCGTTTCAACGGTTTGTGTCGCGGCATCTATTTCTCTATTCGCCAACTGGACCGCGATTTTTGCTTGCTCGAGCTCCGCCTTGGCGGCTTTGACGGTTGCTAAGGATTCTTCGTGACTATATCTGTAATTGTCAAATTCCAGTTGCGTGCTGGATCCAGGCGAATCATTTTTTAGTTTCTCCTGCCATTCATAACTGGCTTTGGCCAAAGCGCTTCTTGCCTGGACCTGCTCAAGTCGCGCTTGAGCCAGAGGCACGCCCACCTCCTCGGATTGGCGATGGGATATCCTGGCACGGTCCAAAGTGATTTGGGCCCGTTCGTAATCCGCCGCGGCCCGCTCCACATTTCGACTTTCGTCCTCCTTATCGAGGCGGACAATGAGATCGCTCTGCTTGACCAACTGCCCTTCCTCATAAGGGGTTTCAACGACGGTGCCGCTGGCCTCGCTTTTGATGTTGACAATGTTGGCCGGTTCGATCTTGCCGCTGGCGGTGATGGGTACAATCAGATCGCCGCGCCGGGCGACAACTTTTTCGCCTTCCAGGGGTGACAAACGAACCTGTAAGGATTTAGCCCAAACATACAACCCCACCAGCGCCGCGATGACTACGATGGTAATGATTAGCTTTTTCATTTTCGCAAACGTTCCATTAGTTAAACCGACAATCCATCTTGTCGAAGCACGATCCCCGGCCTTGGCCTATTCTCCCATCACCCACCTGAAGGCCATGACGGCCATTTCGCATTTCCGACCGGCCGACTTCTCTTGAAAAAGCAGGAACTCGCGCCATTCTTCCATACGTTACGACAGGACGGCGGGTTCAAACTTCAGGCCAAAGGCTTTGGCCACGGCCCGGTTGGTCAGCCGACCCTCCTGTATGTTAATACCGTTCGCCAAACCCCGGTCTTCCGCGCAGGCCTTTTTGTAGCCCTTGTTGGCCAACCGAGCCACGTATGGCGACGTGGCATTGGTCAGGGCAAAGGTGCTGGTGCGACCAACAGCTCCGGGCATGTTAGTCACGCCATAATGCACGATCCCATCGACCTCGTAAATAGGGTCCGAATGGGTTGTCGGCCGGGTAGTCTCGAAACAGCCGCCCTGATCCACGCCCACATCCACGACGACGGCCCCCGGCTTCATCGTGGCCAGCATGTCCCGCGTAACCAGACGCGGACATTTCGCTCCGGGGACCAAAACCGCGCCGATTACCAGATCGGCCTCGCGGATATAGTACCGCAACATTTCCGCGTCGCAAAAAACCGTACGTACGTTGGCCGGCATCACGTCGTCGAGATAACGCATCCGATCGATATTGACATCCATGATGATGACCCTGGCACCCAAGCCGGCGGCCACCTTGGCGGCGTTGGTCCCCACCACCCCCCCGCCAATGATCAATACGCTGGCCGGCTCGACGCCGGGCACGCCACCGAGCAGAATTCCTCGCCCGTGCATCGGCCTTTCCAGATATTTAGCGCCCTCCTGAATACTCATCTTACCGGCCACCTCGCTCATCGGTGTCAACAAAGGCAGCCGGCCCAGATGATCGGTCACGGTTTCATAGGCGATGGCCACGCATTGGGTGTGGAGCAGGTCTTCCGTCAACCGCTGGTCGGAGGCCAAGTGAAAATAGGCAAAAACGACCTGCCCGGGACGGATCTTGGCGACCTCGGCCGGCTGCGGTTCCTTGACTTTGACGACCATATCGGCCCGGTTCCAGATTTCATCCACCCGGTCCACGATGACCGCCCCCTGTTTGACGAAATCCTCATCACTCAAGCCCGAGCCCGCTCCCGCCCCTTGCTCTATCAGTACCTCATGACCATTCTGAACCAAGATTTCGGTGCCGGCCGCCGTCAGGCCCACGCGATACTCGTCCGGCTTTATCTCGCGGGGCACGCCGACGATCATAAAAACAGTCCTCCAATTTCGGCTTGAATCAAAACCCGAAGATGGGGAAAATACTCAACCTATGTTCAAGGACGCTACTATAGCTTGGGGCATGGTTCCCTACAACCAAGCCGACCACTTCCGACGGAAAAATCGTCGGCGCGCGACGGTCAAGCTTCTCTTGACGACAATAATCTCGGCATGCATCGTCATGGCCGGATGTGCAAGCAGTAAGAGTGGGCGATTAAAAACCGAGGTACCCCTCTGGCAACTGGCCACGGCCGAACCCACCCCTATCGTGTGGATCGGCCGCGCCCGACTCAGCCCGAAGGCATCGTTGCCCGGGCATTTGATACAGAATCTGTCGGACGAGTTTGATCTGGTTACGATCCACGGTGATGCCGATTGGCAAAACTTTCAGAAAATCGTCTGCCCCACCTCCTATCCACCGGTGGTGGATTTGAGGCGAGGAATGATTTTAGGCGTGGTGGCGCGCGTGGGTGAACCGGCGCGATCCGAATGGCCTATCCAGTTCCAAGCCGTCCGGGAATGTTGCGGGGCGGGCCTGATAGAAATTAATTTTGCACCAGGACTGTATCATCCCGTTCAAACCTCCTCCTTTGTTGAATTGGTCTACATCCCCGTTACTTGCCATATACGCACGGTCCGCATTAATCGCAGGACTTTCATCATGCAGCCTCTGGAAGAGGATCCCAACGGACTCAATCCCGTCCAAGAACAGAATCGGACCCCCAATCCGAAACCCCAATGTTGATTTATTTCAACCCGCCGACTATACTATTTGTTGATTTTTTACCACATTCGCGATTTGGTTCTGCCGATTTTGATTATTGTGGTTTTTGATATGCCATTTTTTCGATCAGAATGATGTTTATCGGCATCACAACAGGTGACGGCAATCCGTTCTTAGGATTCCGTTATACCGGGATATCAAGCTGGAGTAACCAGTGAGTCCCAGCCGTTCCTCCGACAAGCCGAGGCCGCGACTCAGTGAAACCATGGAGCGGGTCTTTCAATGCCTGTCTCTGGGACTGGTCGTGTATGATCACGCCTTGGGCATCATCCATCACAATCCGGCGGCCGGTTTTTTAGTGGAAGAGCACGCCTCCATCGCGGACGCCTTAACCCAGTATATCGTTGATTCACGCTATCAGAACTGGGCGGATGAACTCCGCCAAGCCCTGGATCATGGGGTCGAGCGACGTTGCGAACAGGTGCTTTATCGCGACTCGAATAAGGGTGAACGGCTGCTCAACATGCTTTGCGTTCCGTTGAGCGATCCGGGCAGCGGACAGATCACGGGCGGGATCCTGGTTGTCGAGGATGTGACCATGGTAGCCAGCATGGAAAAGAGACTGGCGGTATCCGAACGAATGGCCGCCGTCGGCAAGCTGGCCGCCCGGGTGGCGCATGAGCTGAATAATCCGCTGGATGGGATTCTGCGTTATTTGAACCTCGCCTTGCGGGCCCACAAGCAAGGCGTGGGAGACAAGATCGAAAATTATCTACAGGAGGCACGCGGCGGCCTGCTGCGGATGACGGAAATCGTGAAGGAACTGGTCGAATTTTCCCGAGGAGCGCACACGACTTTCGACGAAACAAGCATCAACACCGTCGTGGAGGAGGCGGTGAAGGTCATGTCCGAAAAAGCCGCCGCCTCCGGCGTCTCGATCGTCTGCACGCTAAACGAAAACGTACCAGCCATCCGGGGGACGAATCTGTTTCAGGTTTTCTGCAATCTGATCAAGAACGCGATCGACGCCATGCCCGACGGGGGCACGTTGACGCTACGTACCCAGGTCGGCCGGGAGGAAGTCGTCATCTCGGTCGAGGACACCGGTATCGGCTTGCCGGAGGAAACCGATCGGCTCTTTGAACCGTTCTTTACGACGAAGGAGCCAGGCAAGGGAACGGGCCTGGGCCTGGCGATCTGTAAGGACATCGTGGACAAATATAACGGAACGATCCGGGCGGAGCGCCGGCCGAAGGGCGGCAGCGTCTTCACCATTCATCTGCCTCTGCGGAACGGCGGGTTGATCCATGCGCAAGCAAGCGCCGGCCCGTCGGCGAAGGAGAAGTCTTCATGAGCAAAGCCAAGGAACGGATTCTGGTGGTCGATGACGACCGGATCATCGTGGAATCGCTGGTGGAGTTCCTGCGGTTGGAAGGGTACGAGGCCAACGGGGTCACCGGATTTAACCAGGCCATCGCCGCGTTGGAGCGTCTGCCCTATCAATTGGTCATTACCGATATCAACATGCCGGAAACCGACGGATTCGAGCTGCTCCGGGGCATCCGTCAACGTTTTCCGCAAATCGTGGTCATCATCATCACCGGCTACGGAACCATCGAAAGCGCCGTCGAGGCGATCAAGATGGGGGCCTACGACTATCTGACCAAACCGATCATCGATGAGGAAATCAGCCTCGTCATCCAACGGGCGATGCAGCAACAATCGCTCATCCGGGAAAACCAGGCGTTACGCGAACAACTCGATCTACGCTACGGGCTGGATAACATCATCGGCCACGATTACAAGATGCTACGGATTTACGACATGATCGAGACGGTGGCCGAATCGCGCACCACGGTGTTGATCCAGGGCGATTCGGGAACGGGCAAATCGCTGCTCGCCCGGGCGATTCACCACCGCAGCGACCGGCGGGAGCGGCCTTTCGTGGAGGTCAGTTGTGGAGCGTTGCCGGAATCCTTGCTGGAAAGCGAGCTCTTCGGGCATGTCAAGGGTTCGTTTACGGGAGCGGTCGGCGACAAGGCCGGCAAATTCAAGGCCGCGGACACCGGGACGATCTTTCTGGACGAGATTTCCTCGGCCACGCCGGCCCTGCAGGTCAAG
>CAZXSA010000136.1:0-13477 GCA_964642815.1 uncultured Planctomycetales bacterium | reverse complement strand
CAGACCGGGTCGATGCAGATCGACGAAGGCATTCTGGGCGGCCAGGTGCGGATCAGTCTGCTCAAACAGGCGGTGGTGGCCTGGCGGGCCAATCAGCGCCAAGGCTCGGCTCGGACCAAGAGCCGGGGCATGGTGGAGGGATCGACCCGCAAGTTGTACCGGCAAAAGGGTACGGGCAACGCCCGCGCGGGCAATGTTCGGACGTGTATTCGCCGCGGGGGCGGCGTGGCCTTCGCCAAGGAGGAACGCGGTTTCCGTCTGGATCTTCCAAGGAAAATGCGTCGGCTGGCCCGTAACAGCGCCCTGCTGGCCAAGTTACAGTCCCGGGATGTTGCGATCATCGACCCCATGGCCATCGATACTCCCAAGACGAAGGCTCTCTTTTCGATGCTTAAGGCGGTGGGGGCTGCTCAAGGTTGCGTGTTGGCATTGCACCAACCGGACCAGGCCGTCTTTAAGTCGGGTCGCAATATTCCGAGAACGGAAGTTCGTCAGGTACATGAGTTGAGCGCCTACGAAATTCTCAGACGGCGAAAATTGTTGTTCACCAAGCCGGCCTTCGAGAGGGTGTTGGCCGATCCGCAGACGTTTCAGGCGACGGAGGCTCAACGGGCGTAACAGGTTTGCGGCCGATTAAGGACCAGAAATCATGGATATCTACCATGTAGTTGTTCGTCCGCTGGTGACCGAGAAGGGCACGCATCAGAGTCAGGTGGCCCACGAGGCTACCGCGACAATGCCGGCCCGGGGCGGGGCGTATGCCTTTGAGGTGCATCCGAAGGCCAATAAGGCCCAGATTCGCCAGGCGGTCGAGAAGATCTATAACGTAAAGGTATTGCAGGTGCGGACCAGTAATCGGGCCGGCAAGAAGCGGCGTTACCGGCTGACCACGGGCCGGACCCGCGGTTGGAAAAAAGCGGTGGTGGTCCTTCATCCGGACTACCATATTGATCTGTTCTAAGGAACGGGCGCGGGCGTCCGCGTCGCGGAGGAAGGTAAGTTTCAATGGGCATCAAGAATTACAATCCGACCTCGCCGGGGCGGCGCAATTCGTCCGTGAACGATTTCGCGGAAATCACCGATAAGCGCCGACGGCCGACCAAGGGCCTGTTGGAGCCGAAGCGGAAAACCGGCGGACGGAACCATCACGGGAAAATTACGTCCTGGTGGCGTGGCGGCGGTCACAAACGCATGTACCGCATTATCGACTTCAAGCGTCGTCATGACGGCCAGCGGGCCACGGTAGTGGCCATCGAATACGATCCTAACCGAACCTGCCATATCGCCTTGATCGAATACCCCGACCAAACCAAAAGTTACATTCTCGCCCCCGCGGGCCTGAAGGCCGGCGACTGGGTGGAAAGCGGACCGGATGTCGAGCCCAAGGTCGGCAACGTGATGCCGCTCAAGCGAATCCCGGTGGGCATGGACATACACAACATCGAGATGACCGCCGGGCAGGGCGGTAAGCTGGTGCGTTCGGCCGGAACCTCGGCCCGCCTGATTGCCCGCGAAGGCGACTGGGCAACGTTGTTGATGCCTTCGGGAGAAATGCGCCAGGTTCGGGTCGAATGCCGAGCGACGATCGGGCAGTTGGGAAACTCGGATCATCAGAATATCAGCATCGGCAAGGCGGGACGCAAACGACACATGGGCCGTCGTCCGCATAACCGGGGTACCTCGATGAACCCGATCGCTCACCCTCTGGGGGGTGGCGAGGGGCGCAGCGGTGGTGGGCGGCATCCGTGCAGCCCTTGGGGCCAGTTGGCCAAGGGCGGACGCACCCGCAGTCCTCGAAAGAACTCGAATAAACGCATCCTGCGGCGGCGCAGGAGTGTTCGCTACGGTCAATTGGTCCTGCCGAAGAAGTAAACTCGGCAACAGAGCGTGAACGGACAGGCTTATGTCGCGAAGTTTGAAAAAAGGCCCCTTTGTGGAAGAGAAGCTGTTCCGCAAGGTGCAGAAGGCCCGGGACACGGGTGAACGCACGCCGATTCGTACATGGGCGCGGCGTTGCACGGTTGTGCCGGAGTTCGTGGGTATGACCTTCGATGTGCACAACGGAAAGACTTTTCACAAGGTTTTTATTACCGAGGAGATGGTCGGGCATAAGTTAGGCGAGTTCAGCCCGACGCGTACATTCCGGGGCCATTCCGGAACCAAGAAGGAAAAAGAGAAATAACAAGGGTTGATCGTCAGCGGCCGGGACGGATGAGTCGGCGGACGAGGACCAGGCGAGGATAAGTACGGTGGCCGAGACAGAGATGGGCGCTAAAACGTTTCATGCGATGCACCGTTTCGCGCGGATCAGTCCGCGCAAGGCTCGGTTGGTGGCGGATCTGATTCGCGGCCAGCACGTGAACGATGCCCAGGACATCTTGCGGTTTACGAACAAGCGGGCGAGCAGCCTGATCGATAAGGTGCTTAAATCCGCTATCGCCAACGCCAACGAGAAGGAGGCCGATGTCCGTTCCTTGTTTGTCACCGGGGTCCGGATCGATGAGGGGCCCTATTATCGCCGGTGGCGGCCGAAGGATCGCGGCCGAGCTCATCCCATCGCCAAGCGGATGAGTCACATTGTGGTGGAAGTCGAGGAGCGCTGATCGCGGGACGGGGTTGGCCAGAGCCGCCCCAGGAGCTGAGCGTGGGACAGAAAACCAATCCAATCGGGTTTCGGACCGGTATTACGCTGGACTGGAAGAGCCGGTGGTATGCGCCTAAGGCGGCCTACGGCGAGTTTCTGATCGAGGATTGCCGAGTGCGCGATTACATCGATCGGCGACTCAACCGTCAGCCCCCTTATGCGGCGGTGAGCAAGATCGAGATCGAGCGTACGCGTAACGAGGTTCGCGTGGTCGTGCATACGGCCCGGCCGGGCCTGGTGATCGGGCCGAAAGGCGCCGAGGTCGATAAGTTGCGCGAGGAACTGGAAGCCCTGATCGATCGCAAGATCAATCTGAACGTGGTTGAGATCAAGCATCCGGATCTGGACGCGCAGTTGGTGGCCGAGGGCGTGGCCGAGCAGCTTAAGAAACGCGGCAGTTTCCGCCGGATCATGAAGATGCGTTGCGATGCCACCATGGCCGCCGGAGCCAAAGGCGTAAGGATCATGTGCAGCGGTCGATTGGGCGGGGCGGAGATGGCCCGGGTGGAGACCCAGAAGCGCGGATCGATCCCGTTGCAGACCCTCCAAGCCGATGTTGATTATGGATACGCGGTGAGCCGAACGAGTTACGGTTCGATCGGAGTGAAAACCTGGATCTATCGCGGCAAGTTCGGAGAGGAGATCCAGATCAGTCCGGATGCGCCGCCGGCCGGTCGAATGGGACGGCGCGGGCGCATGTAGGATCGTTGGTAACGGATCGAGGCGGATTCGGAGTTTGAGAGTGATCGGTCCCGGCGGACGTGGATGGTCGGGAGTTTATGACGGAGAGTATCAGCGATGGCGATGATGCCCAAGCGAATGAAGTATCGGAAATCCCAGCGGGGTAAGATTCGCGGGCGCGCCACGCAGGGCAATACGGTTGCCTACGGCGACTATGGCCTGCAGGCCCTGGGTTCCGGTTGGTTGACGGCCCGGCAGATCGAAGCCGGTCGAATGACGGCCTCGCACTATCTGCGCCGCGAGGGGCGGGTTTTTATCCGGGTCTTTCCGCATAAGCCGGTTTCCGCCAAGCCGCTGGAAACCCGCATGGGCAAGGGCAAGGGTGAGCCGGAATACTATGTGGCCGTCGTGAAGGAAGGCATGGTCATGTACGAACTGGGTGGCGTGCCGGAGGATGTGGCCCGGCGGGCGCTTGCTCTCGTGGCTCACAAGATGCCTTTCCGCTGCCGGTTCGTGGTACGGCGGCATGCGGTCTAACGGCCGGAAAGGTCGATGCGCGCCGCCCGGCGGTGGCGAGGAGATGTGCGTATGAAGATTTCCGAGATCCGGGACATGAAAACCGATGAGCTGCACAGCGAGTTGGATCGCTTGCGGAGGCATCTGTTCGATTTACGCAGCCAGGCGGTGACGGAGAAGCTTCAGGATCCGACCATGCTGACCAAGGCCAAAAGGAACATCGCCCGCATTTTCACGGTGTTGCGTGAACGGGGCGAGACGACGGTGGAGCAGAAACAGTATCACATTGAGTCCTTGGCCACGCACCGGAAAGGTTGATCGCGTTTTTGCGGTGAATGAATCCCAACCGGCGGAGTACAGGAAGACAGGTAAGCGTTCATGGCAGAGAGCACGGCACAAACGGCGAAGCGAAGGTTGCGAAAAACGCGGATCGGAGTGGTGACTTCGGCCCATAAGACCCCGAAGACGATTCGCGTCGAGGTGCAGTACAGCACGCGCCATCGTAAGTACCTCAAGTACCTGCGTCGGCGAACTCGGTTGCATGCCCACGACGAGAAGAGCGAGGCCCAACTGGGCGATCTGGTTCAGGTGATGGAATGTCGGCCGGTGTCGAAGACCAAGGTATGGCGGCTGGTGAAGGTTATCCAGCGGTCCCCGGAGGCCTGAGGGGTCGCCCCGAGCGGGCGGCCGGCGCGAAACGCCCGGTGCGGAATCCCGGGTTGATTAATCGGATGAGTTGACGAGAGACGCGCGATGATACAGATGCAGACAATGGTGGATGTGGCCGACAACACCGGGGCGAAACAGGCCATGGTGATCCGTGTGCTCGGCGGGAGCACCGGCCGGCCCGGCAAGCCCCGGAGACGCACGGCGGGGATCGGCGACGTGGTCATTTGCACGGTCAAGAAGGCCCTGGCCAACAGCGATTACATGAAACCGGGCAACAAGAAGGCCCGCGTGGTGCGGGCGGTGGTGGTGCGGACCCGGCGGGCCAAGCGCCGGCCGGACGGCAGTTATGTACGCTTCGATCACAACGCGGTGGTGTTGATCGATGACAAGAACGAGCCGCGGGGCACGCGTATTTTCGGGGCGGTGGCCCGCGAGTTGCGCGAGCGTGGCTACATGAAAATTATTTCCCTGGCGGACGAAGTGGTCTGAGTCGCCGGGCCGACGACGGAGGTCGTGGAACGAACCATGGCGTGGCATATACGACGAGATGATCTGGTGGAAGTGATCGCCGGCGATCATAAGGGCGAACGAGGCAAGGTTCTGCGCGTGTTGCCCAAGAAGAATATGGTCGTGGTCCAGGGGATCAACATGGTCTATCGGCACGTGCGACCGAGCCGACGGAACCCTCAGGGCGGCCGACTGCAGAAGGAGGCCCCCATCCATGTGTCCAATGTGTTACCGGTGGATGAGAAGGCGGGTCGGGGGCTTCGCGTGAAATTCCAGACGGAATTCGACCCGCAAGGAAAAGTTCAGTCGAAATATCGCGTTTCAAAGACGGGAGCGCGCTTAAACGAGTTGACCCGCGAGAAGAAGGCTGAGTCATGAGCATGCCTCGGTTAATGGAGAAATATCGAGCGGAAGTCCTGCCCGCTTTGTTTGAAAAGGCCGGAACCCAAAATCCCATGGCCGTACCTCGGTTGGAGAAAATCGTGGTTTCCATGGGCCTGGGGGTGGCGATTCAGGAGAAGCGCCGACTGGAATTGGCGGCCAAGGATCTGGCGGTCATCACCGGGCAGAAGCCGCAGGTGTGCCGGGCCCGCAAGAGCGTGTCGAATTTCAAGGTACGCGCGGGATATGAAACCGGCTTGAAGGTTACCCTGCGCGGCCATCGGATGTTCGAGTTTCTGGATCGGCTGATTCACACGGCTATTCCCCGTGTTCGCGATTTCCGCGGGTTGAATCCCCGCAGTTTCGACGGGCGGGGCAATTATTCGTTCGGCGTGAACGAGCAGACGATATTTCCGGAAATCGACGCCGCGGCGGTGGAGGCCCCACAGGGCATGAATATCACCTTGGTGACCTCGGCCCGCAATGATCGCGATAGCCGGGAGTTGCTCCGGTTGATCGGCATGCCCTTCCGCACGGAGCAGGTGTAAGCGTACGTTTTGGACCGGGAGGCGAGGCCGCGCCGGCGGTGGCGGCTGGGATGGACATCAATGGCAACGACAGCATGGGTTAACAAGGCAAGTGAAAAACCGAAGTTCAAGAGTCGGGTGATCCGGCGCTGTCAGATATGCGGCCGCCAACGGGCGGTGTATCGCAAGTTTCACTTGTGTCGCGTTTGCTTCCGGCGGATGGCCAACCAGGGCCTGATTCCGGGCGTGAAGAAAGCCAGTTGGTAAAACACTCGTCGGGTCGCGAGGCTCGACGGGAAATCAGGAACACGTATCGACGAGGATGGCCAGGATGTGGAGTGACCCAGTCGCCGACATGTTGACGCGAATCCGCAACGCGGCCCGCGTGCGCATGCGCGAGGTGAAAGTTCCGGCAACGAAGATGAAGCTCGGTATCGCCGAGGTACTCAAGCAAGAGGGCTATATCAGCGATTACGACCGAATCGACGACGGCAAGCAAGGCCTCCTGCGTATTCAACTGAAGTACGGAGCATTGGGCGAGCCGGTCATTACCGTTATTCGGCGGGTATCTCGGCCGGGTCGGCGGTTGTATTCCGCGGTGGACGACCTGCCCAAGGTATTGAACGGTTTGGGTATCGCTGTCGTGTCCACCAGTCAGGGTGTGTTGAGCGACCGGCAATGTCGGGAGCGGAAGATCGGCGGCGAACTGGTCTGCACCGTCTGCTGAGGCGGGGCGAAGGCCGACGAATCGATCGGCAGAAGAAGAGGACCGAAGATTATGTCTCGTATCGGCAAGAAACCGATCCCGGTACCCCCGGCCGTCAAGGTGGAGATCAAGGATCGCACCGTGCGGACCAAGGGCCCCAAGGGTGAGCTGGCTTGGTCGTTCCCAAGGGAGCTGACCGTGGAGTACGATGCCCCCGCCGCTCAGATCCGGGTTCAGCGCGGCGACGATCAGGCCCGCAGTCGGGCCTTGCATGGGTTGGCCCGGGCCTTAATCGCCAACATGATTGTCGGCGTGGAGCATGGTTATCAGCAAAAACTGGAGATCTACGGGACGGGTTACAACTGTAGTCTCAAGGGCAATCGGTTGCTCCTGAACGTTGGTTTCATGGGGCGGGGCGTGGATGCCAGCGGCAAAATGCGGGAAGCCCAGTTTGATATTCCCATTCCCGCGGGAGTGACGGTGACGGTGGAAGTTCCCGCCGCCCGTGGGGATTCGGAGCCGGCTCGGCTGACGGTGGCCGGGCCCGACAAACAGGCGGTGGGACATTTCGCCGCCGAGCTTCGCAAGATTCGCCCGCCCGAGCCGTACAAGGGCAAGGGTATCCGTTATGCCGGTGAACATGTGCGGCGTAAGCAGGGCAAGGCTTTTGCCAGCGGGTCAGGATAAGATTTTTCGTAAGCGACAGGTGTGGGTATGAGTGTCATCGAAGTAAAGGTACAACGACGGGCGCGGCGAAAGCAGCGCGTGCGCAAGCGCGTGTATGGTACCGCGGAGCGCCCGCGGATGAGTGTTTTTCGCAGTCTGAAGAACATCTATGCACAGTTGATCGACGACGACGCGGGGTGCACCCTGGTCGAGGCCAGCACGAAGAGCAAGGACTTGGCCGGTACGATCGGTTACGGTGGGAACAAAACCGCCGCCGCCGCCGTGGGCAAGCTGCTCGGCGAGCGGGCCCTGGCCAAGGGGTTGAAAACCGCCACCGTCGATCGCAACGGCTACCGTTATCATGGAAGGATCAAGGCATTGGTCGAGGCGGCCCGCGAGGCGGGGCTGAAGATTTAATCGGCAATCCAGACAAGCGGCGGAACGCCGAAGGGTGTGACTCCGCGGATGATTGAGGCGGTAATGGCAGACGATTTTCAAAACCAGGATCAAGGGCAGAACGCGAATGCGCATCGTGGCGCGGAAGGCCGTTCCGAGCGGGGTGGGCATCGCGGTGGCGGTGGCCCGGAAGGTGGTCAGGAACGTGGACGGCGTGGCTCCCGAGACCGGGAAGAGCAGAACCGCCGACGCGAGCCCGGCGAGGTGGAGGACGTGGTGGTTCGGATCTATCGATGTGCCACGGTCGTACGCGGTGGTCGCCGGTTCAGCTTTGCCGCCCTTGTGGTGGCCGGCGATCGCCTGGGTAAGGTGGGGGTCGGATACGGCAAAGCCAACGAAGTGCCGACCGCGGTGGAAAAGGCCACCAAGGCCGCCCGGCGCAACATGGTCCAGATTCGTATGAACGGCACCACGATTCCGCATCAAGTTTCGGCGAAATACAGGGCGAGTCGGGTCGTGTTGGTTCCGGCCGGCGAGGGAACCGGTGTTATTGCCGGGGCCAGCGTGCGGGCCGTCATGGAGCTGGCCGGCGTCAAGGATGTATTGACCAAAGCCTACGGGTCGACCAGCCCCAAGAACCTGGTCAAGGCCGCGTTTGAAGGCTTGCGGCAATTGCGCACCAAGGAAGAAGTCGAAAAACTCCGCGGCGTGACGATTGCCGTCTGAGTTTCGAGTGGGAGTGACGGGCGATGATGATTTCGGATGTGTTGACCAAGGCCGGCCGTAACAAAAAGCGCAAGCGCATCGGTCGCGGTATCGGCAGTGGGCATGGCAAAACCAGTATCAGGGGGCATAAAGGTTTGGGTGCCCGGGCCGGCGGTACGGTTCGGCGACTCACGGAAGGCGGGCAGATGCCGATGTTCCGGCGCCTGCCCAAGCGCGGTTTCAGCAACGCCCGTTTTCGAACGGAATATCAGGTGGTCAACGTTGCCGCTTTGCAAAAGCATTTTGAGAACGGCGCTACGATTAATCCGGCGGAGTTGGAGAAAATCGGGCTGATCCGTGACGCCTCCCGCCCGGTTAAGATTCTGGGAGACGGCGAGATATCCAAGAAATTCAACGTCGAGGCCGCGTGTTTCAGCACGGCGGCGGCGACCAAGATCACCAAGGTCGGCGGCAACATTCGTTCCGCCGGACTGGTTTAGCGGCCAAGGCGGTTAAGGACAAGACTTATGTTTCTCGGTACGGTAGCCAATATCTTTCGGATTCCGGAACTGCGGAAGAAGATCGCTTTCACGTTCTTCCTTCTGGTGGTTTACCGGTTGGGCTTCTGCGTGCCTTTGCCGGGCATCGACCAGCGCTTCATGCAGGAGAGCATCCGGAAAACCGCCGGGGATACCGGTGGTTTCAATCAGTTGGCATCCGCCTTCGCCCTTTTTACCGGTGGCGACCTGCACCAAAGCACGATTTTCGGTTTGGGTATCATGCCCTATATCTCGGCCAGCATTATTTTCCAGTTGCTGGCCACGGTGATTCCCGCCCTCGAAAAGCTCCAGCGCGAGGGCGAGACCGGCCGCAAGAAAATCAATGAATATACCCGTTACGCGACGGTGGCCATGTGCTTGATCCAGGCGGTGTTCTGGATGAATTACACGATTAACAAGGGTTACGTGTATCCGGAGTATGCCCGTGCGTTCAGCATGTTCTGGATCATGGGCGTGATCGCTTTGACTACCGGTACGATCTTTCTGATGTGGCTGGGCGAGCAGATCGACGAATACGGTATCGGCAACGGGATCAGTCTGATCATCATGGCCGGCATTGTCGCCCGCATGCCCAACGCGGTGATCGAAGTGATCAGCAATGCGAATTTCAACATGGCCTCCGCCCAGAGCAGCAGCGCGATGACTCCACCGAAGATCATGATGTTGATTGTTTCTTTCCTGGCGGTTGTGGCCGGGGCGATTTTGATCACTCAGGCCCAGCGGCGAATTCCGATTCAGCAGGCCAAGCATACCCGCGGCCGGCGCGTCTTGGGCGGCCAGCGGCAGTTTCTGCCCTTGCGGGTCAATCATGGCGGCGTGATGCCGATCATTTTCGCCAGTTCGCTGATGATCTTCCCCAATATTATTCTCGGCTATCTGGCCAATATATTCGGCAACAATAATTTCTTGCACGCATTGGCCCGCTATTTAAGCTACGGCAGTTTTCTTTACATTCTCTGCTACATCGGCATGGTTTTCTTCTTTGCCTATTTCTGGACGGCGGTGCAATTCCAGCCCAAGGAGATGGCCAATAACCTGCGCGATTACGGCAGTTTTATCCCCGGTTTACGGCCGGGCAAGCGGACCGCCGATTATCTCGAAAAAGTGATGACCCGCATTACCTACGTGGGAGCGGCCTTTTTGGCGATGATCGCCATTATTCCCACCTTGGTGGCGCACTGGATGAATGTTTCGTTCCAGGTGTCGTCGTTTTTGGGGGGTACCGGTCTGCTGATCGTGGTGAGCGTAGCCTTGGATGTCGTGCAACGCATCGAGGCGAACCTGGTGATGCGTAATTATCGAGGCTTTTTAGGCGGCAACGATTAGACCGCCGCCTCGTGAGCAAGGTTGAGACGATGATTCTGGTGCTTTTTGGACCTCCCGGTGCCGGCAAAGGCACGCAGGCGGAACGGTTGAAGGAAACCTTTCGTCTGGAGCATCTGTCGAGCGGCGACATGCTGAGGGCCGAACGCGCCAGCGGGTCCGAATTGGGGCGGCGGGTCAGCGGTTACATGGATGCCGGCCAACTGGTTCCGGACGAAATCATCATCGAAGTGGTTTTGGCCCGGGTGCTTAAACCCGGCGGCGGGGCGGGCTATCTGCTCGACGGTTTCCCCCGTACGCTTCCGCAGGCCCGAAGGCTGGATGACGCGTTGGCCGCGGCCGGTAGTCGGGTGGATCTTGTGCTTTCGCTGGCGGTCCCCGACGGGTTAATTGTCGAGCGGATCACCGGGCGCTTGAGTTGTCCCCGCTGTGGAACGGTTTACCATCTGAAGAATAAGCCGCCCCGAAAAGCGGGTATATGCGATCGCGACGGCGAGGCGTTAATCCAGCGGAAGGACGACACCGAGGCCGTCGTGAAACAGCGTTTGGCCGCTTATCACGAGCAGACCGCGCCTCTCGAAGCGTACTATCGGGAGCGTGGTGTTTTATGCGGGGTGGACGGGACCGAGGAGATTGACTCGGTGGCTTGCCGATTAAGAGAACTGGTCCGCTCAAGGGTGGTGTAAGTCACCTGATGAAAAGAAGGACGGCCAGATCAGGAACCGCCGCGCTGAAAAACAGCGAGGAAATCGAGCGAATACGCCGAGCGGGCCGAGTGGTTTTTGAAGTTCTCTCCCGATGTCGCGAGATGGTTCGACCGGGAGTAACGACGGCGGAATTGAACGCCGAAGCGGAAAGGATGATTGAGGCGGCCGGCGGCGAAGCCCTGTTTCGCGGGGTGGAGGCCAGGCAGGCGAAGTTTCCGTTTCCGGCAGCGTTATGTACGAGCGTGAACGAACAGGTGGTTCATGGCATCCCCTCCGGCCGTAAGCTGGAGGAAGGCGATGTGGTTAGTATTGACTGCGGAGTTCGTTTGGACGGCTGGTGCGGGGACAGCGCCACCACCATTGCAGTGGGGCGGGTGGCGCCCGAAGTGCAGCGGCTTCTGGCGGTGACGCGGGAGATGTTGGATTTGGCCATCCGGATGGTTCGGCCAAAGCTTTGGTGGAGCGATATCGCCGGGCGCATGCAGGCCCATGCGGAACAAGCCGGTTTTTCCGTGGTCCGGGAATTCGTGGGGCACGGGATCGGCCGCGAGATGCACGAGGAGCCGAAGATCCCGAATTACGTGGATCCTCGTGAGAAGCGTATGGATTTTCTGCTGGTCGAGGGGATGACCTTGGCGATCGAGCCGATGGTGAACATGGGCGCGGCCAAGGTCATGTACGAGGATCGCAGCGGATGGCCGGTGGTGACCGCCGACGGCCGTTATGCCGCGCATTTTGAGCATACGGTAGCGGTTACCGCCCACGGGGCCGACGTGCTGACCGACGGGCGGTAAGCCGGTTTTTGATTGAATGAGGTGGCCTCATGAAGGTACGAACCAGCGTTCGACGGATTTGCGAAAATTGCAAGATCATCCGCCGCCGCGGCGTGGTCCGTGTGATCTGTACGAATCCACGGCACAAGCAGCGACAGGGGTAATGAAGAATGGGCGGTTCCGACCGGGACTTATGGAGTTCCGGCGGTGGGAATTTTTTAGAAACCATGAAAAAGGAGTGGCGACGTGCCGCGTATCGCTGGCATTGATATTCCGAACGAAAAGCGGATCGAAATCGCTTTGCGCTATATTTACGGGGTCGGCCCGCATCTGGCGGGGCAGATTCTGAAGGAGGCGGGGATCGATCCATCCGTGAAGGCCAAGGATCTTACCGAGGATGAGGTAGCCCGGATCGCCGGGGTGATCGACCGTAATTACATGGTGGAAGGTCAACTGCGTCGGCAGGTTCAGCAGAACATCGCCCGCTTGCGGGATATCGGTTGTTACCGTGGGCTGCGCCATCGCCGCGGCCTGCCCGTTCGCGGACAGCGGACCCGCAGCAATGCCCGGACCCGCAAGGGTCCGAGGAAAACCGTGGCCGGCAAGAAAGGCGTGAAGGAGATGCATCGTGGCTAAAGGCAAGAAAAAAACGCGGCGCAGCGTGGCCCGGGCCATCGCCCATATCAAGGCCACGTTCAACAATACGATGATTACGATTACCGATACCGCCGGAGAGACGCTGTGTTGGGCTTCGGCGGGTACGGTGGGGTTCAAGGGTACGCGAAAGAGTACGCCGTTCGCCGCCCAGCAGGCGGCCCGGACGGTGGCCCAGGCGGCCCGGAAATTCGGCGTGACCGAGTTGGAGGTACGGGTCAAGGGGCCCGGCTCGGGACGAGAGTCGGCGATTACCGCCCTGCAGTCGGCCGGCATGCGCGTGCAGTCCATCGAGGATATGACCCCCTTGCCGCATAACGGTTGCCGACCGCCCAAGAAACGGCGGGTTTGATATGAAACGTCGGACCAGCGGAGGCTGGCGTGGTAGTAAGCAGGATGAATCGAGCGGGTTCAAGGTAAGGAACGATAACTAGATGTCACGATACATCGGTCCAGTATGTCGATTGTGCCGGCGGGAGGGGATCAAGCTGATGCTCAAGGGGCCGCGTTGCGATACGGCTAAATGCCCCATGGAGAAACAGTGGCGATCCAACCCACCGGGTATGCACGCTTGGCGACGAGGCAAAGGCAGCGGATACAGCATTCGTCTGCGCGAGAAACAGAAGGTAAAACGTTACTACGGCCTTTTCGAAACCCAGTTCATGCGATGTTTTCGGTTGGCCGAACGCTCCAAGGAAAACACCGGGACCGCCTTGTTGCAGATATTGGAACGGCGACTGGACAACGTGATCTGCAAGGCGGGGCTGGCTCCCTCGCGCAAGAGCGGGCGGGTGATGATCAAGGACGGCCATGTTTATGTCAACGGCCGACGCGTCGATCGCCCCGGCCATCTGCTTCGGCAGGGCGATGTGGTCAGCGTCAAGCCGTCCGATCGCAGCAAAAAACTGGCGAAAACGAACCTGGAATTGACCGAGGGGCGCTCCCCGCAGCCATGGCTGCAGGTGGATGCGGAAAAAATGCAGGTGACCGTCGTTGCGCTCCCGGCCCGCGACGACGTGCAGATCCCGGTCGAGGAACAGTTGATCGTTGAAATGTGCAGCC
>CAZXSA010000135.1:0-13589 GCA_964642815.1 uncultured Planctomycetales bacterium | reverse complement strand
GGTGATCGGCCACGATACCTCCAGTCACAACGGTCGCGCAGGCATCCCCCGTACCATCCTCGTCGGTATCGACCTGATCGGCGTTGGCCACCAGTGGACAATTGTCCTCGGAATCCGGAACACCGTCATCGTCATCATCGTGGTCGCAAACATTGCCCTCGCCGTCGTCGTCGGTATCGGTCTGGGCCGCGTTGGCATCATCGATACAGTTATCGCACGCATCACCCACCCCGTCGCCGTCCACGTCGGCCTGTTCGGCATTGGGGACTTGCGGGCAGTTGTCTTCCGTATCCGCTATCCCATCTGCATCCGCATCCGGCTGTCCTCCGCCGGGACAACCATTCTGACCAAGGCAGAGAATAGCGCAACCAACAAGAAGGATATAAATCATTCGTTTCTTGTCGAACATGGGAATTTCTCCTTTCAACAACCGGCCGGAAGAAAAGAAATCCGGCGCAACCCTTATTATCGAGACATGCACGCTTAACTGGCACGGAAACAGTCAAGCGTCGTCTGCACGACACGAAAAGTCGTTTATGCAATTGCGGCCCACCTATAATATACCTCCCGTTTGTGAATATGCCAAACCTTTGTTCGTATAATCATAAATAGTGTTAGCCGGAATGGCCTCGTATTTTCTTACATGAACCACCATCGCTGTGTTGACGCACGATGACGCGTAAACCGAGATACCGCCCATTTCCTTACCACCTGCTCGTCACTCGGGTTACGTATTTACGTCGGGATCGGTTTTTATTACGATCCTTACCGATTCGCCGATGATTGGATTCGTCGTAACCCTGGAAACCTTGCCTGCCAGATAAAGGAATCGCCAATGAAATGCATCGTTAAATTGTTCCTGCCGGCCCTGCTTATCGCTTTTTGCTGCCTCACGCTTGGTTGTGCGGCAACCGGACAAAAAGACCTCGCCGGCTTGACCGACGGCTTGGCGGGCTACTGGAAACTGGCTGAAGACGGACGGGACTATTCCGGCCATGATCGTCATGCCGTTAACCACGGCGTCGTCTTCAAGGATGGGGCGGCGGAGTTCAGCGGACACCAGGCCTATCTCGAAGTACCGGACTCCGAAGCATTCCAGTTTGGCACGGGCGATATGGCCATTTCAATCTGGGTCCAGTGCCGCAAGCCGATGACCGACGTAACCGGAGATATTCTCGGCCAGTTTGACCCGGCCCGACGGCGTGGCATCAATTTCAACATCACCGGTAGTTCGCCCGCTTATTGCTCGGTCAGCGATATCCGCCATGTTTATTTCGGAATCGATAATCAACAAGACGGGCCGTGGATCGACCACGGCCGCCCCAGCCCGACCAACACCCTTATCAACGCGATGATCGTCTACCGTGGCGAACTCTATGTCGGCATTTCCGACGCGACGGACCCCAAGCAGGCCTGCCGCGTGTTTCGTTTTGCCGGAGGGCAGAAATGGATCGACTGCGGCCGGGTCAGTGAAGATCCGAATACTCATTCGGTGATGTCCATGATCGTCCACGACGGCCGGCTTTACGCGGGTACCGGCACCTATGACTGGACCGTGGCTAACAAAGGCGAGTGCGGGCCTTCCCGTGTCTACCGCTACGAGGGCGGGACGACCTGGACCGACTGCGGGGCCCCGGGAATCGCCTATCGAGCGACATCCCTCGCTTCGCTGAACGGAGATCTTATCCTCGCCGATGACCGGATGAATGTTGCCCGCTATGACGGAGATCAGCGCTGGACCCTGTTGCGGGAATCAAAGGAAAAAATTGAGCGGATCGATTCGATGATGATCCTCCACGGCCGGCTTTATGGATCACGCACGTATCCATGGTTGTACGAGGGAGATCGAAACTGGAGGAGGATCGGCGATTTAATCGAAAGTCACCAGATCAGCCAGATTCATTCCATGATCATCCACGAGGGATCACTGATTCTGGGCGGCTGGGTCTCGGGAGTCATGTTACGTTATAAAGGACCGGACGATTGGGAATACCTTGGACAGGTGGGCATCGATCCGAAATTCGCCATCAATGAAATCAATGACTTCACCGTATACAACGGCAAGCTGTACGCGGGCGTGCTGCCAAAAAGCGAGTTATGGCGTTACGAGGGTGGAACGCGGTGGTCGCTGGTCAGGCAGATGGTCAATCACCCGCGATGGGAAGTGGGCGATCGGGACACCTGGGGACGCATCACGAGTATGGCGATTTATCAAGGACGATTGTTCCTGGCCCCCTCGACCTGCCGAGGAGTGGCTAACGCCGACGATAAGACCGAGGCCGGGCATGTTTATTCCTGGCAGGCCGGCCGCTGCGTATCCTACGATGACGATCTGGGCGGCCAGTGGCGTCACTTGACCGCCGTTCGCGCCGGCTCGCGATTGCATCTGTATGTGGACGGCCAAAAGGTGGCCAGCTCGGAGGCATTTAACCCCGCTGATTATGACTTGAGCACCGGGCAGCCGTTGCGGATCGGCTTTGGCGCGGAAAATTATTTCAACGGCCGGATGCGCGAATTACGCGTCTACAAACGCGCCCTGTCCGACGAGGAAATCCGTCGGCTGGCCGACTTGCGTTGATCCCTTTTCCAACATGCGATGGAGACGACACATGCGCTTGGAACATCTTGTATTGGTAATCTTGTTTCTTGTGGTTTCAGTTCCCTCCAACCTGGCTGGAGCCGATGCTTCCGTCACCGACAAGTACGTGCTGATTCCACCCCCGCAACAGATTGAATGGCGGACGGGAACCGGGTTGACAAGCCGTCAATTAACAATCTCATCGCCGGCCGACTGGGCGGAACAAACGGAGCGTTATCTCTGGCTGATCAACGATCTGCCGAATAAGCCGGGTTTTAACGCGACGATGGTTTCCGACCCGTCCCAGGCCACGGTCCTCATTCAACCAACATCGTCCTCGCCAGGCCCGGAAGGTTATCGACTGGAAATAAGCCAAGCCCAGGCGCGCATCGAAGCGTCCGACATGGACGGGGTTTTCAACGCCCTGGCCACCCTGGCCCAACTGGCCGAACAATGCCCGACGGAATCGGCCGGCTTACCCCCCTGCCGGATCGTCGATTACGCCAATCTGCCGTTACGTGCCGTCCATATCGATCTGACCGCCCAGCAATATACGCCCGGCTATGTGCGGATACTTATGCACGAGCTGGCCCGCTTCAAGATCAACGGTATCCTCATGGAGTACTCGGACAGTTTTCCGTTCCGTGATCCTCATGCGGCCATTCGACGACCCGATGCGTTTGATGAAGGGGATATCCGTGCGATCCTGCAAACCGCCGCCGACTGTCGCCAGGAAGTGATTCCGCTCCAGCAATGTCTCGGCCACCTGGATTACCTGCTGTACCAGGAACCATACGCGCGATTGGGGAAGGATCATGGGGCCTATATGGTCTGCCCATTAGAAGAGGCATCGCTTAAACTTATCTTCGAACTGATTGACAACATCGCGGATCAACATCCTGCGCTGCGCTATTTGCATCTGGGCGGCGACGAGGTAGGACCGCAGGGCTGCCCCAAATGCGAAGCTTACGCGGAAAAACACAGCTTTTCCTCATTGTACGTCAACCATTATCGCCGGGTGGCCGAGCACTGTCGGCAGCGCGGAATCAGGCCGTTAATGTGGTCCGATGTCATCTTGCATAATCCGGAGGCTCTAAAAGAGTTGCCAAGTGACATCGTCTGGGTGGAATGGGACTACCGCTGCACAACGGACCCGACACCCAAACTCATGCAGGGTGCGGCATTGGGCCATTCGGATAAACTCAAGCCCCTCTATCGAGAGTATTTCGGCGAGGGAATCGGCTTGGCCGAGGCCGAGCGGCGCGGGGGCTTCGCCGCCTTCGGCCACGTGGCGGGTTTCAAAAAACTCGGCTACGAGGCAATTACCGCGCCGGCCGCGAGGTTTTCAGGTAACAACTTCGCTTTGCCCCGCTACGCCATACACATGGAAAACATACGCCTGGCCATGATCAAGGCGGTTCAATACAAGTCGCTGGGATCAATCATCACCAGTTGGTCCTACCGTCTGTCGCCCCACGAGGTATGTATGCCATCCTACGCCTGTGCGGCCTACGGCTGGAACGTCTCCACCCCGAACATCGCCATCCTGCTGAAACAATTCCTCGCCCTGCGCTACGGCATCGATGAACCTGCTCTGGCTGAAGGGCTTCTTGGTATGCCGGAAGACGCGCCGCCGACCACCGCGGCGACCCCGCGATGGGACAAGGACCATCGTCGCTGGGTGATGACCGGCGCTCAACAGTTCGATCAGATCGCCAAATTCGCGGCCAAGAAATCGCCTCCGTCTCCCGAGACCAATCGCCAACAGATCAAGGCACTGGACGATTTGGCAAGGATTCTTGAGCATTCGACCACCCAAGCTCAACGCCGCCGGGCGGAGTTGGCCTTCTGGGAGCTGTCTTTGAGTCATCTGCGACACCGCCTGCAATTGCTCGAACAGTTATACCCGTTGGTAAAGCCGACGAATAACAAACAGGCCGCGCAGGATAAATCCTTCATCGATAATTTCATGCAACAGATCCTGACCCTTAAACAACAACGCCTTGACCTCCGTCGTCGCTGGGCCGAACTTTTCGCCGAGATCAACACGGTCTCCTTTCATCCCACGGACCTGTATATCCGCTTCGACGCGGAGGACGAAATAGTCGATCTGGCAATCAAGGCGGCCGCGAAATCGCCCTGAGCGGCCGACATTGAGGTTATTCAACCGACAATCGCAATCCAAGGAGAATACCCATGAACATACCCCATCATCGACGCTTGGTCACACTGTGTTGCGCGATCCTGCTGTTTATACTCGCCGGGTGTGGCAGCCATCCGAGCGGTCCCTGGAACCTCGCTGATTTGAAAAAACCGCCGCGGGTCGAATGGATTGACACCTCGGGTCCGGTGCGGTCGCTTTATTATGCCGGCGAACCATACGGCGGCCGGCCGACGCGGGTCTTCGCGTACTATGCGGTCCCCGCGACCAGCGGAGAAAAAGTGCCGGCCATGGTGCTGGTGCATGGCGGTGGAGGAACGGCATTTCGCGAGTGGGTCGAACTCTGGGCGGCCCGTGGTTACGCGGCCATCGCCATGGACCTGGCCGGCAATGGGCCTGACAAAAAACGACTTCCCGATGGCGGTCCTGCTCAGGGCCACCAACAACAGTTCGTCGATATCGCCAAAGGGGTCGATCAGACCTGGCCTTATCATGCGGTGGCTAATGTCCTCAGGGCCCATTCGCTTCTGCGGGCACAACCCGAAGTTGACGCCGCAAGGACCGGCATAACCGGCATTTCATGGGGCGGATACCTGACCTGCATCACGGCCGGCCTGGATGATCGGTTCAAGGTGGCCGTGCCGGTATACGGCTGCGGATATCTGTACGAGAACAGCAAGTGGCTGGACGCCTTCGGCCAGTTCCCTGCGGATCAGAAGGCACTATGGATCGAAAACTTCGACCCGTCACGGTATCTGCCGGGCTGCCGTATCCCCATACTCTTCGTCAACGGCACAAACGATTTCGCCTATCCGCTGGACAGCTATCAGAAGAGCTACCGGGCGGTTAAGGGCCCGCGCACCCTCTGCATTAAGGTCGGAATGCAACATAGCCACCCCCACGGCTGGGCGCCCAAGGAGATCGGTATATTTGTCGATTCGGTTCTGCGTAAGGGTCAGCCTTTACCCCGAATCCAAAGCGCATCCCGCACGGGGAAAGTCGTGACCGCTGAATTCCAGACCACCGTCCCCGTTGTCGAGGCCGCGCTCCACTACACGACCGTCGAGGGACCATGGACCGAACGAAAATGGCGATCGGCGGCGGCGTGCCTGGTCGGAAATCGGGTCACGGCCGAGCTACCCGACACCGAGGGAATTGTCTATTTTCTAACCATCACCGACGAACGCGGAGCGACCGTTTCCACCGAACACGAGGTGATCGCCTCGGACGATAAGAAAGGATAAGCCTGTCGGGCAAAAGCGACCTCGACCGACCCGCTATTCAGGGCGGCCACAATCTCGCCTTATGCTTTTTCGGATTCAGTCAAACGAATTCGATGAAACCCGGATCCGGAACAAGGCCTCTCTGGTGTCCACGGGCGAGTAACTCGCGGACGGCCCGACGGCCGACATCCCCATAGTCGAGCGTCCAGGGGTTGACGTACATCCCCACGAAACGGTCGGCCAGATCCTGATCCATATCACGGGCGAATTCCAAGGCATACCGGACTGCCTCGGCCCGGTGATCGAGCGAGTACTGAATACTTTGCCGCAGGATGGCGGCGATCGCGGAGATATTGTCGCGGCCGAGATCGCGCCGGATGACGTTACCGCCCAGCGGCAAAGGTAGACCCGTCTGCTCCTTCCACCAGGCACCGAGATCGACAAGACAGTGCAGACCGTGGTTGCGATAGGTAAGCTGGCCTTCATGGATAATCAGACCGGCATCGGCTCGGCCGGCGGCCACGTGCTCAAGAATCCGATCGAACATGACCACCTCATGGCGAAAGTTCCCCTTGCCCAGCAAAAGGTTGAGAACCAGAAAAGCGGTGGTCATCTCGCCGGGAACCGCGATTATCTTTCCTTTAAGCTGTTCAACGGGAACCGGTTGCCGGGCAACGAGCATCGGCCCGTATCCGTCACCCATGCTGGAGCCACAATGGGTGAGAATATATTTGTCGGCCACATAGGGATAGGCATGAATGCTGATAGCGGTAATGGCCAACTCGCCGCGCAATGCCCGCTGGTTAAGGGTCTGGATGTCCTGAAGGACATGCTGAAATTGCCATCCGCCGGTATCAATGAGACCGCGGGCCAGGGCGTAAAACATAAAAGCATCGTCAGGGTCGGGACTGTGCCCGAGCTCAAGCAACTTCGTGGCTTGTGGGTTCGTCATCATTTATCCTATCAATCCGCGAACGGCGGCTACGCGGCTCTATTCTACATCAAGGCTCATTTCTCCCTTGGTTATAACCCAAAGAAAGCGACGGGTAAACGTCGCAAGGCTTGGATCGCAAGCAGGGAACTTGCCAACCGACGGCAGGCCGAAAGCGGCGACACGATAACAATCCATCGCGTATGGTCTTTCGGAAAAGCCGGTTTTATAATACCATTGGTTCGGATTGATTGAATGACGGACCAGATCGCGTATGTGAATCTCTTGGGATTTTTATGACGGCATATACGGACAGTCAGGAAGTCTTGTCTCATCCCCTGCTCTTCGAGGTTTCGTGGGAAGTCTGCTCGCAGGTCGGAGGTATTTATACCGTTCTGCGAAGCAAGGCGCCCGCGGCCGCCCGCCGTTGGGGTGAAGGATACTGGCTGGTCGGGCCGTACCGGGAAACGTCCGCGCTCGAGTTCGAGCCGGAAATGCCCCGTGGTCGGGTAGGCGAGGTCGTACGTGAATTCCGCGAAAAAGGCATCCGGGTCCACTGCGGGCACTGGCTCATCACGGGCCGGCCGCAGGTGCTGCTCTTTGACGTGGATTCCGTCGCCGAGCGGCATGGCGAAATGAAATACTTCTTCTGGAAGGATTTCGGAGTTGGTTCACCTGGCGAGGATATTGAATTCACCCGGATCGTGGCTTTCGGTTACCTGCTGGCCGACTTCATGGAGGCTCTGCATCGCCGCCTCGGCGATCAGCCCATGCTCGTTCATTGCCACGAATGGCAAGGCGCGGTCGCCCTACCGCTGCTCAAGCAATGCGATCTGCGTTTCCCCACCGTGTTCACCACCCACGCCACGCTTGTCGGCCGCAGCCTCAGCGCCGCCAACGTCGATCTCTACACTTATCTACCCGGCATCGGTGGCGAGGCCGTTGCCCGCGAGCATCAATTCTCCCACCGCTTCCTGACGGAGAGGCTGGCCGCTCGTTCCGCCGATGTTTTCACTACCGTTTCCGATATCACCGCCCTGGAGGCCGAACAATTTCTCGGCCGGCGACCCGACGCGCTTGTGCCCAACGGTCTGAACGTCGATCGCTTCGCCGCCCCGCACGAATTTCAGAACCTCCATCGCGAAAGCAAGGAGCTTATCCACGAATTCGTCATGGGGCATTTCTTTTCCAGCTATACCTTCGATCTCGACCGGACGCTCTATTTCTTCACCGCCGGACGCTATGAATATCGCAACAAGGGTCTGGATATGTTTATCGAGGCCCTGTACCGCCTCAACGAGCGGCTCAAGGCCGAACCCGACGGCACCACGGTGGTGGCCTTCATCATCAGCCCCGCCCGGTTCTGGGGCTTCAACGTCGAGGCCCTTAACCGTCAGGCGATGGCCAACGAACTGCGCAAAACCTGTGAGAAAATTCAGGAAGGCATGGGCCGCAAGCTTTCCCAGACCATTGCTCATGCCCGGCTGCCGACGGTCGACGACTTGCTCGACGAAACCACCCGCATGCAACTCAAGCGGATCATTTACGCCTGGAGGCGGCGGTCGTTGCCCCCCATCGTAACTCACGAAATCGAGGACAACACCAACGACGCCGTACTCCGCCACCTCCGCCATCGCCGACTTTTTAACTGCGCCGAGGATCCGGTCAAGGTCGTCTTTCATCCCGAGTTCATCAACCCGACCAGTCCGATCCTGGGCATGGAATACGAGCAGTTCGTGCGTGGCTGCCACCTCGGCGTGTTCCCCTCGTACTACGAGCCGTGGGGTTATACACCGATGGAGTGCGTGGCCCGCGGGATTCCCACCATCACCAGCGACCTGAGCGGCTTTGGGGCCTGGGTTATGCGTCATTTTCCTAACCACAATGACAATGGCATCTACGTGGCCAACCGACGGGGCAAATCATTCGAGAATACCTGCGACCAGATCGCCCACTGGATGCACGATCTGACCCGCATGTCCCGCCGCGAGCGTATCCAAATGCGTAACCGGGTGGAGAGCTACGCCGTACACTTCGACTGGGAAAACCTGGCCCGCTATTATCGCAAGGCCCGCCGACTGGCGTTCCAGAAGTATTATCCCGATCGGGAGATTCCGCAGCTCGAAGCCGATGCGGAAAATGATACAATACCGGATGGTGGGAATATTTGATAACAAATGGGACGCAGCTCATTTTCGGGGAAAACAAAGGGGACAGAGAATATGAACCCTGCGTCAGCTCAACCCGTTTTCGACGACAACCCGGACATCTACGATGCCTTGGTTGATTGGCCGCGACGGCTCGGTCGCGAGGAGCCGTTTTATCGATGGGTTTTTGAACGGTTCGCGGTCCACCGCGTTCTCGATGCGGCCTGTGGGACGGGGCATCATGCGGCCATGTTTGCCTCGTGGGGTTTGGATGTGGAAGGAGCCGATTGCAGCGCTGCCATGATCGAACATAGCCGCCGTCGCTGGGGCGAATCGAACGGCCTGCATTGGCGAGTTCGTTCCTTCGAGCAACCGAGCGACCCGCCGGGTTCGTTCGACGCGGTTCTCTGCATGGGCAACTCGCTTTCACTGGCAGCTGACGGACCGTCGGCCGAGCGGGCCATCGCCGCCCTGCTGGCCTCGACCCGCCACGGCGGCGTTTGCCTGATCCACGTGCTCAACCTGTGGCGCCTGGCCGAAGGCCCGACCCTCTGGCAGAAATGCCGGCGCATTCAAGGCGGCGGACAGGATTTTATTCTGCTCAAAGGCCTGCACCGCACGGGAACACAAGGATTCATCGATTTCGTGCGATTAAACCTCGAAAGCAAAAGCGTCAGCGCCCATTACGATACTTCCACCCTGCTCGGCCTAACCGCCGATGGCCTGAGCACCTGGGCCCGCCGCCACGGCGCCGATGATCTCGAACTCTTCGGCAACTACACCCGCGACCCTTACGATCCAACTAGCAGCGACGACCTGATCCTCCTCTGCCAACGAACCTGACCCTACCAGCCCGAAGCGCCAGCGAGGGGTTTGTCTTTACCAGCCCGCAGCGGTTTACCAAGCTTGCCTCGCCTAGGCGGGCCGTGGCGGGCAAGCAAGGGTTCGCCTCTACCAGCCCGAAGCAGTTTACCTCGCTCGCCAAGGCGGAGCCTAGCGAAGCCTGGCCGTGGCGGGCTAGCGAGGGTTTTCTTGCCAGCCCGAAGCGCCAGCGAGGGACGAGGGCAAGTCACGTTTTGCTATGAGGAATGCATTCGACAAGGCAAGGGGGAGAGGGGGAGGACGGACAGAGAGACTGAGCGACGGCGAGACGGAGAGATGAAGTGTGGTAAACGCCCGAACAACAGAACACCAACCCGAAACATCATACCCACCTGGGCGCCGGTTGGCATGCGTAGGCCCCGATACTTCGGGGCTTGCCCGTGCATCCACCTTCCGACATGGACAAACACGAAATACTGCAACTCTGTGTTGATGTTTACGATATCGCAACCAAACACGCACACTAGTGTATAATACGCTGCGCGGCAACCATGCAATGAGTTATGCTCTCAATCACACAAGGAGGATTATCATGCCGAAGCGAACATGGATTTTACTTGTAACCGCCGGGTTGTTTCTGACGGCGACTTTGGTCAGCCTGTGGGGCCGGGCGGACGCCGCCGATGTAATCAGCGTGGGCGATCAACCGGCCACGCCGTCCGACCCATTGGCTCACCTGACCCGCCTGCAGATCGACGTGTTCGAGTTGAGTTGCACGTCCGCCCAACTGGCCGAGTTTAATCTGGACCAGGTCGGCCAGGGTAACCCCGGCGCGCCCGAAGTAGTCAAACGACTCGGTCAACTCGGTACGGCCCGCGTATTACTGCGTTACGACAATATCGTGGATTTGGCCGCGAACACTTCGGTGGGAACGGGGATGCAGGTACCGGCCGTCAAAGATATCGTGCTCGGCTCCGACGGTAATTTCGCCCCCAGCGTGGCCTATGAGTCCATCGGGTTCACCGGCGTAATCAACGGCCTGTGGGTGGATACGGTCGATCCTTTTCAAGCCCAGATTAATATGCGTTTCGAGTGCAGCGATCTAAGCGATAAGAACCTGCGCGTGGCGGATAAAGCCGACATACCCATGTTCACTCAACGGCTGCTAATCGAGCAGACCCGCATGCTCAAGAGCGGCGAGCCGACCTGGCTATCCTGCAACGACTTGCACCTTTCGGCCCCACCGAACGCGGAAACCAAACTAACCGTCATCCGTCTGGTAGCAACCCGCCTCACCGATTAGGCAATACTACCAGCCCGAAGCAGTTTACCCGCCTACCTCGCCGTGGCGGGCAAGCGAGGGACCGAAGGCGAGCAACCGCACCACCAGCCTCCGATGTCCCGATACATATCGGGATCGGGCCAAGCGAAGGTTCATCTTCGCGCTCGCTCGAACGAGCATCCCTTCTCGTTCGATATTGCTTGGGAATCCTTTCCCGCGCCCCTTCGAATAAGAATCTATTCTGCCGGATGGTATGGAGAGTAGCCCAAAATCTTTTCTGCAACCGCCCGGAAACGCCGATGTATAATGGGGTGCCCAACCACCACCTATTACGCCACTATCAAAGGAGGATC
This sequence comes from uncultured Planctomycetales bacterium, assembly GCA_964642815.1. GTDB lineage: Bacteria > Planctomycetota > Phycisphaerae > UBA1845 > PWPN01 > JAAYCU01. The sequence goes on along the minus strand of CAZXSA010000135.1, from coordinate 2,092 downwards.
TCATGCGCCACTTCAGGGGAATTACGACATGCGTTTTCATATTGATGGTCGCCGTTATTGCCGGTCCATTGTCGGCAGAGCCCTCCACAACGCAACCTTCGGCAGACCAAAAACGCGCTGCACGGAGAATACCTGCCCGCCCACGTCCGCCGAAATTTCAGGAAACCCCCGCCCAGCCAACCCGCATCCAGGGAGAAATCCTCGTCATCTGGGGTCAAAAAGACCAATTGGCGAAACTCGACTCCGAAACCCTCGGTCAAGACAACCCCACCGCCGAGCAATTGTTTCAACGTTGCGCGGCCGTCGGCCAGACCGAACTCCTGACCCGCTTCGACCAGACCATCGACCTGACCGCCCGATCTCGACTCGAACATAGTCACATAATCCCCATCAACCTGCGATCGCCCACCCCACAAGGGCCTCGAAATACGCCTCGCATAACTTACGCAGCCCCCGGCTGTCGAGCCGAAATCACCGGCCAATGGACCAACGAAGCCGATACGGCCACCGCCGACCTGCAACTGAAAATCGATTGCAAATGGTTATCGATGTCCGATCGTCAGGCAGACAAAGCCGACAACCCCATGTTCGGCCAATGTAAAATCGAAAAAAACATCCGCTTGCCCGAAGGCCGACCGACTACTTTGGCTTCCGAATCAACGGTGATGATACCTGGCCAGGACAAAAACAACCTTACCATGTTGACCGTGGTTCACCTCCGTGCCACGAAAGCCGAGCTTTGGCCGACAGAGACGGAGCGGGAATCGAACGCGAATGCACAACCGAAAAATGAAAGTAATAACTCGGCCGCCTCCGCGACGAAACCCACCCCCGAAGCAAACGATAATACCGATCAGACCGTAATCCAGATAACCATTATCGAGTTCAAAAACGACAAGATTACGCCCTCCGGCTGGAATATGTCCAAATTATTCCCTCCCGGTGCCACCGGGAACGAGGTAAACGATATACTGACAAAGCTCAAGGAATCCGGCGAAATCGTGATACTGGGCCGCCCAGCCATCAACGTCCAATCAGGGCAATCCGCCAAGATCAAGGTTAATGATGACGTACCCCAAATCAAAAACACCCGGCAGAATGGGGATAAGGATAAATCCCAAATCAAGGATGAAGACCTTGGCACAACCATAGAGATCAAAGCTCACTGGCTGGACGAGATCGATCCATATCTCGGCGAAGCGGAGGTTTATTTACAGATCAAGTCTGTAGCCGAAAGCACCGCATTATCTTCGGACGTTAGCCTTCCTTCGTTTCATAACTTTACCTTGGATAAAACAGTTCGCTTGCACGATGGCCGGCCTGTTTGGCTGACCTCCACCGAGTTCGGTGATGCCCGCACGGATAAGGGAGGAAAACGACCCATCTGCATGATCGTTCTTACACCCAAGCGCCTGAATCCGCCGGAGGCCAAGGCGGCACCCAGCCAGCGCAAGGAACCCCAAGCCCTATCACCGCTCACACGAGTGGAAATCGATCTCGTAACTCTGTCCTGCAAACCGGAAGCACTGCCCGAACTCAAAATCGAGGAATGGCGCAAGCAAGACCTTACCGCCAGACAGCTCGTGGATCGACTAACCGAATATGGGACCGTGGACACGGACCATCATCTTATTCTGGAACCCACCGATCTGAGCAAAACGGCCAGCATACGTAATGGATCCCAGGTACCCTTAGTAAAGAATATGAGAATCGGGAAGGACGGAAAAGTAAGTCCATCCGTGAAATATGAGGACTGCGGCATCGAATGCCGACTCAACGGCCAATGGGTCGGCAAACAGTTAAAATTGAATCTCGAGATGAGCAACAAAGACCAGTTGCAAAACAAATTCAACGCAAGCCCGGTCAGTTTACCCGTTGAAAACGATCAAAGAATATCCCAAAGTCTGATCCTTGAATCCGGTAAAGCGTCATTATTAATCCAGGTGGATGACGCGCTGGGCATGGACAAGGATCAGATCAAGGTATCCTTCCTGCGTCTGTGTGCCATACGTGTTCCCGAAATGAATGAAAACACCATCGGCCACCCAGCGACTCCCGCGGAGGTGGCTACTCTGACTCATCTTCAAACCGA
>CAZXSA010000134.1:0-13698 GCA_964642815.1 uncultured Planctomycetales bacterium | reverse complement strand
GAGGCTGGTGAATATCCGCTACGATCTGACCGACGCGGACGGCGACACCTGTACGATCTGGATTTCGGTCAGCGACAACGGTGGGAGGACGTGGGCGGTACCCGCGCAAACGGTCAGCGGACATTTTGGGGGCGGCGTCACCCCGGGTTATGACAAGCTGATCGTCTGGGACGCGGGCACGGACATGCCCGGCAAGGTCGGTAATTTCCGGGTTCGGGTATGGGCCGACGACGGTAACGGCCCGGCGGCCAAGGTCCTCGTTCCCGCCGGTTATTTCCGCTATCAGAACAGCAATTTCGTTTATGTAGCCACCTACATGATCGACAAATACGAGGTCACCAACCAGTTTTTCTGCCAGTTCCTTAATGCCGGAGGGAATGACGATCACTGGTGCGAACAACAGGAAATCAATCGAACCAGTTCCAATGGTCATTACTATTATTCCGTCGCCACCGGAAGAGAAAAGTACCCTATACGTTATGTCAACAGCACGGATGCCGAACACTTTGCCGTCTGGCGAAGTCAACTCGAGGGTCTGACCTACCGTCTGCCGAATCAGTATGAGTGGGAAAAAGCGGCCGCCTGGGATCCGGTCCTCCAGCACTATTATACCTACGGCTTTCATCGCGATGACATTGATTGTGGTTGGTGCAGTTACGATAATTGCATCCGTTCGGTTATGCCGGTCGGTTACTTTAATGGTTCCGACGGCCGAAACGACGCCAAAAGCTACTATGGCTGTTATGACATGAGCGGCAATCTCTTTGAGTGGACCACTGAACTTATTGGAATGCAGCGGGTCATTCGCGGCGGCAATTGGAGCCTCGGCGGTTCGTACGTCGCGTGTGCTTTTCGCTACCTCTACCCCCAATCCGCTCGGGACATCAGCATCGGATTCCGTCTGGTTATGGACGCTGATTGAGGGGAGAAGAAAAGTGACAAAGATATCGAGCACATGGGCACGGAAACCGCGGGCGGTCGGAGACGATCGCCGTAGGGAGATGCGCGATGATGAAACGAATACAACGGAATCATGATGGCCCAAGTAACGCCATGAAGGCTCGACCCGGCGGATTGTTCTTTTATCCTCTTTGCGCCTCTATGCTTTTATTTCTTTATGCCCCATTCGCTTTCGCCGGTTTCGGGTACGCGGATTCCGACAATTTCAACCTGGATACGCAACGGATCGGAAGCAGCATCGCCTGCGGCACAAGCGCGGATTTCAATATGGACTTGCAGCGGATGCGTCGCGGCTGGGCGGATTCGGCCGATGTTTATCTGGACACGAATTCCGGCGAAGTCAACATCGACCCTGCCCATGAATACCGCGTGGACGACCACGCCTTGTTAATCTGGGCTCAGGTTACGGATGCATGTTGGGGTGAAGTGTACGACGGAACCTTCACGTGGGTTCTCAGGAACACAAATAATCCGCAAGTCGCCGATGGCATCGCATACTATGATTCCGCTCAACGTACCTGGTATTCCGCCACGACTATTTCCGGCCTCGATCCCGGCAACTACACGGTCATCTGCTCCATCATGACAAACCTGGGGCGGATGGCCACCACCATGACCACCCTGCAAGTCGGTAAATGAACGGTCGCTTTTCGATTGAATCAGGAGGCGAAAGCATAACGAGGGATAGCGTTTCTTCATCGTTGCTCATAAACACCGTCAGGCAGACCTATTGTCTCTCCCTCCGTCTCTCTTTCTCTCCGTCGCGCTGTCCGCGTTCGTCCCTTGCTTGCGCTTCCATGAGAGTGTCCTTGTCAAGGGCGGGATTTTCGATGACGGGATTAGCTCCAAGCTTCCATTCGTACTCACTCGGTTTCCGCCCAAGACGGCTGACGCGAGGGCACAGGAGATTTATTACGGGGTAGGCCCATTCTGCGAGGACGGTCTTTTCTGACCAAGCGCAATGCCCGGGCTCTACCCTTTTAATCCCGTTTCCTTGACCCAGACGATTCTCCTTCCACGCGATCCGCCCACCCTCAGCCTTCCACAAGAAAGCAACCGGTGCTCATAAGGGCTGTCCCGGTGCTTTCCGGAGGGGAAAGAAGCGGGTTCCGTTCTACTTCGCCGCCACCCCGGCGATGCGATCCGCCTCGAAAGGCTTCCCCGACCGGAGCATAGCACACATCACCACCAGCAGCTTCCGGCCCAGAGCCACCAAGGCCTTTTTATAACGGTTCTTCCGATTCTGATAGACCCGATCGAAAAAACGCCGGCAGGCTGGACACCAGCGGAGAACCTGATGCGCCGCCTCCACCAGCACCCAGCGGACCACGCTCGGCCCCCGCTTGCTGATGTGCCCGTGGCGGCAGACTTCCGCCGATTCGTCCAGCGTCGGAGTCATCCCGAAGTAACTGGCGAACTTTTTGCTCCGACTGAACCGCTGAACCTCGTCCGTAAAGGCCACCACCGCCTCGGAGGTCCGCGGCCCCACCCCCGGGATGCTCCGTAACAACGCCACTTGCGGATGGGCTTCGGCAATCCGGTCCAACTGGGCTTCCGCCTCGCTCAACCGATTCTCCAACAACCCAATGTCCTCCAATAACGTCCGCATCAACAGATCATTAATCTCGTCAAACCGTTGCTCGCTCAACCAGCGTCGCCCGATCTTGGTCCAGCAGCTCTTATGCGGACAACGGAGGGCAAAACTCCGCAAAACGGTTCGCACCCGGTTCTTCAGGGCCGTCCGTCGCTTGACCAGCGATCGCCGGAAATTGATCAGCGTCCGCCAGGCCGAGACCTCTGCCGAGGGTAGATGGACCTGCGGCAATTGCCCCAGGTACAACAAGGTGGCCAGCTTCTTGGCGTCCAGGCGATCGTTTTTCCGCCCCGCCCGGTACAACCACGGAATCTGGCTGGGATTGGCCACCTGAACCTCCTTCACCAGCGGCCGAACCTGGGCCGCCACCCACTGGGCGGCCGTGCCTACTTCGTAGGCCGCCTTGCACCGCCCCCCCAGTGGTTGTAGGACTTTCCGGAAGGAGTCCGCACCGGTCGGCAACGTGGTCCACCGATATTGCTCCTTCTCCGGCAACCGTGGATCCAATAAGCAAAACGTCGTGCTCTTGTCATGAACATCCATTCCGACGAAAATCATTATGTGTCCTCCTGTGAGATAACCAAACCTGATTTACAAAACAAACCAACAGGTCAATTATCCCACCCCGGGGGACACTCTCATAGTTTCTGCGGGCTGGTATAAGGTTTCTTCGTCGCCAATCCACCGTGTTGTCGAAACCTTCGTGTTGCGGTATGGTAGGCTTGGCGGGCGGGGCGTCCGCGGCCGCCTCAAGTATTTCGATGATGTTCAAACAGGAGAGCAATCCCCATGAAATTCGGCGTGAATCTGATGCTCTGGACCGGATGTTTCACGAAAAAAGGCATTCCCCTGATCGACAAGGTGGCCAAGATGGGCTTCGACGGCGTGGAGTTTCCGTTGTTCGACCCCAAGGCGGTCGATGTCAAGGCCACCCGGCAGGCTCTTGAAGATAACGGCCTGGGCGCCACGGTCTGCTCGGTGATCGTCCAAGGCTCGCTGATCAGCGACAAGCCCAGCGAGCGAAGAGCCGCCCTCGACTACGTTCTCCGGGTACTCGAAACGAGCAAGGCCGTCGGCGCCGATTGCGTGGCCGGTCCGCTTTACAGCCCGGTGGGTTATCTACCCGGCCGGGCCCGCAACGCCGCCGAGTGGAAATACGCGGTGGCCGCCATGAAGCAGATCGCCAAGACCGCCGAAGCCCTCGACATCAATGTGGGTGTCGAGCCGCTCAACCGGTTTGAAACCTACTTCCTCAACATCTGCGCGGATACGGTCAAGCTGGTCAAGGAGGTGAACAGCCCGAAGATCGGCCTGCTCTACGACACGTTCCACGCCAACATCGAGGAAAAAGACCCGGTGGCCGCCCTGAATGGGATCGGCAAGAAGTGGCTCAAGCACTTCCACATCAGCGAGAACGACCGCGGCATCCCCGGCACCGGGCACGTGCCCTGGAAAGCGACGGCGGCCGCCCTCAAGAAGATGAAATACAACGACTGGTGCGTCATCGAGAGTTTCGTGCCGGCCATCAAGGAGTTGGCCCGAGCGGCCAGCATCTGGCGTTCGCTGGCCAAGGACGGCGACGAACTGGCCCGCGAGGGACTCCGCTTCGCTCGCCGAACATTCAAGTAATCGTTACCGGGAAAATGCTCGGATCCGGAATAGTTACCGCGCCGGCCCCGGGTATGCCGGAGATGATGTTAAACTTACCAGAGCCCCGATCCCGGCCACCGGGATCGGGGCTCTGTTTCTTATCTTTCTCCGTGTCTCCGTGGTGAAGAAACCCCGGCTATCTCAGTCGCGGCTGGTCAGCGATCGCGCGTAGACACCCAGATGGTTGGCGACCGGACGCTCGGCGCCGCCGCTGGGCCGGTTTAACACCATCGGCTCGCCGTCCGGGCCTTCGATAACCAATGTGGTACTGCCGCCTCCGTCCAGGTTCAGGGCGTCATAGGCACCTAATCGGCGAAGCCATTCGGCGGTTTCGCGCTTGGTCGCGCTTTCGCTGTAACCCACTTGCCGCCCGTCGAGGGCCATCAACAACAAGTAGCGGCCGTCCTTGCTGACCCCCACGGCCGAACGCGGATGGCAATCGTCGTCGTCGCCCATGTTGACCCCCTTGACCAGTAGGACATGAAAACCGCACAACCCGTTGTAGGCATCCTTGATTTCAATGGGCGGGCGGGCAATCCAGGCCCGGCGGTTTTTATCGATCAATAAAGCATCATAGCGGCTTGGCGAGGAATACAGATCGCCGCGAGACAGGCTCACCCCCAGTACGGCCAGCGGATCGCCCGGTGAACTGGCCAGCGGAGTAGCGAACGGCGAGCCGTTAATGGCCACCTGACATTTGAACTCGCGTAGAAACCCTGATGTGGTACGGGCATTGGTGTCCTTGGGTTGGCGGCCGTTGCCGGGGGTCACCAGAAAATCGATACCCGGTGCCTTAAGGTCGACGCGCAAGGCATGAATTCGCATCAGCCGAGGGTTGGCGGTAAAGGCGCGGCATCGCTCCACGCCGATAAAAATCGGCTCCCAGGGGGTAATCCCCTCGCTCTCGACTGTCTGGGATACGGCAGCGAAAGGCCGATTCGCGGGCGACGGGGGCGTTGGCCATAGCCAAACGACAGCCGCGGCCAATAGACCGGCCACCAAAACCAATCCCCATCGAAAATGCTTGTGAGACGGATGTGTCTGGACCAATGCGAAATCCCCTGACAGCTATCAACCTCAACGCGGAGCAATCGGAACGATAGTGATCTTCTTGATTAGGCGTTATTCCTGATGCGGCGCGAGACATCCTGGACCATGTATCAGTTCAGATTGACCCGGATATATTGGCCGTCCGCTTCTCGAACCAACACATAGCCGATCGTCGGTTTCTGGACCACGAGAACGGCCTCGAGCGGCAGCCAACTATAAGCAATGGCCTGATCCGAACCATCCACGCGCCACGAACTGCCGTCCAGCAATTCGACGACCTCTCCAAAGTTGAGAATCTGATAAATCGAGCTGCGCCGGACCTGAATGCCAAGACGCTGGGCCGCATATCGCAGACCGGTGAGAGCGACCTCGAGGTTTGTCTCGCCCACAAGAACCTGGGTTCCGACCGTCAACGCCGTCCCGGATGACAAGTCGACCTCCCATATCGAAAGGTCATCAAGTCTGACAAGACTCTGCCCATAAACGGCTATCACCTGCAAGATTTCGTCGTCGTCCGAAGGTTCGGGTTCAGGATCGGGGGTTGGACCCGGAGTCGGACTGGGGGAAGGCGTGGGCGTGCCGCCGCAACCTTGTCCGGTTAATAGCGGGAACGTGACCAGCAAACAGATGAGCAGCAGTAGAGAACCATGTCGCGGTTTCATGCCGGAGACCCTCCAGGGCGTCACAGTTCCTCAAGGACTTCCCGGAGTTTTTCAAGAGCTTCACGCTCGAGCTGCCGGACCCGCTCGCGGGTCAAGCCGATTTTCGCCCCGATCTCCTTGAGGGTCATAGGTTCGGTTTCGTCGAGGCCGTAACGCAAACGTAGGATGGTGGCCTCGCGATCATCGATCCGCCCGAGCATTTTTTCGATCACTTCCGCGTCGGCGTTACTGAAGGCGGCCTCCTCGGGGCTGGGCATGCGGTAATCTTTCAACAATTCGGGCAGGCCGGACGCCTCGTCGCCGCCGCTCGATTGGGTCGGTGCGCTGAAAGCTTTGACCGCGCGACGGATGATCCGTACCTTTCGCTCGGAAAGGTGCATGTGCTCGGCCATCTCCTGGATGGTCGGCTGGCGGCCCAGCTTGTTTTCCAGCTCCGCCTGGGCCCTTTTCCAGTCGGCGATCATGGCCACCATGTAGGCGGGGATATGCACCGGTTGAACGGCGTTGATCAGGGCCCGCTTGATTGCCTGCTTGATCCACCAGGAGGCGTAGGTACTGAAACGCGTTTCCTTGGTCGGATCATAACCCTCCACGCCGCGCAACAGGCCGATATTGCCCTCCTCGATCAAGTCCGCCAAGGACAGACCACGGTTCAAATAGCCCTTGGCGATATTGACCACGAGGCGCAGATTGGCCAAGGTCATTTGATCTCGGGCCTCGGCCGCCGCGCGCTCGGCTCGTTCCTTCTCCTCGATGGAGATTTTCCTCTGCCGGAACAGCTCCGGGAGACGGGCGGCATATTGGATAATCTCACCCAGTCGCCGCTCATCCTCGGAAGTCAGCAGAGGGGCCTCGTCGATCTGTTTCAGGTAGTATTGTATACCCGTCTCGACAGCGATGGCCCGGCCCTCCTATCAAGAGGTTTTCGTTGATCGATTCGTTTCCTCGGCCCGACGGGCCGCCGAACAACTCGCTTGACGAACCGCCCGCATCGCGGGCGTTCGCGGGGAACTTCGCAAACGACATCAAACCCGGATGGAACCGTATCCTGGCCGCGTTAAGCGATTTCCCACAAGCCTGGTTTGGGCTTACTCATTGGCTTCGCCGGTCGACTGCCCGCCGGCCGCGGTTGAGTCGCTTGCGTCCGCGTTCTCCGCCGCTTCCGGCTCGACTTTTTCCATCGTCCGGAACGGATAATCGATAATCACGTCGGTGGATTCCTCGCCCGGCCCGTACAGCCCGCCACGACGGGCCTTCGGTTTGCCCGCGCTGCCCGCGCCGCCGTCCTCCGTGGCCCATTCCGCCCGTTTCTTGCTCAGGCCGATCTTGCGGTCCTGCGAATCCACGCGCAGGATCTTCACCTCGATCTCGTCGCCTACCTCGACCTCCTTGTGCGGATCCTCGACCTTGTGGTCGGCCAGCTCGCTGACGTGCAGCAGGCCCTCGAGGTCCGGTTCCAATTCGACGAAAACGCCGAAGTTGGTGATCTTGGTGACTTTGCCCTTGACGATCTGGCCGGGAATGTAGGTCGAGGGGATAGCGTGAATCCACGGATCCTCGGTCAACTGCTTGGTGCCCAAGGCCACGCGCATCTTTTCCTGGTCCACGGTTAAAACCACGCATTTGACCTTGTCGCCCTTCTTCAGCACCTCGGACGGATGGCTGATCTTCTTCGTCCAGCTCATGTCGCTGACGTGCAACAGGCCATCGACGCCCTCCTCGATCTCCACGAAAGCGCCGTAATTCGTCAGGTTGCGGACCTTGCCCTCGATGATCGTATTCGGCGGATACTTCTCGGCCACCCGCACCCACGGATTGGTCTCGATCTGCTTGATGCCCAGGCTGATTTCCTGCTTGTTCTTGTCGATGTCCAGGACCACCACGTCCACTTCCTCGTTGACGTTGAGGATTTCCGACGGGTGGTTGATCCGTCGCGTCCAGCTCATTTCGGAAATATGCACCAATCCCTCGACGCCCGGTTGCAGTTTCACGAACGCCCCGTAATTGGTGATGTTCACCACCGTGCCGCGCGTTCGCGACATCACCGGGTAAATCGTTTCGATCTGTTCCCACGGATTCTCGCTTAGCTGTTTGAGACCCAGGGCGATCTTTTCCTTGTCCTTGTCCACGCTGAGAACCTTGACCTCGATCTCCTGGTCGATCCGCAGCAGGTCGGAGGGATGATTGACCCGGTCCCAACTCATGTCCGTAATATGCAACAGCCCGTCGATTCCACCCAGATCGACAAACGCGCCAAAGTCCGCCAGGTTCTTGACCACGCCCTTGCGAACCTGCCCGACCTCGATTTCGTTGAGCACCTTCTCCTTGGCCGCGTGCCGTTTTTCCTCGATATATTTGCGCCGGCTGATCACGATGTTACGGCGGTCGGTATCAATCTTGAGGATCTTGGCGTCGATCTCCCGGCCTATGAATTCGCCGATGTCTCCGGGGCGGCGAATATCGACCTGGCTGGCCGGCAGAAACACCGGCACGCCGATGTCCACCAGCAGGCCGCCCTTGATCTTGCGCATCACCCGGCCCTTGACCTCATCGCCCTCGTTGGCCGTCTCCACGATCCGCTGCCAGTTCAGGATACGGTCGGCTTTTCGTTTGCTCAGTACGACCAGGCCGCTGTCGGATTCCACGCTTTCCAGCCAGACGTCCACTTCGTCGCCGACATCGATGCCGGAGCGGTCATCCCATTCGTTCACGGGGACCACGCCCTCGCTCTTCAGGCCGACATCAACGATCACCTGATCGCCGGCCATTCCGACAACCTTGCCCTTAAGAATCGTGCCCGCCTTGAATTGACCGATAGCCAAATCGACCGCCGAGGCAATCGCCTCCTCGGTCTCATGGGCCCCCAGGGCCTCGGCTAGTTCCTTTTCAAAATCCGTTTCCTCGCCTTCCAACATGTTGATCAGATTGTAGTCTACCATGAATTCGTACCGTTACTCTCAGGGGAAGATGCCAAAAGAAGAAAGAGCCTCGCGACGGTCGCCCCGGGCTGGTGGGATTCTCTTGCCATCAAAAAACCGCCTCGGCCACGCGGCATGAACCGTTCATGCCTTTCGCTGCGAGCCGAGCACCGGAATATACCCGAAAAACCGGATCAATGCCAATCAAGGGGGTTGCCGAGCGAGCAGTGAACGAATCGAAAAATCCAGCAAGTCCTTGGGGTAAGGGGAATCCGTCCATCGCAGGATTGAACGATCGATGCACGAGTATGGTCGATACGCCGATGCGTTCCGCCGGTCTGGACGAAAGAATGATCGAACAATCGATGTAAACCATTGTATTTTATGATATTACATCATTATGGACAAGCGACGCGAACATGGCCTGGGCACCATTCTGAACGATGAGCGGTGGAACATGCCCTGCGTCTGTTACAAGAAGAAATGTTCGCCCGCCAATCAGAGGCTAAACGTCTCGGGCCCTACGCCTTGATCCGCTCATCATAATCGTCGGACGCTTATATAGGGGCAAGGACCAGGCAACCCTCCTCACTCCGCAAGCACCGGGGGTCGAAGCAACGGATTATAAGGGGTCACCCGGGGAGCCGCTGGGAGATAAGCTCTCGTAACCAATATCTTTGACCGGCCTTTGGTTCCCTCATAAAAACTACGCGCTATTTCCCCATAATAGCGGCTGCTCAGATTTAATTCGCAAAATCCTTTGTCTCCTTTGACAAAAGAACCATGTCCATCGGCGAAAGTCGCGCACAGGCCACCTTCCGGTCCATGCCTTGAAATGGGAGCAAACTGGTTGGCCCAGCGGTTCGATCCATCGAGATATGAGGTGCCATAGGAAACGGCATTCACATCACTGATGCGATCGGCCCCCGAGAAAAACACATCGCTGACATGATTCATGCCGGCATCATTCGAGTTGCGATTGGACACGACGGTTTCGATGGATTCGTTCCCCATATCGGCGAACAGGGCCACCTCGGAGGGACGAATAATACCGTCCAGACGGCCGATCAACTGGTCCCGCCGCGTGACAGCACCACCGGCCCCCTGCGCGAAAGCCATAGACCCGTATCCGGAATTTGTGCTGGTGGCGCTGATTGGCGTGTAACCAAAAATATCCAGATTAGCCGCATAGGACATCACGCCGACATTATGATCCGGAGACCACGAGTCGCGAATCATGAGTTTGTCGGAAGGGCAATAAAAGACCTCGAATTTGCCCTTACGCTTCCAAAACCATTGCGGATCCGCGGATTGCGGCCAGTCATTCATATACGGGGTGCCCGATTCCTCGTACTCGAAATATTGGTCCGTATGCTTGAGCGAGGTGTATCCCAGGTCACGGGCATAGGCTACCGGCCAAGCCTTATGCCGTTGAAACCCGGTGCCATCGGCGAACCAGGGTTCGTACTCGAAAAATTTCCTGGCAGAATCAATCTTGTCGTAGTGTTTTCCGGCAAAATCATTGACACGGGTCTTGTCGAAATTCACTCGACCGATAAGTTGCCCTCTTCCCTGATGACTCACCGAAAAAGCCATGACCGCCTTGCCCAGGTTGGACATGCTGGCCAGACACTTGGCCCGGCGAGCCTGCTCGCGAGCCCCGGCCAACGAGGGCAAAAGAATCGAGATCAGAAGGGCGATGATGGCCACGACCACGAGCACCTCGATCAACGTAAATCCCTTACCTCGCCTACCCCGGCTCAAATATTGCGTGCGACGCATAAACACCCTTTCAAGAAATGAGGTGACCTCTGACCACGGGTAATCCGTGAAACATCACATATACATTGAAAGCCTTCCGACGACTTGTCGCGGTCAATTTCTCAACCCTCTTCGATCATGCGGCGCTCGGAGAGAATAACGTTTTCACTTCAAAATAAACGCGGGTCGAAGCAACGGATTATAGGGAGTTACCCTCGGGGGAGACGGGATATACGAATTCGTGACCGAAATCGTGCCCTGCCCATTTGTCCCCGAGTAAAATAACTGTGCGACACGACCGCGCTTGGTTGAGTATTCTCCACGAGGCAGATGCATAATACCGCCGGTACCGTTCATGAATGCCCCATGTCCATCAGCAAAGGCCGCGGACAGGCCACCTTCCGGCCCGTGCCGCGAAATCGGAGCGAATTGGGTGGTCCAGTGGTTCGCTCCGTCAAGATAAGATGTGACGTGCTGATCAGTTAGGTCAAGACGTTCCGCCGCCGAGAAAAACGCATCGCTGACTTGATTCATATTGGGGTCGTTGCTGTTACGCTTCGACACTACCGATTCGATGGATTCGTTCCCCATGTCGGTGAACATGGCCACCTCGGAGGGGCGGACAATCGCATCCATGCGTCCGGCCAATTGATCCCGCCGCTCGATACTACCATTGGGGCCCAACGCAAACGCCTTGCTGCCGTAACCGGTATTCGAACTACTGGCGCTTATGGGGGTGTATCCAAAAATGTCCAGATTGACCGCGTAGGACATCACGCCGATTTTGTGATCCGGCGACCATGAGTCGCGAATCATGAGCTTATCGGAGGGGCAATAAAATACCTCGAATTTCCCCTTGCGTTTCCAGAACCATTGCGGATCCGCGGATTGCGGCCACTGCAAGATGTACGGAGTACCACTCTCTTCCCTATCGAAGTAATCATCCGTGTGCTTGAGTGAGGTGTATCCCAAATCGCGGGCATAGGCGACTGGCCAGGACTTATGCAATTGAAGAACCGTTCCATCCGCCTTCATGTACGGCTCGTAGGCAAAGAATTTTCGGGAAGCGTCAACATTGCTGTAATGTCCTTCACCGCTCACTCGGCCAACAAGTTGTCCTCTTCCCTGATGACCTACCGAAAAAGCCATGACCGCCTTGCCCAGATTGGACATGTTCGACAGACACTTGGCCCGGCGAGCCTGTTCGCGTGCTCGGGCCAACGAGGGCAAGAGAATCGAGACCAACAAGGCGATGATGGCCACGACCACAAGCACCTCGATCAATGTAAATCCCTTGCTTCGCCTGCCCTGACTCATACGCGACATGCGGAACATTCGCGACTCTCCAAAAAGATGCTGCGAGGTGTGTATGGACTCAAATAACCGTTCCCTTACATTAAATTCTAGCCGCGCTTTTCGCTTTCTCCAAGTCATATGCGGTTTATTACCATTATGTTTCCCGGGTAATCAGCAGTCGGTTATCGGGCTTCCCTTTATATATTCCAACCGAAAGGATTGTGCCGCGGCGTCGCGGGTCATGTGCTTGAACCTTGCGTCTATTCGACGTTGGTTGTATGCACGTATTTATTAAGCATATTTGTCGTGAAATGCGTTATTTCGCGGTTTGTTTGCACTTATACCAGGAAAAGCCCCGTCCTCGAATGAGTATGCATGTTCACCGGGGGTAATACGGGGTTGTAGTTGATATTTTCGTTAATCGCCATCAAGACACTGTCAGTATACAATATCGCTCTATAGCACACTCATCACACGCGAAAAAAAATATTTTAGTGTATTGGAACAATCAGTTGTCTCGCTTCTTATCGTATCGCTGTCATAACAGGGCCGTACCAGGCTTCCTTTCGAGGCCAACCCACGGAGTCCAAACTCAATCCATCACAAGCCATGCGAGAATTTCGTGAGACGTCAGACATATGCTGTCCTCGGGGATTTCCCCCCATTTACTCGCATTTTCACTCTCTGAACACACGGTTCCGACCACGACTCGTCTCAACCCAGGTTGCTTTCGAGCTTAAGTCGCCCATAGTCGAAAAGCGAGATGGTCATCGCGTACGCCGATTCATCGAGGTCATACGTTGAACGCTTCGACCGTTCAATTTATGATACCCTTGTTTCATTGCTACGGTAATTGATGACAAGTTGTTTGTTCGGAGCAAGCGCATGACCTTGTATCGGCCCGCAAAAAATGATCGGTTTGCCTTCGGTTTGTGGACCATCATGAACGTCGGAAGGGATCCGTTTGGAGAGCCGACTCGTGATGGACTGAGCGGCTTGCAGGTCATAACCGAACTGGGGCGACGCAATGTCTACGGATATGAAATGCACGCCGAGGATCTCGTGCCGGCGGGCAGCAGCGCGGCCGAACGCGACCGGATCCTCAACGAGGCCAGAAAGCGAATGGCTGACGTCGATATCCGCTGCGTCAACTGCGGAGCTAACGTCTTCGGTCATCCGGCATTCAAGGACGGCGCGCTGAGCAGTAGCGATCCCAAAGTTCGCCAGCTGGCGATGCAACGGTACATGAACGCCCTCGATATCGGGCACGAGCTGGGCTGCGATCTTTGCGATCTCTGGTGGGGCCGCGACGGGGCCGAGGTGGACGCGGCCAAGAATCCGCTCGAGGCCATCAAGTGGTTGCGCGAGGGGCTCAATTACCTGCAACAATATATCGATCGGCAAGGATACAATGGTTACCGCCTGGCCATCGAACCCAAGCCGAACGAGCCGCGCGGGGACATCTACATGCCCACCTCGGGACACGCGCTGGGCCTGATTGCCACGCTTGAAAAGCCTACAAACTGCGGGTTGGTTATCGAATTGGCCCATTCCTGGATGGCCGGCCTGAATGCCGTTCATGATGTCGCCCAGGCACTGGATTGCGGCAAGCTGTTCGGCCTCCATTTCAACGGGCAAAAGCCGCTGCGTTTCGATCAGGATTTGCGTTTCGGCAGTGAAGGAATCAAGGAAGCGTTCTTCGTGGTCAAACTCGTGGAGGATACCCGCTGGCCGGGCACCCGCTCGTTCGACGCCCATGCCTACCGGACGGCCGACCGCGACGAGGTATGGGATTTCGCCGAGGGCT
>CAZXSA010000133.1:0-13933 GCA_964642815.1 uncultured Planctomycetales bacterium | reverse complement strand
AAGGAAGGTAGTGATCATGTCAGGTAAAAAGTATCTGTTCAGCGGTTTGTTGGTTGCGCTGCTGGCCATGCTGGTGATTGGCCAGGGTTGCCCACCGGGACCGGACGAGGAACCTTGTACACCGCCGGAGGCCAAGACGTTGATTCAGGAGGCAACGACCCGTGCCCAGCAGAATGATCCCGATGCGATCGTATATTCCGCCAGCGGGGTAAACGGGGCCAGTCTCTGTGGCGAAGGCAGCATGACCCTGACCTACACTTTTATGGCCGTCAATCCGGAGAACGATACCACCTATTGGCTTCTCACCTATGACGCGGTCGAGCAAACGTGGACGACCAAGGAATTGACCGGTCCGCTCGTCGGGGTCGGCTATGTGGATTTGACCCAGGTTGCTCTTACCGAGGCCCAGGCGCGTACCTTGCTTGCGAATGCCGGCCAGGCCGACGACTTCTGGCAATGGAGTCTCTATCAGCCTCTCCACCCGGATTATCCCAATCCGTTGTACGGCTTCACCTATGAGGACAAGTCGGTGACCATCGATACCGTGACCCAGGAAGTCACCGTGGTAACGATCGGTGAAACCGAGGAACCGCCGCTCGGCTCGGCTCCCGGCGAGGACAGCGTCAGCGTGCAGTACGTGGCCCAGGCCGACGCCAAGATCAAGGAGCAGGCCCGCAGCGCGTTTATCATCTGGGCGGGCGGCCGGGACGGGGCGGGCGAACCGCTAAACGCGCCCGGCGGCACCAACGTGTGGGATTTCTTCGCCGTGGCCCTTAACGATCCCGACGTTCGCGTCTGGCGGTTGACCTACGACGGCGAATGGACGGTGGCGGATTGGGACGGCATCCCCTTCGGCATCACGTTCGTGGACTTAACCGCGGTGACCATGGACGTGGTGGAGGCCTGGGGTTTGGCGATGGATGCAGGCTACGAGCCGCCGTTCAGCAGTTGGGAATTGTTCCAACCGCTCTATCCGGGCGTGGAAAATCCCAAATACATATTCACGGTTTCCGGCGGGTTTGTTCTGGTGGATACGGTTACCGGTGAAGTGGAATTTGAGTGAAACCACCGCTTCTTTCGACGACATAAAGCGATGCCCGGCTACGACGAGTATCCGGGCATTTTTTATTCCCATTCGATCGTGCTGGGCGGTTTGCTGGAGATGTCGTAGACCACCCGATTGACGCCGGGCACTTCGTTGATGATCCGCGAGGAGATGCGGCCGAGCACCTCATAGTCGAGGTGGACCCAATCGGCGGTCATGAAATCGCTGGTTTCCACGAAACGCAGGGCGACGACCTGTTGGCCTTCGTAACTTCGTCCGTCGCCCATGACCCCGACGGAACTGACCGGGAGAAGCACGGCGAAAGCCTGCCCGATTTTCGCATACCAGCCGGCCGCGCGGATTTCGTCGATGACAATCTCGTCGACATCCTGAAGCAGCTTGATTCGCTGTTCGGTTACCTCGCCGATGATGCGGACCGCCAGCCCCGGTCCGGGGAAGGGATGTCGCCAGACGATCTCCTTGGGTAGGCCGAGGTGCTCGCCGGCCGAGCGGACCTCGTCCTTGAACAGATCGCGCAACGGCTCGATCAGCTCGAAACCCAACTCGGCGGGCAGCCCGCCGACGTTGTGATGCAACTTGATATTCGCCGCCTGACCGGCCAGACCTTGTCCGGATTCGATGACATCCGGGTATAGCGTACCCTGGGCGAGGAAACGGGCGTTGGGGATGGTCCGGGCCTCTTCCTTGAAAACCTCGATGAATTCATGCCCGATCCGCCGTCGTTTCTCCTGCGGATCGGTTACGCCGGCGAGACGAGCCAGGAACCGTTTGGCGGCATCGGCGACGCGCAAATCGATCTTGAAATGCTCGCGGAAAGTAGATTCGACGAGTTGCACCTCGTTTTTGCGAAGCACGCCGTTGTCCACGAAGATGCAGACCAGCCGATCGCCGATCGCCTCATGCAGCAGGGCGGCGGTCACGCTGCTGTCCACGCCGCCGGACAACCCGCAGATCACTCGTTCGTGCCCTCCAACGCGTTGGCGGATGTCGTCGATGGCTTCGGTAACGAAGTTGCGTACCTCCCACGAGCCGCCGCAGCCGCAGATGTTGTATAGAAAGTTGCGCAGAATCTGATCGCCGCAGGCCGTGTGGGTGACCTCGGGATGAAACTGGACACCGTAGACCGGTCTGTTGCGATGACGCACCGCCGCGATGGGGCAGTTGGCCGTCCGGGCGAGGGGGATAAAATCTTTCGGCAGGGAATGCACCATGTCGCCGTGACTCATCCACACACTCGCGGGCGAGCCGACATGGCCGAGCAGATCGACATCGTCGAGAACGTCGAGCCGCACGCGCCCATACTCGCGGGCCGGGGCGGCGTTCACCTCCGCGCCGAGCAGCAGGCAACTGATCTGCATTCCATAACAGATGCCCAGAATCGGTACGCCGAGTTCCAAAAGGGCCTCGGCGCAGCGCGGCGCGCCGGGTTCGTAAACGCTGGCCGGTCCCCCGGTGAAAATCAAACCGGCGAGGTTGATGTTCCGCAGTTGATCGGGATCCACGTCAGGGGCGCAGACCACGCTGAAGACGCGATTTTCGCGAACCCGGCGGGCAATCAGTTGGGAATACTGGCTGCCGAAATCAATGATGGCGATGGTTTCTTTCATGGCGGAATTATACGGTATCGTGAGGACACCTGCCTAGAGGCCGATGCTATTAGCTTCGCGCGGCGCTTGTCGCCCGCCGTCGAGCCGCGGGCGGCGACCCGCGAAAATAACGCCCGCGACCAGTTGAACTGATCGCGGGCGTGAGAAGGTGAAAGACGCATGAAAGCCGTTGACATTCTCAACTGTCGTAGTACAGGTGGAACTCGTGCGGATGCGGCCGCAGATAAAGCTCCTTGATCTCATTGGCCATTTTGTAGTCGATCCAGGTATGAATGAGGTCCTCGCAGAAAACGCCGCCATCCAGCAGGAATGCATGGTCCCGCTTGAGGGCTTCCAAGGCCTTTTCCAGTCGAGCCGGGGTGTTCGGAACCTCCGCGGCTTCCTCCGGCTTGAGATGGTAAATATTGGTATCCAGGGGTTTGCCCGGATCGATTTTGTTCTTGATCCCATCGACGGCGGCCATCATGATGGCGGCGAATGACAGATAAGGATTGCATGAGGGATCGGGGCAGCGGAATTCGAGGCGTTTGGCCTTTGGGCTGGCCGAATACATCGGAATACGGATGGCCGCCGAGCGGTTCCGCGACGAATAAGCCAGGTTGACCGGTGCTTCATACCCGGGTACCAGGCGGCGGTACGAGTTGCTGGTCGGAGCGGCGAAAGCCAGAATCGAGGCGGCGTGTTTCAGGATGCCGCCGATGGCCCAGAGAGCCATATCCGAGAGCCCCGCGTATTTATCTCCGGCGAACAGCGGCTTGCCGTCCTTCCAGAAAGACATGTGGGTATGCATGCCGCTGCCGTTATCCTGAAAGATCGGCTTGGGCATGAAAGTCACCGTCTTGCCGTGTTTCTTCGCCACGTTCTTGACGATGTACTTATACCACATCATCTGGTCGCCCATTTCCAGCATGGGCGAGAACTTCATGTCGATCTCCGCCTGGCCGGCCGTACCCACTTCGTGGTGGTGAGCCTCGACCGAGATTCCGATCTTCATCATTTCGTAGACCATTTCGCCGCGGAGATCCTGATACGTGTCGGTCGGGCTGACCGGGAAATAACCGCCTTTGTACGACGGCTTATAACCCAGGTTCGGCTCCTCGAAACGGGCGGTATTCCAGGCCCCTTCGACCGAGTCGATCTCGTACATACCCCGGTGCTGGTTCTGCTCGTAGCGAACCTCGTCAAAGATGAAGAACTCCGGTTCGGGGCCTACAAAGCAGGTATCGGCGATGCCCGTATCCTGCAGATACTTGGTAGCCATTTTGGCGGCGTGACGTGGATCCTTTTCGTATTCCTTCCGCGTGATCGGGTCAAAAATGTCGGCGATGATACTGACCGTCGGTTCCTTGAAAAACGGTTCCAGGCGGAGGGTTTCCACCTGAGGGATGGCCAGCATGTCCGACACGTTAATCTCCTGCCAGCCGCGGATACTGGAGCCGTCGAACCCGACCCCGTCCTTGAAAGTGTCTTCGTCCCACTGGCTTACTGGAAACGAGCAATGCTGCCACGTGCCCAGCAGGTCGGTGAATTTGAGGTCGACGATCTCAGCTCCAACCTGCTTACAGTAGTCGAAGAAATCCTTGGGTGTTTTCGCCTTCGAGGGCACCGATGAGTTCTGGATTCCGGACATATCTGGTGATCCTTGTAAAAGAAAACCCACAATCCCGTAAGAGCCGTCTTCGGCGATCAAAGCTGATCGTGTTTACCGCTTCGGCTCGGATAACGCTCTGCGTTCATAAAGCGGGCGGTTGATTGGAATCTCCCGCCCTGACGATTGATTCTCCTGGCTCAGGGGATTTACTCGCATTACGCCAGAGGCCATCGTCACCTCATCCACCTGCCCGATCATTATGCTGTCAATCTTAATGGGCAATTGGTATACCAGAAAGCGGAAAATAAAAAACGGCGTTTATGAGGTTAAGAAAGCCGTTTTTTACAATTATCACTCTTCTTGGTGCCTATTTATTGAACAGATTGGTTGGTAGTGCATATTATGTAATCGACGATTTTAAGTATATCAAATGCTAATGATTAGGTATATTAATATTAGAAATAGAAAAATTACATCGGAAGCAGCCTTTCCATCGCTTGGTTTGGCCCTATACTGTACTGTTTACGTGACTCATTCGCCGCGGGGACATCAGAAGGGAAGGCTGTTTTGATGATTTTGGGTCGAAGCAGGCCGGTCTGCATGGGCTGCCTTGGATTGGCGCTGTCGTTGATCTTCTTGGGGGGCGGCTGCGATGGCGGATGGACCGCGGTCGAGGATGGAAACGTCGGTATTAATCCCAATCTCTATCCAAACATGAAGATACAGGGAGAACCCAACGATACATTTGCCGAGCCGGTCGAGGTGATTCTGGACAGCAAGGGCATGGGGCAATTGAGAGGGCGGATCAGTTACGCCACCGACGTTGATGTTTATTCCCTTGGGCCCATGACCGAAGGCGATCGCGTGCTTATCGACGTGAGCACGCCGGCGAGCGATCTCGACGCGGCAATCGCCGTCTTTGACGAACAAGGACGAATCGCATTCGAAAACGATGATCGCAATCTCGATCTGATGCAATTGGATCCTTTCCTCAACGAAATGGTTCGCCGCTCCAGCGAGGTATATTTTCTGGCGATTTACGGATCTTGGTTCGCCTCGACCCAGGAGAGTACCGGTGCTTATGAGATTCAAATCACGGTGGTACGCGGCGGCCAGCCTCCGGCCACCGAGGGACAGGTGGTGGTCCTGAATTTCAACGGGGGTACGATTTCCATCCCCAGCGACAAAACGTATTCCGTGGGGCCGTTCGATACCGCCGAGATATCCGAGGCTTATATAGGCATGACCGCCGCGGTTCGCCAACAGACCGTCGCGACCGTTCGCGCGAACTTCGAGGGATTGGCCTTGGATGTCCGAGTCTTGCCGGGGAGTACGCTGCCGGCCACCGACTATTCCATGGTCCTTTTTGGCGGTCGTAATACCCAGGCTTACGGGGTTTCCCAGCAGATCGACCCTTTCAATCAGGATCCCCGTGATCAGGCCATCATTTTCACCGAAATGTTCACCCCGAGCCGGTTCGAACGGGTATTGACCGCCAACGAGTTGGGCACGGCCATCGGAAATATCGCCACCCATGAGATCGGCCACCTGCTCGGATTGAACCATGTGGCCGACGTGCTGGATCTCATGGATACCACCGGAAGCGCGGAAACCTTTCTATACGATCAAGAGTTCAAGGACTCCGTGTTGGACGAGACCATCAGCCCCATCGGTACCCAGGACGGTTTCCTGCTGTTGCTGGAAACCATCGGCCTGGCGTCCTGAATCTACCAGGTATCCAGTCATGGTTCAGGCGGGGTCAATCGGTTTTTTGACCGGGCGCATGACCGGGTAGCGGGCTGTTCCCTTTATCCTTCCAGAGCATGTCGTTAAGCTGCGGATACAGTTCCAAGGCATTTTCGCGCATGATCTGTCGGGCGATCCGCATCGCGTGATCCTTGAGCAGATCTCCGCGGTCGATCTTCTCCGCTAGAACCTCGGCCAGGCATTGGCGGGTGAGCGCCGTGGCTCCGTAAATGCCCTCCACATGGATGCAATCCGCGCCCCACATGATGCGATTACTGGGCATGACTTCGAGCCATTCGTGGAAGGCCCGCTTGGCCATCGTGTAACTCAACGTGGGCAACCAGACCGAATCCACCCAGACGTTATTCGCGTTCCGCATGACAATCACGCCCGTTTCCCCAACCCACGGGAATCCGCCGTGGAACAAGACGAATTTCGTCTTCGGATTGGCTTGGATCAGGTCCACCAGCAACATGGGGTTCGATCCCTGGATTCGCGCCTGGCCGGTATGAATCTGATAAGGCAGATCGTATTTGGCCGCCAACTCGGTCAACCGCCACATGATGAAATCCTCGAAGTCCTTGATTTGCGCGGCGGTCAACTCCTCGGCTTTCTTGCCGAAAGCCTGTTCCGCCCGCTCGCGGGGAACGTTGGCGAAGTCGAGCGTCCGGTTGTAGGCCAGGGTGTTTTTGATGCACACGGCGCCTGCGGCCTTGCGCTCCGCGAAGAGCCGATCCAGTAATGCCAGATAATCGTCCAGCGAGCGAACCTCCATGCCCTGACGACGGGCGAACTCGTAGGGGTTGTTATGCGGGTTCTCGTTTTTTTCGGGATGATATCCCCATACCAGGGGGGTAACATTGAAGACCAAAGCGCAGAATGGGTAATCGGGTTTCTCATCGAGCCTTGCCCAGAAAGGGTCGTTGACGATTAATTCGATATTGGCCCGCTCGGTGATGACCTGGGTGACCCAGCGACGGTCCTTGTAGTTCTCGAAAATGCGTCGATCGAGGTCGCGGGCTTGCTCGTCGGTGATCTGGTCGAAGTCCACCCCGTAGAGATCCGCGAACGCCGGCAGCAGGAACCGGTAGAAACTGGTCGCCCGGGCGTTGGCCAAACCTTTCTTGGCCCCGGTCCACCAGTCGTCAAAGGCCTGGTTCGGTTGCCATCGGGGCATCGGGTGATACCATGAGTAATAGCAACTGCCCAGCAAACCGGCCAGGTTGACGCCTTTCCCTTCGGTGGTTTCAACGAGTTCCGACAATTTTGACCAGGGATGCAGATGGTCGTGCGAATCGATCGCGGGGATCGAATCGATGAAAGTCCGCATTTGCCGATAAGTTTCCGTGGAACGGGTATTCTGGGCCTCCGTGAATGGCGGATAGATTAGCAATCCAAGACCCACAAGGCTCCAGATCACATTATTTTTTGTCATACCTTTACTCCCGAAAACGATTCAGTTTATCCCGATTCGTAACATACTACCTATCTGGTATACCAGCAGGGCGGCCAGATAGGCCAACAGAGTCAGATAGCTGAACATAAAAAGCGGCCAGCGCCAACTGTTGGTTTCCCGGCGAACGACGGCGATCGTACCGATGCACTGGCAGCTCAGGGCGTAAAATAGGAGCAGGCTGGCGGCCACCAACGGGGTGAATACTTTTCGGCCGTCCGGCCGTCGGGCGTCGGTTAGCTGTTCACGCAGATCGCGCGGGTTATCCTCCGAATGTTCGATACTGTAGACCACGCCCATCGTTCCCAGGAAAAGTTCGCGGGCGGCGAAGCTGCTCAGCAGGCCCAGGCCGATCTTCCAATCATAACCGAGCGGCCGAATCGCCGGCTCCATGAATCGGCCGATGCGGCCGGCCAGACTGTTTTTCAGGATTTCCGCCTGTTGCTCGTTTTTCAGCGCGTTGATTTCCTCGACGGACGTTTCTTGTTGGGCCAGTTCGGCTTGCCGAGAGGCATAATATTTTTCGCGATCCGCGCTTCGCGGGAAATTCATCGTTGCCCACAGGATCACGGTCATGGCCAGGATGACCGTACCCGCCCGAGCCAGAAACAGGCCGCAACGGTCGGCAACCGAACGCAGAACCGAGGACCATAACGGCAAGCGGTAGGGGGGCAGTTCGATCATGAACGTCGGACGCGGACTGGCCAGAATGGTTTTCTTGAACAACATGGCCAACCCCAACCCAACCAACATGCCGAATAGGTACAAACCGAGCAGTACCAGGGCCTTCATGCCGGCCGAAACCGGTAGACAGGCCGCGATCAGCATCGTATATACCGGTAGCCGGGCGCTGCAGACCATCAGCGGAGCGATCAGCATGGTGGCCAGTCGGTCTCGCGGATTTTCGATGGTTCGAGTCGCCATGATCCCCGGTACCGCGCAGGCGTGACAGGAGAGCAGGGGAATGAAACTTCGTCCGGGCAAGCCGACTCGCCGCATGATCCGATCCATGACGATCGTGGCCCGGGCCATGTAACCGGAGTCCTCAAGAATCGCCAGGAATAGGAAGAGAATGCATATCTGCGGCAGGAAAGCCACTACCGCTCCAACCCCGGCCAGAACGCCGTCGCCGAGCAAATCCCGCGGTAGTCCATCGGGCATGATTCTATGGAGCAGGCCCTGCAAACCGTTTACCGCTTGGCCGAAGATGTCGATCAACGGACTGGCTAGAACAAAAACCGCGTAAAACATCGCCGACATCACCAGCCCGAAGAACAGAAGCCCCCACACGCGATGGGTGGCGAACAAATCGAACCGCTCACTGGCCGACGTAACGTTTTCCGCGGGTAAATTCAAACAATCGGCTACGACGCCCTCGATCCAGGCGAAACGCGCCGATGCAATTTCCGAGGCTGGGGTAACGCCGCGCTCGGCGCATATCCGTCGAGCATCCTGAAGCATTTTATGCACGGCCGGTGGCACATGCACTTCGCGGGGCGAACCGTTCTGGCTCAGTAGCAGGACGGCCAGGCCGTCCTGGTTGACGACACCCGATCCCGGTTCGGCGCTGATGGCGGCGGCCACCTTATCGATTTCGCTTTCAAGCGTATCCTGGGTCGTCCATTTTCGGTGGGGTTGGGGGTGGTTTGTCGAGCGGCTCAAGGTGTCGAGTGCCTGGCGCAGCTCCGCAAGACCCCTTCGGCCGTGGCCGACCGTCCCGATCACCGGTATGCCTAAATGGGCGGACAACTTGGCAAGGTCGAGGCGGTGGCCGGACTTTTCGAGTTGGTCCATCATGTTGCAGGCCATTACGGCGGGGAACCCTAATTCGATGATCTGGCTCGCCAGATAGAGGTGACGTTCCAGATTTGTCGCATCAACCACCAAAAGAACCACGTCCGGTCGAGGCACACCGGAAACCTCGCCCAGCAGCACTTCCCGGGCGATTTCCTCATCGGGGCTGCGGGGGAGTAGACTGTAAGTGCCTGGCAGATCGAGCAGACGAATATCGGGATGTCCGAGGAGCGTTCCTTCCCGTTTTTCGACCGTTACCCCGGGATAATTGCTGACTTTGTACCGCAGGCCGGTCAGGGCGTTAAACAGCGTGGTCTTGCCGGTATTGGGATTGCCGATGACGGCTGCCAGAGTTGTCTTCTCGTGGGTGGCCGTGGCCGCCTTGGTTTTTGGGACAGGCATGAATGCCCCCGCGCATCTGTTCGTCTGATGGGGCCGTCAATGCCCATGAGTACGGCGAGGCCCGCACGGATCAAGCTGATAAAGGTAAAGGGTCGCCATCGGGTTCGACCAGGATGCAACGCGCGAGCCGGTGACACAGCCCGAATCGACAGCAGCCGACCTGGCAGATCAAAGGATCGTTTCGGGTAATCAGTCTGATAATTTTGCCTTCACGAATGCCCATCTCGCGCAAACGCTGGGCGGCGTCGGGATCGGCCTGGATGGCGCGGATGAACAGCCGGCTGCCTACGGGACCAGTGGCCAGAGTTCGAACCTCGGGGCGGGTAAGCATTTCACTTGGCAATGTTTGGTATCTCCCGGAAGCACGGCCGCCAAGCCAGTGTCCTTTATCCGCGTAATTGAGACTTAGTCTCTATCGCAATTATATATCGTTCGGCCGCGACCGTGTCAATAATCCGGTTAGGAAATTTATAAAAAGGCTACGGGTCATCAAGGATGATTTTTATTCAAATCAAGTTAGCATGGTCTAATATACTTTAATGGCCTTTCGATTCCCGCAAGTGATGACCGCTCAGTAAATGCATTTATGAGAGGAAGTTACGCGATGGTGAGATCGCGGGTGCCCGTTGCTTGTATCACAAGGCGATGGTTTGCCTGGTGTCGGCCGAGTCCCGGGCTTTGATAGCCACCTCCGTGGCCCGGAAGGCGTCCTCTTGGGGCACCCAGACCGGTTCGCCGCCGCGTAGTTCGGCCACGAAATCCACGAGCAGATTGGCTTTGAGGTCCGGGACGACCAACGGCCTCGGTTCGGAGGTGTGGGTCATGATCTCGCAGAGCGGCGGGGGGTTACCGTTGCGGACTTCCACGATGCCCTCGGAGCCGGCCACGCGAATGCGGTCGTCCTGATGGTTGGCCGCCTTGAGCGGACGCAGGTAATCGAAATTCAACGTGGCCTGTCCGCCGTTATTCATCTCGAACAGCAAAGCCCCGTGATCCTCGCATTCGGGATACTTGTGCCGACGGACGGCGCGATTGGTCGCGGACGATAAGCCGGTAAAATCCCCATCGCTCGTGGTTTTCCTTGGGCTGATGCTCATCTGGCGGGCGGTGACCTCGGTGTAATCGAGACCGGTAACGAAGCGTATCCAGTCGATGGCGTGGATGGCTACCCAGGGAATCGATCCGCCGTATTCCTTGCGTGTCTTGAAATAGTCCGGGCGTCCGCCGCCCCAGCGGTAGGATTTCTGGCTGGTGATCAGTAGCGGTTCGCCGATCAGGCCCTTTTTAACGGCATCATGGGCGGCCACGAAGGGGCCCATTTTGCGGAAAGGCAGCAGGGCGGTCAGGCGTTTGCCGGATTTATTCAGCTCGGTTCGGAGTGTTTCGAGCTCGGCCAGACTCTGGGCGATCGGTTTTTCGGTAAGGATGTGGCAGCCGCGCCGGGCGGCCTCGATGTTGACCTCGCCCATTCGTCCGAAGGGCATAAAGGTGGCCACGATATCGGGCTTCACCTCGTCGAGCATTTTCCGATAGTCGTCGATATATATGCGGGTCTGATCGGTGAAGGCCGGGCATTTTTGTTTGTAGTATTCATTGAGCTCCTTGTCGTCGTCGTAAGGCGGGATCATCACGACCGCGGCCAGCTCGCAATTCTCCGTCAGGGGCAGCCCCTCGCGAATCTCGCCCCAGTGTCCTTCAAGGCCGATCTGGGCGATGCGGATTTTTGAGGCCCGATCCCGGGTTTGGGCTTTAAGCATGGTGTGATAACCCAAGCCGACAGCGGCGGCCCCGGCCACGAACGAACGGCGGCTCACGGTCTTACTCACATGCGTTTTCGACATGCTGATACCCTCGCTGAAATGCGACCTAACCTTTTCTGCCAATCGACGAGGTGTTAGAATACCCTTGGCCGCTCCGGCGGGCAATACGGCGAGGTTGACGATGTACCAACCTTGCGGTTGTGTTCTTACCGGGATGGTGGTTTTATCTATCGGAACGCTTTGATACGCCCGTAGCTCAGTTGGATAGAGCACGGGATTTCTAATCCCGCGGTCGCTGGTTCGAGTCCAGCCGGGCGTGTTTGTTCGCGATAGGGAAATCTTTTAACTTCTCTCGGTGGCTGAAAGAGCATGATCTATACCGGTTAATCGGGAACTGCTCGACTCTGCCTTGCCGGATAGCTTTGACTGCTGACTACTGACTGTTGACTACTGAATACTGACCGCTTTCTCAGACATTAACCGCGTTGCGGACGCTAACCAGCAGTTCGTTGACTTTGAAGGGTTTGTAGAGGACGGCAGCCAGGCCCTCGGGCGTGGCCCGGACGATGGAGTGAGTGGGGTCGTAGCCGAAGCCGGTCATGAAAATCACCGGGCAAGCCGGTCGCACTTTCTTGACCATGGCGAAAATGCTGTATCCATCGAGGCCGGGCATGCGAATATCGCTGATCACCAGATCGTAAGGCCGCTGCTGAATCATGGCCAGGGCTTCGCCGCCCTCCCGGGCGAGTTCCACCCGGCAGCCAAACTGGCTCAGCACGTCATGCACCGTCTGCCGGATAATCTCCTCGTCGTCGACGACCAGCACGCTTTTATCGCGGAGCAGCGGGTCGATCTGCATTTCGGTCGGCTTGCCGCCGAGAATACCGCCGACCGGGCGGGTAACCTGCTTGATGCATTCTCTGATTTTCACCACGTTGTCGGCGATGCCCTGGAGCCGGAGCCGCAGGTCGTCGTGCCCGATATAGTCCTCCATCAGCGAACTGGCGTCGGCCAGGATCTCACCCAGCGGCCCGGCGATCTCGCTGGACACGTTGTCGGCCAGCCGCCCGGTGGTCGCATGCCGCTCCTCCACGAGCAGGTCAAGAATATGCAGGGCAATGGCGATGTGCCGCCCGAAAATCTCCGCGAACTGCCGATCATCCTCGGTAAAGGCCGCCGTCTTGTCGCTTTCAATGTTGAAGATACCGATCACCTGGTCGTGCAGACGCAGCGGTACGGTCAGGGAAGAACGGGCGTTTTCGATACCGATGACGTACCGCGGATCCTGGCTGGCGTCCGCGCAGATGTAGCTGCGGCCCGTGGCGGCCACATATCCGCTGATCCCGTTATTTTCCGTGGATGCGTAAAGATCCACATGTTGAGCTTCAATCGGGAGGCCGGCATGTAGAACCAAGTCCAGTTTCGCGTTTTTTCGATTCAGCAGGCGAATCACGAAATTGTCGAAATGTAGCAGGTCGCGAGTCAGTTGAATGATCTTCTTTTCCAGCAGATCAAGACGCTGGCGAACGTCCATGCGGTTGGCCTCGCCGCCGTCGAGTCGGACCAGTTCGCGGCAGGCACTGTCGATCGCGTCCATTTTCTGCTGGAGCCGGCGGGCCCGGGTCACGTCGGTGACGACCGCGACCAGGAGCGTCCCGTTGCCGAGAGGATCTTCCATCGGTGTAACCGTGGCGTCGAAACATCGCTCGTTGGGGCTGGTCAGACTGATCGATCGCGGCCGGTGGCTGGTTGGCCAGCCGGTGTTCGCGTTCCGATAAATATCTCGGCAGAGTTCCTGGATGCGCTCGCCGACTTCGCCGGAGTATTCGGTGAATTTCGCGTTACACCAGATGATCCGCCCATAGTCGTCCACGAGGCAGACGCCCTGGTTGATCGAATCGAGGACGACGTTGAGCTGCGGCCCGGCGGACTTGGACGTTTCCTGGAGAATTTGTTGGTCGCTGGTGATGAGAACGGCGAAATGCTCGCGTTTCAAGGCGGACAGAACGGCTGGCTTGTCCTTTACCAGATGGATATCGGCCACCTGCCGCAGCGCGTCGATCAACGGCTCGCAGCCGGTGCCGCCGGGCTGATATACAAGAATCCTGCCGACCGAGGTTTCCGGATTACCGGTGTTCATGCCATCCATCCGCCTAGATGCCAACAATCTTATTATTATACGGCTGCCCGGCCTTTTCTCCAATAACAATTTCTGGTTATATCGTGTCGCGGGCCGGAACGGCGGATGATAACGGCCCAAGGCTCATGGCGAGGAAGGATTCGGGGCCGAATTCCCACCGGTTTGTCTTCTGGGGCGGGGCGGCTGGATTTCCGGGCTATTCTTGGGAATATTGCGTTGGTCGGCCATCTGCTTGATCTGGGTACAAAAGATGGGGGCAAGCCATTCGGCCACGAACGCCCGGTCAGCCCAACCCAGATGCCCGCCGCTGTGTCCGGATTCGGCCATTTTGGGTGTGTAGCGTTGCTGATGAAGCTTGGTCCGATAAAGCTCGC
>CAZXSA010000132.1:4591-14134 GCA_964642815.1 uncultured Planctomycetales bacterium | reverse complement strand
GACCAGCAGGCCGGATAACCCGATCGCGTCGGCCTGATGCGCCTGCCAGGCGTCGACGATGTTGTTGATCGGCTGACGGATTCCCAGGTTATGCACCGTATAGCCGTTATTGGTCAGCAGGATATCGACGAGGTTCTTGCCGATGTCGTGCACGTCGCCCTTGACCGTGGCCAGGACCATCGAGCCTTTGCCGCGATCGTGCGTTTTTTCCATGTGCGGTTCGAGGCAGGCGACGGCCGCCTTCATCGTCTCGGCCGATTGCAGCACGAAAGGCAGTTGCATCTCGCCGGAGCCGAACAGATCGCCGACCACTTTCATGCCCGCTAACAGAATATCGTTAATGATGGCCAGCGGCGCGTGTTTTTTCATGGCCTCGGCCAGATCGTCCTCCAGGCCGGCCCGGTCGCCGTCGATGATTCGCTGGCGGAGCCGCTCCTCGACCGTCCCGTGCCGCGGGGCGGCCGCTTCTTCGCCCTCGGTCTCCTCGGTAAACTGTCGCAGCAGGTCGGTCAGGGGATCATATCCGTCGCCCCGCTCGTCGAAAATCAGCTTGCGGGCGATCTCGCGCAACTTTTCGTCGATCCGGTAGAGCGGCTCGATGCCCGCCGCGTGAACGATGGCCGCGTCCAGCCCCGCCTCGCGGGCGTAATGCAGAAACACGCTGTTCAGCACGTGGCGGACGGCCGGCTTGAGTCCGAAACTGATATTACTCACTCCGAGGATGATATGACTCGCGGGGAATCGTTGCTTGATTTCGCGGATGGCCTGCAGTGTCTCCAAACCCAATCGGCGATCGTCCTCCTTGCCCGTGCCGATGGTGAACGTCAGCGGATCAAAAAGCAGATCGCCGCCGGCCAGTCCGTATTTTTCCGTGGCCAGCCGATACAACCTTTCCGCGACGGCCACCTTGCGCTCGCAAGTCTTGGCCATCCCTTCCTCGTCGATGGTCAAAGCGACGACCGCCGCCCCATACTTGCGGCAAAGCGGTAGAACTTCCTCGCA
The DNA here is from genome assembly GCA_964642815.1 of uncultured Planctomycetales bacterium. Classification (GTDB taxonomy): domain Bacteria; phylum Planctomycetota; class Phycisphaerae; order UBA1845; family PWPN01; genus JAAYCU01. The sequence goes on along the minus strand of CAZXSA010000132.1, from coordinate 13,132 downwards.
ACGCTTTTCGCCGTCCTCCAGATTGATGCTGTTGACGATGCACTTGCCGCCGGCCAGCTTGAGGGCGGATTCGATCACCGCCGTCTCGGTCGAATCGATCATCAGCGGGACGGTCACTTCCGTGGCGAAACGGCTCATCAGCCTTTCCATGTCCGCCCGCTCGTCCCGCCCCACGTAAGCGACGCAAACATCGAGCATGTGGCAGCCGGCGCGTACCTGTTCCTTGGCCATGCGCACCATGCCGTCGATATCCTCGGCGGCCAGTAGCTCGCGAAACTTTTTCGAACCGTTGGCGTTGGTCCGCTCGCCGACGATCAGGAAGCTGTTGTCCTGACGGATCGGGGTGGCCTGATAGAGCGAGCAAACACTTGCCTCGGTGCTGGGTTGGCGCGGCACCGGCGGGCGGCGACCGATCACTTGAATAACCCGGGCCATGTGCGCCGGCGTCGTGCCGCAGCAGCCGCCGACGATATTCACCCCCGCTTGCTCGACGAATTCCGACAGCCACCGGGCCAAGCCGTCGGGGTCCAGCGGATAACGGGTCTGTCCGCCGACCACTTCCGGCAACCCCGCGTTGGGCATGACGCTGATTTTTCGCGTGCAATGCTCGGCCAGATAAAGCAAATGCTCGCTCATCTGGTCCGGGCCGGTGGCACAGTTCAGACCGATCACCTCGATCTGCGGGTAAGCCTCCAACGCAACCAGCGCGGCGGCGATATCGGTTCCCACCAGCATCTTGCCCGTGGTCTCCAACGTGACCTGGACCATCAGAGGTATGCGGCGTCCAGCCTCGGCAAAGGCGGTTTCCGCCCCGGCGATCGCCGCCTTGGCCTGCAAAATGTCCTGACAGGTTTCGATCAACAAGGCATCGACCCCGCCGTCCAACAGCCCGCGCATCTGCTCGGCATAGCTGGCGGCCAGGGCATCGAAAGTCGTCTGCCGTAGGGAGACAAGTTTTGTTCCCGGCCCGGCCGAGCCGATCACGAATCGCGGATGATCGGGCGAATCGAATTTTTCGCAGGCCTCGCGGGCGATCTCCGCCGCCCGGCGGTTCAGTTCCCGAACCCGTTCGGCCAGCCCGAACTCGGCCATCACCAGTTTGTTGGCCCCGAATGTGTTCGTCTCCACCGCGTCGCAGCCCACCTCAAGAAAACGGGTATGGATGTCGCGAATCGCGTCCGGCCGCGTCAGGGTGAGAATTTCCGTGCAGTTTTCCAGACCCTGGAAATCGGAAAGAGGCAAATCCAAGGCATGTACGCTGGTGCCCATCGCCCCGTCAAAGACCAGCACGCGCCGGTCCAATGTTTCAGTAAAACGATGACTCATGTAGACTCCGAACCGTGTCCGGCTCATCCCCTAAGTTCATAGTAGTTTATCGGTTATCCACCGGCAAACACACCGCCGGTACCATCAGGAGACTGAATAAATTTCAGTTGCCGAAAGGCCGGTGCATCCCTTATGCTAACGTCCAATAATCCTGCTTTGGTTTTTGAGGAGGTACTACCATGCGTGGCTCGTTCGTGGATTCGCTTCGTGGCGGCCGGTTGGCCCTGGCCGGTGGCGTTTTACTCGGTCTCATTCTGGCGGCCGGCTGCCAGTCGACGGACGGATGGAAGCCGCTATTCGACGGCAAGACCCTTGACGGCTGGCATGAACACGGCACCCCCCGCGCCTGGCGGGTCGAGGACGGCGCTATCGTCGGCGAGCTGGTCGAACCGTCGCAATATTCCTACCTGACCACCGACGAAAAATTCGCCGATTTCGAGATCAAACTCAAGATGATCTTCGATTCCGAGTTGGGCAACAGCGGCGTCTTTTTCCGCAGCTCGTTCCCGCCCCAGGTTCTTAACCCCGACATCGTGGCCTTCGACCTTCCGGAGGAGGCTAACGAACTCAAGGACCCCAAGACGGGAAAAACCATCGCGTCCCTGCCCTACCTGCAGCGCGTGCATATCCGGGGCGCGCAGGCCGAGTTCGCCATCCCCAAACAATGGACCGGCGGCATTTACGACGCCACCGTGGGTAAGTGGGTCAATCGGGACCAGATCACCGACGAAATGCAGAAGGCTCACAAATGGCACGAATGGAACGATCTGTATATCAAGGTTGTGGGGCGCAGTGCGATCGTGCGTTTGAACGACGTGCTGATCAGCGATGTCCGCGATTACCCGTTCGATCCTGCCGGCCGTATCGCCTTGCAGTTACACGCCGGCGGTCCCATGAAGGTTCGGTTCAAGGATATTTACATCCGCCCTCTGCGCTGCGGAGGTGATTGAAAGCCCCGCTTATGCGGTATGCGAAGGATTTACTCGGCGCGATCAACAGCGCTACCAGCCCGAAGCAGTTTACCCGCCTGCCTCGCCTGGGCGGGCCGTGGCGGGCGAGCGAGGGACAACTTCGCCAGCCCGAAGCAGTTTACCCGCCCGTGGCGGGCCCGTGGCGGGCAAGAAAGGGACATCCTCACCTTGGCAACCGGCGACGACGGTTGCCGCTCAATAAGCAGACCCAAGCCAGAACCATCGGCGTAAGTGTGGCCGGCTCAGGCACGACGTTGAGCGTACCGGTGGTGTAGAGGTTGGAGACGTCCCAATCCATCGGCCCGACAAGCGACGGCAGATTGATGTGGGCGAACGTATCGCTGAGGGCACCCCAGTTCATCACATCGAACGAATCGCCCAACGTGGGCATAAAGCCGCCAAGGAGCGAAACGTTCAGCGTGCCGCCGAGCGATAACCGTCCGGCGACATCAATGCGATCATATTGCGCGCCGGGCGTCGTTCCTCCGATCTCGATAGCAAATGCCGCCGAGGAGCCCAACTCGACATCTCCGCCAAAGGCGAGAATCCCCGGGCTGTTCCCGGGCTTCAGATCGCCGTTGATCTCGACGACACCCGTGCCGGTGAACGGACCCGCTCCGGTCAGGCCGCCGAAGAAAACGGTTCGGCTGCCGGCGTTGGTGCGAATCTCCGCCCCGTTATGCGTCACATCGTCATAGAAGGTCACGGTACCGCCGCCGGAGGCAATGATGAGGCCGGCACCGGAGTTCTGCACGTCCCCATAGACATCCGTCGTACCGCCACTGAAGGCGACCACGCCCAGGTTGCTCAAGCCATAGCTGCCCGGGTTGGATGTACCACCACGAAACTCTCCGCGGCCCGAGATGAAGCCGTTGGCGAGGTTCGACAAGGCTTTGGTGTACTCGATCGTGCCGCCGGAAAGCTCGATACGCCCCGGATTGGTCGGCCCGATCTGATCGATGATGAGATGGTCGCCGGCGCGAGCCCGGATCGTGCCGCCGGTGCCGTTGTTCAGCCCTCCCGCGAACCGGCCGGTCCCCTGCACGACACCGAAATTATTGGCGACGAAACCGGTGACGGTCGCCTGCCCCCCCTTCAGTTCGAGTGTTCCGCCATTGTTGACAATGACGTTCGTCGCCCCCAGGGTTCCGAAGTTTTCGATCTGGACGCTCTGGCCCGCTCCTAGCGTCACCGAGTCGCCGGCGGTAACCTTACCGAACGCGCCGATGCTCAGCGGGGCATTCACGTCAAGGTTGGGCACGTTGATCGTGCCACCGTTGACGGCCAGGGCCGTGTCGAGGTTCATGGTCCCGCCCGCGGCCGAAAGCGTGCGATTCGTGCCCAACGCGTGCGTTCCCGCCAAGAGCAAATCAAGCACCGGTCCGGTGATGCTGGATGCATTGGCAAAATTCATCTTGCCGGCGGACCAGTTGACGGCGGCCCCCGGCGTAACGTTGAGCGTATTGAGGTTGAGCGTGCCGCCCGTCATGTTCACCGTCGCGCTGGTGCGAAGGTTGGTCGTACCATTGAGGTTCATCGTCGCGCCTGGTCCGATGTTCAACGTCGCGGAGGAGGCGGGGAAGAGCGCGGACGACCCCCCGATGTTGGCCGTGCCGTTGGTGGTGAAGGTTGCGTTGGCCCCATTCAGCGAGAGCACGCCGACACTGTTGAAGTTTTCGCCCACTTCCAGCGCGTTGGCGGTGACGACGCCGCCGTTCAATACATTCAATGCGCCGTTTCCCGAGCTGCCGACACGGAGTATGCTGCCGACATTCCAGGTGGAGCCTGCGCCGGTGACGGTGGCCGTGCCCACGCCGGAGGCATTGAGTCCCAGGCCGGTGTTGGAGGAAGTGGAGAGGGTCGCGCCGGTGCGCACGCTAAGATTACCGGTGCCCGAGGTTCCGATATAGAAAACCCCCGCGCCGACCGTGGTGGCCGAACCGGCGTCCAGAATGAGGTGGCTGGTCGATCCGGTATTGCCCCCCACAATGAAGTTACCGGGCAGGAACGTACCGTTCGTGATGCGCAAGGACGAGGTCAGGCCGGTGGAGCCCATGCCGTTGTTCACGGTATTGGTCGGTTGATAGGTAAAGCCGTTCAAGAACAAGGTCACATCGCCCTGCGTCATTGTCAGAATGTTGACCGTGGCCGAGGCACTGAAGGTGACGTTATACGTGTTAGCCAAGGCGAAGCGCGCCGTGCCACCCGCCGGCGGTGGGCCGGCCGGCGACCAGTTCGCGGCGGTGCTGTATGTACCTCCCGACGTGTTAATCCAATCATACGTCTGAGCCCGGGCAATACCCGCCAGGATCGCACACGCCATCCCGGCAACGATCAATAGATGATGTTTTCGCTGCATTTCATTCTCTCCTTCAATGCCTGAAGCCCGATCATGCACGTTGCTGTCTTCCTGGCGCCCCAGTCTCGAGCGCCAATGGGAATACGACAGAGTGCGGTAGCAAACGATTTGCCATGAAGATCGAAGGGAATACGGCCCGAACATGAAAGCCGACAATACCCTCTCTTCTCTTTAGCCCGCGCCTTCAACGAAGGCTCATTCCAATCTTAGTCTCCAAATTGACGAAGACCAGCAAAGCCGGTTACCCTTGAGTCGAGAGGGCCGATATAGGCTTGGAAGCTCCCGCCCTTCGCCTCGCAGGGCAATGTCGCGAACACTTGGCCCCGATCCATGCATGACCCGATTCCGACACAGTGCGTCCCTTTCGGCACAGACCCGAGGGCACGCAACGTCGGATGAACAGCCCGCTGCCGGAAAAATCGATCTGGTAAACATTTATGCGAGCAAGATCATGGATGTTGCCCGCTATTGGAGCCTGTTAAGGACGTGAATTCTGACAAGGCAAGGTATCGGCGGCGCCCGTGCGCGTCATTGTTCACCGGGCAACAGCGGGGAACGCTCGCGAGTTTCCCCGCGGGATTCGTAACCCAATCCCGTACGACCACCTCGTCGCCGGCCTTGAATAGGCCGGGATCAGGGGGTATGTTGCGATCCGGTGATTCGTGCATGATCTATGGAATATCGGCGCGCCGGGACGGTCCCGCGAAATGAGCAGCAAGCGCGTGGCCACACCCACGAATCGACGCGCATGATGAAAAGGAAAGCAAGGATGAAAGCAAATCGCGAAAAAACAGGCGTTTCACGGCGTGGGTTTCTCGGTACGGCGGCGGCCTTTTCGATCATGGCGAAACGCACGGCGTTCGGCTCGGAGGCCAACTCCAGGATAACGGCGGGCATCATCGGTCTCGGCCAGCGCGGCCGCTTGATCGCGGACATGCTGCAAAAACACGGCGGCTATCGGATTACCGACGTGGCGGACTACTTCCCGGAAGTTGCCCGGGAAGCCGGAGAGGCGTTGTCGGTTCCCCCGGACCGGTGTTATAGCGGCTTGCATGGCTACCGGCGGCTTCTTGACCGTGGCGTCGATGCCGTGTTTCTCGAAACTCCGCCCTATTGTTTCCCCGAACATGTCCGAGCCGCGGTCGAGAAAGGTTGCCACGTGTTCATGGCCAAGCCCGTGGCCTGCGACGCGCCCGGATGCCTGGCCGTGTTGGAGGCGGGCAAAAAGGCCGGCGCGAACCACAAGGTCTTTCTGGTCGATTTTCAGACCCGCACCGATCCTTTATTCATCGAGGGCATCAAGCGGGTGCGCCGCGGCGACATCGGAAAGGTCGGAATGCTCGGCAGTATCTATACCGACGAGGGTTTTCTCGACCCGCCGCGGACCGACACCATTGAAAGCCGCCTGCGTCAACTGATCTGGGTGAACGACGACGCCCTCGGCGGCGGCTATCTGGTCAACGCGGGTATTCACGCCATTGATGTGGCCTTATGGATCGCCGGGGACAAGCCGGTCCGGGTTATGGGCTGCTCCCGCCTCGTGCGTAACGAACCCCATAGCGATTCTCATGACGTCTACTCGCTGACCTACGAGTTCAAGAACGGCCTGGTCCTTAACCATTGGGGCGAGCACCTCAAGAACCACCACTACTTCAAATGCGAATGCGCCGCGTTCGGCCAGACCGGTTATCTCGAAGCCGGCTATTCCGGACAGGTCAAGATTCATGGCGGCGCCAAGCCCTTCGAGGGCGGACCGGTGGAGGATCTTTACCCGCGGGGCGCCATGCGCAACATAGAAACTTTCCACAAAAGCATTATCAACGGCGTGTACGACAACCCGACGCTCGAACCTTCGGTCAACGCCAACCTTACCGTCATCCTGGGCCGGGAGGCCGCCACGAGGAACACGTCCCTGACCTGGGAAGACCTGCTCCGGGAGAATCGAAGATTAGAAGTGGACACAACCGGATTGAAGAAATAAACGCGACCGTAACCGGTTTGGGTGGTCACGAAGGTACCAACAACAGGTTAAACAAAGATCACTGCACCATATGTGGTTCCACCCGACTATAAATAATGTAACCAGGTTTGGAGGCTGCCCATCATGATGGAAGAATTCGATCCCAAAGATCCCAACGCCAGGAAGGGAATGCGGGCCTTTTTCAGTCCGCAGCAGGTCGATCAACAGATTCGCCAGGCGATCCAGTTCTGTTGGATGGCCCTGCCGCCCGAGCGGCAGAACGTCGAAGAGGCCGAGAAACAGATTCGTCGGATTGTCGACCGGGCCCTGCGCGACCTGCGCGAGGACGCGGACAGTTTCGGCCTGGGGCCCGGGCGACCTGAATAATTCATCGGGGCATAAAACCCATGTAACGGCCGAAACAGGATTCTTTACCCCCCTCCTCTCCGCGTCGCCCTCTCTCCATCTCGCTCGGCGCATCAAGCAGGCAAGCGCAAGGAAGGCGGATTTACGATACAATATCCGAACACGGCCAGGCAAGGGTATGTGGAAAACGTCGTTCGATCGCATGAAAATAAGGAAGCTCTTAGCATGGCAAAATCGATCACACGCAGAAAGTTTTTGCATCGTTCCGGTTTGACCGCGGCCGTCGTGGCCGGGGCGCTTCAGACAAAACCCGCCAAGGCGGGGGCCAACGAACAGTTGCGTTTCGCCCTGATCGGCTCCGGCGGGATGGGCAGCGAAAACGCCCGCTGGCTGATCATGCACGGGGCATACTGTGCGGCTATCGCCGACGTGGACGATCGCCAATCGGCCCAGACCGTCTCGACCTTCCCGAAGGTCGGCCAGGACGCCAAGCCCGACCTGTACCGCGATTACCGCGAGCTGCTCGAACGCAAGGACATCGACGCCGTGGCCGTCGGCACCCCCGACCACTGGCACGCCCTGCCGACCATCCACGCCTGCATGGCCGGCAAGGACGTTTTCGTGCAGAAACCGATCTCGCAAAACGTCCGCGAAGGTCGGGTCATGGTCGAGGCCACCCGAAAATATAATCGCGTCGTCATGGTCGGCCTGCAGCAGCGGGTGGGCACGCACTTTCTCGAAGCCAAGCAATTCCTCGACACCGGCCAACTGGGCAAGATCGCCTTTGTTCGCGCCTGGATGTGCCAGCATCGCAACAGTGTCGGTAACCCACCGGACGGGCCGGCCCCCGCCCACGTGGATTACGATCGCTGGCTCGGCCCCGCTCCGTTGCGCGCATTCAACCCCAACCGCTTCCACGGATCGTGGCGTCACTTTTGGGATTACGCCAATGGTAAGCAGGCCGACTGGGGTGTACACATGCTCGACGTCGTGCGCTGGTATATGGGCGTCAAGGCCCCGCGAACCATCAGCTCCTCCGGCGGCAAGTGGACCATCGACGACAATTTCGAGACGCCCGATACCCAGACCTCCGCGTTCCAGTTCGAGGATTTCCTCTGCCTGTGGGAAAACCGCAACGACAACGCCCATCCGATGGAGAACCGCTTCTCATTCAGCAATTCGCACGGCATTGCCTTCTACGGCACCGGCGGCACGCTGGTCATCGACCGCTATAGCTGGCAGGTTTTCTCCGAAGGCGAAAGCATCAAGAACCCGCCCAACTGGACGCCGCCGAAAGGCGTGGACTGGGACCTGGAAATGTTCTTCGCCCATATCCGGGAGTTCATCCAATGCGTGAAAGACCGCAAGAAACCGCGGCCGGACATCGAGGACGGCCATTACAGCACGACCTTATGCGAGCTGGCCAACATCGCCTATCGGGTGGATCGTAAACTTGTCTGGGATGCCGATCGGGAACGGATTATCGGCGATCCTCTGGCGAATAACATGCTCGGCCGCGAGGCCCGCAAGGGTTACGAGCTGCCGACCCTGTAGCCCGC
>CAZXSA010000132.1:0-4491 GCA_964642815.1 uncultured Planctomycetales bacterium | reverse complement strand
GGCCAGCGAAATGATGTTCACCGCGTCGACCAGCGTACTGCCCTGCCCATAGGCCAGATTGATCGTCTGATTGACCACCCGGCCCGACGCCAGGGAATCGATACCCCGCAGGATGCCGTCGATACAGTCATCCACGTAGGTGAAATCGAACACCTTTTCCCGGCCGTAAACCGTAATCGGCTCGTCGCGGGCGATCTTGAAGATGAACAGCGGCAATACCCGCTCCATCCGTTGGATGTCGTTGTCGTACCGCCCGTACACGTTGCTGAACCGGAAGACCAGATAGGGCAGGTTGTAACACTCGGCGTAGGAATAGATGAAGGCCTCGCCGGCGATCTTGCTGGCCGAGTACGGGCTCTCGGCGACCACGAAGTCCGCCTCGGCCTCCTCGGTGACGTGGCGGTGAATGTCCCCATAGACCTCCCGCGAGCTGCCGAAGATAAACGGGGTCCGATGGCGGCGGGCGAATTCCAGGACCCGGAAACAGTCCGTGACATTCTCCAGGGCCCGGTCGGGGTGCTCGACGAGCTCAAATACCTTGGCGTGGGCGGCCAGATGCACGATCACGTCGAAGTGACCGGCCGGCCAATCCTCCTCCTTCATGGTCAGCAGATTCTTAATCAGGGTATCGATCTTATTTGTCCACGGGTTCGGGCGAACATCGATCCCCACCACCTGCTCGCCCCGGGCCAGCAGTTTCAAGGCCAGATTCGTCCCGATCTGCCCACTCGATCCGGTAATCAACACGCGCATGGGTTGTATCCCTTCTTTACAATCTCAAACCGGCGAAAAGTATACCTGTTCATCCAGGCCGTGGCCACCGCCTCCCGTTAGCGGTCCGCTCCACGCCCGGTGGGTTGGCGGGGGGGCTCGTTTCCCTTTTGGGATTTATTCGTTACTGGACGGCTCGGCGGAGGAGGGAACCTGTGGCTGATTCATACGAAAGGCGTGAGCCAGGGCCCGGTGCTCCGCGTAATGACGGAGTTCTTCATCGTGTCGGCAGGAAAACGATTCGACGGCGGTCTGGGTCAGCGTGTCGAACACCTCCCAGCAGCCGGCTTCCACATTGTATCGGGCAACGTAACGATCCATATCGTAAATACTCCTCCAACTCCGGTTTGGTTCGGACCATTTTATAGGATTTAACGACCGGAACAATGCCCGGCGGATTGGCTTCATATCGTTCTGGCGGCCGGCGTCTCGATACGGTATACTGAGCCATGCCGACAGGGACTCCACGGGAAGGACAAGTCTGAAGTGAAGGGTGTATGGTTCAGGGTCTGTTAGATTATCTGAGTAACCTGCTTTACTCGGAAGCGTATCCGCCTTGGACGATCGTGGTCGAGATGCTGATGATCGGCCTGGTGGTGTATGCGGTGCTGCGTTTTCTGCACGGCACGCGCGGAGCCAACCTTCTGCAGGGGTTGATTATCCTGCTGGTGGGTGGTTTTCTGGTGGTGCGCTTGCTGGCCGACCGGTTCGGACTCGAACGTATCAAAGACCTGTATGAGCCCTTCGTCTGGACGGTTTTATTGACCACGCTGGTTGTGTTTCAGCCGGAGTTGCGCCGGGGGTTGATGCGGATCGGGGGTACCAGTTGGCGCCGGGGAAGCAAGTCGGACATCGACCACATTGCCCGACCGGTGGCGGCGGCCTGCCGGCAGTTGGCCAAGAACAAGATCGGGGCCCTGATCGCCATCGAACGCGAGGTGGGGCTGGGGGGGCTGACGGACCAGGGGGTCAAGCTGGACGCGCGGCTGACGCCGGAATTGCTCAACACGATCTTCTGGCCGGGCTCGGCCTTGCACGACATGGGCGTCATTATTCAGCACGGGCGGGTCGCGGCGGCCGGTTGCCCGTTTCCGATGGCCGAAGCCGAGGGGCTGGACCCCTCGCTGGGCAGCCGGCACCGGGCGGCCATCGGGCTGAGCCTGGACTCCGACGCCCTGGTGGTAGTGGTCAGCGAGGAGACCGGCATCGTCAGCATTGCCGACCACGGGCGACTGTTGCGGCACATTCCCCCGGATAACCTGTATCGCCTGTTACGTCGTCATCTGGCCCGGTTCCGCGGCGCGGCCGAACCGGACACGGAACCGGTTTCGGTGATCCTCTCGACGGAGGAGAAAGCAGAACCGTCCGCTGATCCGAAGCGCACGGCAGACCGCTCCAAGGAAGGCAGCGGAGTATCGGTGTCATGAAAACGCAACTGCGACTCATTCTATCCACGGTCGCCATGACCGTATTGATCTGGGCGTATGCCGACCGGAGCGGATACGAGGTTCGGGAATTCAGCGGCATCAATATCCGGATCGCGCCGCCGGCCGACGCGGATACTGCTCACGTGGTCTGGATAGCGGACAAGCCCACCGATCCGCGCGATGTCATGCGGGTCGAGCTGCGCCTGAGCGGGCCAAAGGCGGAACTTCAGCGATTCACTCGGGAAAGCGAAAACCGCGCGTTCGAGCTGAAGGCGGCCATGCCCGGCCCATTGCGGCTGGGGCGCGCGCCGGTCAACCTGATGGATATGCTCAAGGATCATCCGCAACTGCGCAGTCGGGGACTGACTTTGCACGGGGTGACCCCGACGGTGGTGGACGTGGATCTGGACCGTTACCAGGATGAGGTCTTGGACATCGAATTGGATGGGGGGATTTTTAAGACTCTGTTCGTGGATCCCGTGGTGGAGCCCAAGCAGGTAACCGCCCGCGTGCTGGAAAGCGCCTCGACCCAGGCCGCGCTGCCGCGAAACCTGATCCTGTTCATTGAAGACAACATCCGACAGGAACAGCAGCGGGGAACCGTCCAGGAGGGGGAGACGTTCAGTTTCAATGTTCCGGTCCGGGCCAACTGGCCGGGCATCCGGGCCACGTTTATCCCCGATCAGGTTCGGGTCAGTGCGCGCTTGCGAAGGGAAACCGTGTCCGTCAGGTATGTGATTCGTCCGCTGAAAGAGCTGATCGTGCCGGATTTCGCCGACGAATACCGAATCGAATATAAGGATGAGACCAAGTCCTATCGGACTCAGACCGTGGATGTAACCCTGCCATCCCCCAAGGACGGAAAGTTACGGGCGGAGGATATGGACGCTTTCATCTCGATCGACTATGAGGATCTGCCCCCGGACACGGCCAATGAAGGACCCTGGCTGGACAAGCCGGTACTCGTAAGGTTTCCCCCGGGCTTCGAGGATGCCATCATCACCCGCCAGGTTCCGGAAACGGTCGAACTCCGCATTGTGCGCAAGTCCTCGACCACCCCGACGGCCGTGCCGACCCCTTGATGGCCGATAGCGCCGGCATGTTCGCGCTAGCCAGACACGGCGGAGCGAATGTTCGCGACCGTTCAGACGCAGGGCGGCTATTGCCCGGTACGTGTTTAGCAACCATGCAATCAGAACCTGGAGTCCGCCTTGGGCGGACGACAGGACGATGTCGTATGACGTAACAAGAACCAAAAAATTATCCTGCCAGGGCCCCGCGCTCCCCCGCCACGGCGGGTAAACGGCTTGCGGTTCTGATAGTGCATACCAGCGGGCTTTGTATGCCGCTCATCGCGACCGCCTTTCGATAAGTGACCTGCGTACCTTGTCACGGTCACTCTCCATCGCGGCGAGCAATAACCCGCCCTATCTCACTCGCGTCAGCGAAGAGGCATGAGCCTCCCCTTCCACCTCCTTGTCTCCGGATTTTCCCTCCTGAATATAACTGTTTTCCCTCCAACACAATGCCGAGAAGCCGGGCACCCGGCCCATTCGACCCGGTCGCATAAGACATCCAACGGTGTGCTTTTCGCGTCGAAGGGTTATAATTTCTGGCATGAGCCAGAGTCTCGAAAGTTACGCCGAATCGTTGGCCGTCGGCGCCCGCAAGGCCGGGCGCTTGCTGGCCTTGACCTCCGGCCGGCAGCGCTACGACGCCCTGCTGGCCATCGCGGATGCCCTCGGCCGGGAAGCGCAAGCCATCATCGCGGCTAACGCCAAGGATTTGACCGCCGCCGAGGAGAACAAGCTCACAACCGCCATGCTCGATCGCCTGCGCCTGGATGCGGGGCGCATCGCCAAGATGGCCAAGGCAGTGCGCGAGGTGGCCGAGCAGCCCGATCCGGTAGGCGAGATTATTTCCGGCTGGGTGCGGCCGAACGGTCTGCGCATCGAGAAGCGGCGTGTGCCCATCGGGGTGGTGGCCATCATTTACGAGGCCCGGCCGAACGTCACCTCCGACGCGGCCGCGCTCTGTCTTAAAAGCGGCAACGCCTGCATCCTGCGGGGCGGCAAGGAGTCGTTTCACTCGAACATGGCCATCGCCGAGGTCATCGCCGGCGCGCTGCGACAATGCGGCCTGCCGGGGGCGGCCGTACAGATCGTCAACACCACCGACCGTCAGTTGGTGCCCCTCCTTTTACACCAGGAGGAAAACATCGACCTGGTGATACCGCGCGGCGGCGAATCGCTGATCCGGGCGGTGGTCGAGCAGTCGCGTATTCCGGTGATCA
>CAZXSA010000131.1:0-14324 GCA_964642815.1 uncultured Planctomycetales bacterium | reverse complement strand
GAGCCGATCGGCCCATACAATCCCCGCATGTTACGAAATATCCGTTTAGTGGTGGCTTATGATGGTACGGAGTACCACGGCTGGCAGAAACAGCCGGGTTGGCGAACGGTCCAGGAAATGGTCGAACAGGCCGCCCGCCGGGTTGCCCGGCACCAGGTGACGATCATCGGAGCGGGCCGAACCGATGCGGGGGTCCATGCGGCCGGTCAGGTGGCTAATTTCCTGACGACCAGCCCCATGCCGTGCGGGAAATTACAACATGCCATCGGTAGCCGCTTGCCGAAGGATATCTCGATTATCTCCGCGGACGAGGTTGCCCTCGAATTCCGGGCTACCCGCGACGCGATTTCCAAACTGTATCGTTATGTAATTTTTCACGGATCCCATCGACCGGTGGAGCAGCATCGGCAGCGATTCGTTTATCATTTCTGGAATCAGCTTGACGTGGAGCGCATGCGCGCCGGCGCCACATATTTCGTCGGCGAGCACGATTTCGCCGCCTTCGCCTCCAAGGGGTCGCCGCGTGAAAACACGATTCGTACCGTTCTGCGGGCCGAGGTTTCGACCTGGTACAACGAAATTCGTATCGATGTAGAAGGGACGGGCTTTTTGTATCACCAGGTGCGCAACATGGTCGGCACGCTGATCGAGGTGGGGCGAGGGCATTGGCCGGTCGAGAGAGTGGGTGAAATACTGGCCACTTGCGACCGTTCCCATGCCGGTCCGACGGCTCCGGCTCGTGGTTTATGCCTGCAATGGGTTTGTTATCCGCCGGCTCTCTTGAAAGGCGCGGCCGCCGCCCAGGATACTGAGGTGGATCGGATGGGTGATACCGCAAACGCCTCGGGGGTGGATTCGCCCTCATGAAAATTTGTCATATCATCACTCGGCTGATCGTGGGCGGCGCACAGGAAAATACGCTGCTGACCTGTGCCGGTTTGGCCGAACGCGGTCACGAGGTCTCTTTGCTGACCGGCCCCGATGCCGGGCCGGAAGGCAGTCTGCTGGCCGAGGCAGGTCAAAGTTCATACCGCTTGATCGTGGTTCCAAGCCTGCACCGGGCGCTGCGTCCGTTCGCGGATTGGAGGGGCCGGCGGGATATGACTCACGTTATCAGGGAACTAAATCCGCAAATCGTGCATACGCATAGCAGCAAGGCCGGTATCCTGGGGCGTTTGGCCGCCCGGGACGCGGGCGTTCCGGTCATCGTGCATACCATTCACGGCATGAGTTTTAATCGCACGCAACCTTTTTACGTCCGTCGTTTTTACGCCGCCTTGGAGCGTTATTGCGCGAAGTTCACCGTCAAGCTTATCGGCGTGGCCGAGGCCATGGCCCAACAGTCGGTGGCCGCGGGCATAGCGGAGGCCGAGAAATTCGTTACCGTTTATTCGGGTATGCGTACGGACTGGTATCAGCCGTCGCGTGATGATCGAGCCGCCGTCCGTCGGCAATGGGGGGTGAATCCGGATGATATTGTGGTTGGCACGGTGGCCCGGTTGTTCACCAACAAGGGATATGAGGTTCTGATCCCCGCCATGCGTGAAGCCCTTCGGCGACTGCCGAAGCTGTTCTTCGTATGGGTGGGCGACGGGGCGATGCGCGCCGTTTATGAGCGGCGACTGGAGCAAGCGGGTATTTGCCGGAGGGTGCATCTGACGGGCCTGGTGCCGCCCGATCGGGTGGCCGAGTTGCTGGTCGGGATGGATATGCTGGTTCATGCCTCGCAGTGGGAGGGGCTGCCGCGCGCGGCCGTCCAGGCTCTACTGATGGAAAAGCCGGTGATCGCTTTCGATATCGACGGGACCGGCGAGGTGGTGATACCCGGCCGGACGGGTGTGCTCGTGCCGCTGAACGACGTCAGCCGTTTGGCCGCCGCGATAACCGAGCTTGCCACCGACCCGACCAAACGCGAACAATTCGGCCGGGCCGGCCGTGGGGAATGCCTGCGACGTTTCGATCACCGCCTGATGGTCGAGCAACTCGAAAAACTGTATCAGGAATTGCTCGCACAACAAAAAGGCTGAATCGCTGGGGGGCGATTCAGCCGGAAAAGCGAAATGTGAGTATGCCTATTTACTTGGCGGCCAGGGCCACGATCTTATCGAAGGCGACGGGATCATGGATGGCCAGCTCGCTGAGCATCTTGCGATTGAGGCCGATGGCGGCCTTTTTCAGGCCGTTCATGAAACGCGAATAGCTGATCCCGCGCATCCGGCAGGCCGCCGTGATCCGGGTGATCCACAGGGCCCGATAATCACGCTTGCGGAGCCGACGACTGGCGTAGGCAAAGACACCGGCGCGAGTGACGGCGGATTTACTTGTCCGGTACTGTTTACTACGGGCGCCGAAATAGCCGCTGGTCTGATTGCGTACGCGGCGTTTCTTGGCGGCCCTGGCGGCACCTGAGGTTGCCCGTGGCATCGATCTTCTCCTTCAAAAAGGCCGGCCGCTGTTCCTCTCGGTTGATTGACTCTGGCCGACGCAAACTAACATTTTTTCACGGTCTAATCTCGCCCCAAGGGACGCTTGACGCCTGTTCCGTGATCGCCGGGTCACAGGCAAAGAGCATCCAAGGCGCGTTTTTCCTCGGCCGGAATCATGCCGGCCGGTTGGCGCAGATGACGACGACGCTTGCCGGTCTTGGAACTGAGCAAATGTCCTTTACCGGCCTTGTGCCGACGAACCTTGCCGCGCCCGGTAACCTTGACGCGCTTCTTCAAACCCTTGTGCGTTTTCTGCTTTGGCATCGTAAATCTCTTCCCTGTAACGAGTTACATACTTTCAGAACAGAGTATTATATCATAATCATGCCGCAATGCAAATCTAATACTGGATGGAAAACCCGGAAAATTGGCCGGTGGCCGGTCCCTGTTGGATGGTCCGTTCGCGGATGTAGTGTTTCATATTCGTTTCAATTTCCCCGACAAAGCTCTTTACCTCGGCCGGTTCACCCTCGGCCTCTATTTCCACCCGCCCATCCGGCAGGTTACGCACATAACCGGTGACGGCGAAGGCACGGGCAATACGTTCGGTGGTGTAACGAAACCCCACCCCCTGAACGCGGCCTCGAAAAAAAACGGTCAGGCGTACGGATTGGCTTGGTTCGGACATCAGGTCCGCCTGTTCGCTTTCCAGGATAACGATGGCCGTTTCGCGTCGCGGGATGTCTTACAACCCGCATGGTGAAGAATCCGCGTCATGCCCGGCCGATTAGCGTTTCTCGAAATCCTCCAGGGTCTTGTCGAAGGCCTGGGCCTGCTCGCCGGTCAAGAGAAATACCTTGTCGGAATCGGCAAAACGGGCGTATCGGCTCTTATCCGGGTCGTTCTCGGGACCGACGCTGGAAAGCACGATCTCCATCTTGGTACCGTCCTGCAGGGCGATCGAAACCCGCCGCACGTTTTCATGGAGCTTGTAAGCGGCGGGGTCATCGATTTTGTAGGCCGCATAACGATGCGTGCGCAGGTCACGGAGCTTCTCGATGGCGTCAGTGACTTTTTGTTTATCAATGGGCAAAACCGGGTCGGTCTGATACTTCCATTCCTGATCGTGTCGGCTCAATACCATTTGCAGATCGGAAGAGGCAAAACCGATTTCAGTGACCTGATCGGTTTCAAACCGCGTCACCTGCAGGTCGTGCATTTCCGCAGTCGCGTCCTCAAACACCTTATTATCCAGGCGATAGACTATTTGCTCGGTGGCCTGATCCGGCCGGGCCGCGTAAGTCTTATCCTCCTTTTGATTCAGCACAAGGGTGTAGACGGTCGGCGGAACGGCCGGTTGTGTTTCCGTGGGTTGAGTGGCCGGTTTGGGCGGTTGGACGGTCACGGAAACGGTGACCGCTGGTCGGTCCAGGCCGGCCTTGCTCAGTTCTCCAGCACCGGCAAGAACGCCCTCCGCCCGGAGCATGGCCAGATCCTGCAGCAGATTGGTGACTGCCTCGGTATTCGCCTTGGCTTCCACCGGTTCAACGATTCGCCACTCGTTGTCCACCTTGCTCAAAACCAGCTTGGTTCCATCCGCTCGGGTCATTTCCATTGTCGAGGCCCGCGCGGAAGGAAAGAGCAAAACGGTACGGTCACGATACGCCAGCGGGGAGGCCAGAAATTGAGCGACGTCCTCCTCGCGCACGGCGGCGATCACCTGCTCCGCCGCCTTGCGGACGTGAGCCATCTTGCCGCTGGCGCTGGGCGGCCCCACCAGCAGAACGACGGGGTTAAGCTCGCCTTGAAGGGTCACGGTTACCTTGGCCCGTGGACGCTCCCAGTCGGCGGGGATCAGCAGATCCTTGGCGGAGACAAATGCTTCCGCCTTGAGGTTCTTAACCGCGCGGAGCAGGTCGGAGACGGCCACCTGATCGGCCTCGTTTCCGTCCTTGAATTTCCAGATACTGCCGTCCTTGACCAGATGAACGCCGTGTTCGGGGGTTTCCACCAGGACCGACGTTGCCTTGCCCGGCTCGACCGTGCCGGCCAGATTCTTGTCGCGAAGATCATCGAGCGGCTTGGTCATGTTCTTGTAGGCTTCCGACGGAATCGAGAAGACCCAGGTGGTGTCATCCGTCTTGGCGAAGTATTGGGTGTTGTCCGTGTTCGTGGGATCGATAGGCGCCCCAACGAGCAGCGTGATCTTGTGTTCCTGCTCCGAGGGCTGCGTGTCGGCCGGTTGGGTATTCGGATCGCCGGGCTGGGCCTTGGCGGGAATCGTGCGTTTCGTCCGCACGGTGATTTTCAGGCGGGGCGGATCGAGACCGTAAGGCTTGAGCGATTCCGGCTTGTCGTCTTTCCAGTCTTGAGCATACAGGTTCATGACCGCCGAGGTGACGCTGTTCGCCGCGGTTTTGTCCGCCTGCCCGCGGGGCTCCGATTCGATTACCCAATCATCGTTGCTTTTAACGAGGTTGTAGTTGGCCAACCCCTCGGCAATGACCGATTGTGCGTCGCCGAGGTTAGTGGCGAAAATCCTCTTGTCGCGGTATTGCTCGATGGTTCGACTGAAGTAGATGTCCATTTCTCGCTGGGATTCGTAAACCTTGTCGGATCCCTCGATCTCGAGGTAATTGCCCTTACCGGTAGGCAAACGGGCGCCGATTTTGATCGCCGCCTGGATCTTGCCGTCCTTATAGAGCTTGGCCTGCACCGTGGGCTTGTCGAGACGGGTCACGTCCGCGCTTGGCCGGTCCTGGTCTTTCGGACCGTACTCTTTCATGAACATCACCGTCGACAGGGTGCTGACCAAATGATTAATGTCGGAGCTGCTGGCCCGGCATTCGATCGGTTGACGCATGATCCATTGGTTGTCCTCGTCTTTCTCGAAGACACCATGAGTGCCATGCAGGGTCAGCTCAAAGCGATCGACGTCGGCCGGCTGCGGGTTGAACAGGTTCTTGGCCGTGGTTTTAGGCTGCTCAGGCTCGGGTTTGGCCTCCCACGGTTTGTCCACGACGAAAATATAGACCGCGACGACGGCGGCGATCAAAGCCAGGACCAGTGTTGTCTTGGTGTTCATGGTTCTACCTCGCGCGAATAACCATCATGACAATACCAAAGACCAGGACCACCCCGGCCCACCCCACGCAGAGAACCCAGAGCCAGGTATATTTTTCCGGCTCAACCGCGGGCACCAGGGGGATATCGATGGGGCCCGCGGCAATGAGTTCGGGTCGGTTGGCCAACCAGTAAAGAGCGTTGACGAACAGGTCGAGATTCTCGGTGGGTGCCGGCTCGGATACGAGCACCTGTTCCTGTCCGCGGGAAACCAAAATACGCCGATCGACATACCCGTCGATAATGGACAGGCCGGTACCCATGACCACCGCCCGGCTGACCGGTTCCGCCGGTTGCGTGGCCGCAGGCTGATCGGTGGCGGATTTCGCGGCGGAGGACTTCTTTTCCACGGCCAGAATGACCGGGAAGGGCGGCGACATGGCCGCCGTGCCGCGGGTGAACGTGCTGTTCCGTTCGCCGGATAAAACGGCCCGGATGATCGGATCAAGATCGTTTTCGGCCCAGATGTCGGGGTTGTTCGGTACCACCAGAACAGGTTCTACACGGACGCCTTCCGGCTGTTTCTCCGTCGGTTGGACTGGACAGGCCTCGCGGAGGAACATGCGGCGGGCTTTGAACGGTGCCCCAATCGGATGGTCGGTGAAGTTGTTCAATTGGAGATAGGCCCAGCGTTGGAAATTCACGCCGTAACGGTTGGGACTTGTGTTGTCGATAACCCCCTGCAGAACGCGATAGGCAAAATCGACTTTGATCCCCCATTCGTTCTCCAGGAAAGGCTGATATCCGTATTCCGGCATCGGCCCGTAGGAGTAATAGCAGAGGAATAAGGCCCGCCCGTTATCTTGCAGGGCTTCGCGCACCTTGGCCAGTTCCGGTTCGCCGAAACTCTTCATATCCGGCCCGCGCATGAACGGGTTCATCTTCGGGGTCTCGGCCGGGGGCAGAAAGACGTAAATCGGTTGGGTGCCTTCCTCGGGGTCGGGTCGCTTGCTCTCGTCGCCCTCGCCGCCGAGGTTCCACTCCTTGACCGCGAAATTCGCCTTGGCCAACCGGTCCCTGAGCGTGGTCAGAGCTTCGAGGGGGATCATGCCCGTATTCTTTCGCATCTGGCCGAATTGCATCATCTGCGGAGAAGGAGGCGTCTCGTAGGCCGTCAGGATGATCGTGGCGAAGGGTTTCTCCACCTGAAGCGAGAGGATCGCATCGCCGATCACGCTGTCGCCGTCGAAAATCCGCCGCTGCTCTTCCGGAGCGGTACGAGCCATGCCCTTGAGGGGGTCGGCCACGGGCCAGACATCCTCGAAGGTCAGCACGCGAACCTGTTTGTCGTCCTCCACCACGACGATGTTTTCCTCCTGCAGGCGGCGGGAAACCTCGTCAAGGTTCTTCAACTCAGGCAGGGCTTCGACCTTGGCGGTGAGTTGGTTGATTTGCTCAAGTGGATCCTTGAGCAACGACCCGGTGGCGGCCAGGAAATCGCGACTGGCCTGGTCGATGGCGTTAAACTCGTTGAGGATCTTGATAATACCAAATGACCAGACTTGGAGCCACTCCTGGATCTGGCCGGCCATCTCACGCAATCGTCGGATGACGTTTTGCTGTTTGTCGAGCGGAGTGTCCTCTTGGGTCAGAATATCCCGTAACTGCTCGCTCACACTGGTGGCCTGCGTGGCCATCTGGTTAAGGATGGACGGCAGCTTATAGACAAAAGTCGCTTCCTGAATTTCCCAGTCCGGGTGGTATTGGATGGCCGGGTATTTCTTCACGTAGGTATTAACCCGGCTGGATTCGTCTTGCAGCCAGTTCGCAAGTTTCTTGAGGGCGTTGGTGAACTCCTTGATGACCTCTTTGGGGTTTTCGGGGACGGTGGGATCCTCCACCTTTCCGGCGATCTGCTGGAGTTGCATGGCCAGAGCGGTTAATTCCAGGGTCTTACGCTGGGTTTCCAGCACGAACTCGGCTTTTTGGAGGTCGGACAATTCCCGGACCAGGGCATCCATCTGGACCGTCCACTCCTGGGCTTTTTCCAGGTGTTCCTTGATGGTGCGGCCGGTCTCCTTGATCTTGTTATTGGCCTCCTGATAACGGGGCAGACCCTCGCCTTGAGTCATCTCTTGAATTTCCGAGCGGGTTTTCTCGATCAGTTTAAGATCGCTGTCCAGCGTTGCCCGAATGTTGGCGGTCATGGGGAAGCGGGCGAGCAGGGCGTTCTGGGCGAACAGGGCGTTGATCTGGCTCATGGCCGTCTTCAAGGCTTCGTCGAGCATTTTCCAAGTACCGGTGGCCTGCTCGCTGGTTTCACGGAATTCAGAGGTTTCCGCGGTATATTTCTTCTGGATACGATTACGTAGTTCGGCCCTTTGGTTACCGCTGTGCAGGTATTCCACCTTGACCCGATTGCTTTGATGGGTCAACTCGGTGAGGTAATCCTGCAACTTAGGCAGGTATTTCTTGCGATCGCTTTGCGGTTCGTCCGAGGTGTAGACGGCCGTGATGCTCAGCGGCCCCTTGGCCTGCTCGACCAGTTTTTGGGTTCGCGGGCTCAGGGAATGACTGGTCAGCCCGCTGGCCATGTCGAGGCGTTTGCCGCTGTTGTGGGCCAGCCAGTTGATCGCGACGATCACGAAGGCGACCAACAGAATGGCCACGATCACGTTTGTACCGAAAAACCATCGGCGACCGGTGGCCGATACGTTGCTGTTGGTTTGATTTAGCGCCATCGTCGGGACTCCAAAACTTTCGTCGCGAGGAACAGGAAGAATCCCGCCCCGCTGACAAAAAAGATCACGCTGGCCAGATCCACAATGCCTTTGCCGAAGTCGTCATAATGACCCAATATGTTAAGGTAAGCGCACAGGCTGCGCACCCAGTCATCTTTCGCGTATTGAGCGCCATAGTTGACCACGAAGGTGAACAAGGCCAGGAGGGTCATGGCGATGATCGCCGCGAGAAGCTGATGCTTGGTGCAGGTGCTGGCGAAAACGCCTACGGCGATGAACAAGCCGCCGAGCAGAATCAGACCCAGGTAGCCGACCATGATGCCGGACCAGACCGGTTCGGAGTAGCGGGCGAGGATGAGGGCGTGGACCAGGGTGGCGGCCAGCAGGGCGATGAAAAACGTCAGGGCGCCGAAGAATTTACCAAGAATCACCGAGGCATCCGTGACCGGAGCGGTCATCAGCGTCTCGATGGTGCCGCTGGCGAACTCGTCGGCGATGGAGCGCATGGTCAAAAGGGGCAAGGCGAAGACCAG
The DNA here is from genome assembly GCA_964642815.1 of uncultured Planctomycetales bacterium. Taxonomy (GTDB): domain Bacteria; phylum Planctomycetota; class Phycisphaerae; order UBA1845; family PWPN01; genus JAAYCU01. Next base: position 5,561 of record CAZXSA010000131.1, on the reverse strand, counting down.
AACGGCGGCCATGCGCTCGAAGAGCAGACGCAGGCTGGCCTCGCCCCCGGAAACCAGCGTTTCCGAGAGGAAGAACCATCCGGTCATGAACAGAAAGATAAAACCGATGATATAGGCTATGGGCGAGAAGAAGAGGGAGGACAACTCCCGCTGAACAATCGCCCAGGTGGCGCTGCCGCCCGCGGGGGCGCCGCCTCCCGCGTCGGTCAACTGGATGCGTTCGCCGGCGCTGACGCCCTGCGAAGCTGATGGATTCGAGTTACTTGCCGACATTTTGAAATCCTCTCTGGTTCCCTGGAGATTCACCGGTCAAACGATAGTGGTTTTCGGTTTACCCTTCTCGCGTGGCGATCATGCCCGGGGGATGGCCGCCGCCTCGGCGGTGATCTGTATGAAAAACTCTTCCAGGCTGCCCACTTCAAGCCGCAACTCCCGTAGCGGCCAGTTCTGCCGCGTGACCGTGGCGGCGATATCCTCGCGCAGGTCGCGGCGATTCGAGCTTTCGATACGCAGGCGGTTCCAGCCCTCGTTGGTGGTGGATTCGACGTTCTTGACCCCCTCGATGCGACGGATGGCCGCCTCCACGTCGTTCTTCGGCCCCTTGACCTCGGCGAGCAACCGGGAAGAGCCTTTGATACGATCGCGGACCTCGTTGATCGTGCCGCTGGCGCGGATTTGCCCGCCGGCGATGATAATGGTTCGCGAGCAGACGGCCTCCACTTCCGGCAGAATGTGCGAGCTGAGGATAATCGTGTGCCGCTTCCCGAGCTCGGTGATCAGTTTTCGGGTTTCTCGAATCTGGTTAGGGTCGAGGCCGATGGTCGGCTCGTCGAGGACCAGCACTTTAGGGTCGTGGAGCAGCGCGTCGGCCAGTCCCACCCGCTGCTTCATTCCCTTGGAAAGCTGGCCGATAGGCCGATCGATGAAATCGCCCAGCCAGCATCGCTCGACCACCCGCTGGACCGCGGGGATACGCTGATCGCGGGGCATCCGCCGGATTTTGCCGCGAAAATCCAGGTACTCGCGAACGCGCATTTCCGGATAAAGGGGGTTACCTTCCGGCAGGTAACCGATGACCCGGCGAACGTCGATCGATTGGGTGAACACATCGTACCCGGCGATGGTGGCCTCACCACCGGTGGCGGGTATGAAACAGGTCAGGATGCGGAGCGTGGTACTTTTACCCGCCCCGTTCGGCCCCAGGAAGCCGATGATTTCACCTTCCTGGACATTGAAGGAAATATTGTTCACCGCCACGACCGACCCGAAAGCCTTGGTCAGGTTCTTGACTTGGATCATGGCCATCGCTGTTCCTTTCGTCCTAAGCAACTGTAGCCGATTGTACCAGTCCCCGTCCGGTTTTCCGCCAACGTCGATAGAATGTTATTGACGATTAAGTTTACCGCAAGGGCTCACTTCGAGCGGACCTTGCGGTCCCGGAAACGGAATGTCCGGCGTCTGCAAGTTCCAGCGGGTAAAAGGCTTACCCTTTCCGGCATAAGCCGCGTTATTAGCATTTCGCGGGCGGTCTGTCAAGTATTCCACAAGCTGTTATCCACTAGGTTCTCGGCCTGTTGTAGCCGTCCGCATGGTTACGTCGGCCCGCCGTTCGGATCATAACCTTTTGAACCCTCATGGGTTGCCGAACGGCGCGCGGACCCGCTGATCCCATTCCTTACCCTTCATGGACGATCTTGCTACCGTTTTCCTGTCAGATTTTGGAATTTTCGATAGCCGATTTTTAGCGACCGGCCATCCCCGTTCTTCGGGAGTCAAGTCAGGCGGTTGCCAGAACCCGCGCGAGGCTGGATGCGGCACAAGCATCCGTTGCGGGTGGAAGCATCTCGCGCTGCGTGGTCTGTCGATGGTCGAGGAGTCGCGCAAATCCGGCCCCACGCTGGCGCTAAGGGTTCTGATGGGGCCGGACTTTCCGGAATGTATGTTAATTGAATACGTTTTCATATTGCCGTATCGGTATTCCTTAGCGTACTATGCCGAGCAGATTCGCTTTTCGGAAACCGGAAATATCGGTTGCCCTCGTTGATCGTGAACCATCAGGAGGCGGCTACGAGAATTGCGGTTTTCAGGAAGTAAGTGTTCGGCAACATCTTTTTTCCGGCCGTACGGGGACCAAACATGAAGGATGTCTGGATCGCGCTGGGGCTCACCTTTTTTGCCGGTATGGCGACCGGTATCGGGAGCATCATTGCGTTTACCGCGAAGCGAACAAATTATCGCTTCCTTTCGGTTGCGACCGGCTTCTCCGCGGGGGTCATGTTATACGTTTCGTTCGTGGAAATTTTCTTCAAGGGCGTCGAATCGCTTACGGAAAGTTATGGCGACTATTGGGGGCATTGGGTCAACGCGGCCTCGTTTTTCGGGGGCATGTTGTTTATCGGGTTGGTGGATAACCTGATTCCATCGGCGGAGAACCCCCACGAGACGCCTTCCGAGGAGGAGACCGCCCCCTTGCACGACTTGACGGCTCCGTTACCGGGTTTCATGGCGGCCGCCAAGGCCGGTGAGCGGATTTCGGCCGGAGTCGCTCACGACCACGAACGCCATCACCGCAAACTGATGCGCATGGGGCTGTTCACGGCCCTGGCCATCGCCATCCACAACTTTCCCGAAGGGTTGGCCACCTTCCTGGCCGCCCTGCATGACCCGACTTTGGGCGTGGCCATTGCCGTGGCCATCGCCCTGCACAACATCCCCGAAGGGATCAGCGTCTCGGTGCCGATCTTTTATGCTACCGGAAATCGCCGCAAGGCTTTTGCATATTCGCTCGTGAGCGGACTGGCCGAGCCGGTGGGCGCCTTCATCGCTTACTTTCTTTTACGTTTTCTGGTGGGCACTGAAAACGGACTTATGATGTCCCAGATCATGGGCATTCTCTTCGGCGGAGTGGCCGGCATCATGGTCTATATCAGTCTGGACGAACTGCTGCCGACGAGCCGAGCTTATGGCAAGGGCCATGACAGCCTCTTTGGGCTGGTCGGCGGGATGCTCGTGATGGCCTTGAGCCTGCTGTTGATGAAGTAGGGACGACCAAAGGCAGACTGGGGTAAATAATACGACGCGATGGGCCGGGCGCTGACCGAGTAGGCGCGGAGGCTTACTTATGACAAAATGCGCTCTGACGCCATGCGTCCCTTATTGGTATTTGAAAAAGTAATTTTATCTGGAGACACGATCATGTCCGCCGCGAAAAACCTGCTGCGTCAACTGGCCGAGATGGGCCATTGGCTTGTCACCGCCTATGTCCAAGACCTCTGCGATGCCGACTTGTTGATACGTTCGGTGCCCGGCGCGAATCATATCGCCTGGCAGCTTGGGCATATCATCGGCAGCACGGCGCAGATGCTTGGCGAGTTGGGCCGCGAGGCGCCGGTGCTGCCCGATGGCTTTGCCGAGGAATATACCGCCGAGACCTCTGCCTTGGACGCTCCAGGTCGATTTGCCACCAAGGCCGAGTACCTGACGCTGTTGGACCAGATGAAGACCGCCATCCTGGCCGCGATCGACGCGACGCCGGAGGAGGACCTTGACAAGCCCGGCCCCGAGTCGATGCGCGAATACGCCCCGACGATCGGCGCCGGGTTGGCGGTTCTGGGCAACCACTGGATCATGCACTCGGGCCAATTCGTGCCGATCCGACGGAAGCTGGGTAAGAAGCCGTTATTCTAGCCGACCGGCAGAAAAAGGGTGTCAGGATGATTTTTGACGAGTAGGGTAATGCTTTGGAACTGCGTCCCTGCCTCGCAATAACCATCCTGACACCCTTTTTCGCCCGACAGGATTTCAGGTGCGGCGACGATGAGTAGCGCACAGCCCGCCCAGGATCAGCAGCGAGAGCGTGGCGGGCTCGGGTGCGGGTGTCCCGCAAGCCATGTTGCTCGCCGTGGGCATGCCGAAGGAGCCATCGATCTGCCAGGTATGATCGTCTTCATCCAGGAAAGTCGCGTGGAACGTGGCCGAGAAAGTGCTCGGTGCTGTAACCATGTCATTGGTCAGCCAATTGCTCAGCCAGCTATCGTCAGCTTGGGCGATCCGAACAAGGCCGGTAGCCGAGAACGAGATAGAGTAGCTCGTGAGAGTGACCTCGTTGCCGGCCACCTCGCCTTCCAAAGTCGCCCCGGGCAGGTCGCCTGGCAGCCAGGAGGTGCTGCAACTGAAGGCCGTGCCCGTCGAGTCCCATCCGCCTGTGACCTCGGTGTTGGCGATGGAGCCAGCGTGCTCCAGGTAGAACGAGGGAGTCAACTTGATCATGTTGACAAACGCGGGTGGAGCTGAACCTACGAACCACGACGCCGGTAGGCCGTCAAATATCTGGAGATCGCCATCCTGGTCAATCACGACGGGCTCACCTCCGGCGGTGAGATCCTGCATGGTCCCGGTCACGGGAGTGGACGTGACTGTGACTAGGATATCAGCCTTGGTCAGGTTTGCCGATCCCAGGATCAGGCCGGTCGTCAGCATCAGTCCTAATACTCGACCACCGCTCCGCTTCAAGGTTGCATAGCACATGGCTTTTCCTCCACCCTTCCCGATCGATGGACCGGGATTACCGAGTTTCCCCACGCCCGGCTACACTACCGGGCGATTCCTGACTGTTCGACACTGGCCGTGGCGAGTTTCTCAGCCGCCTCTTGGCCAAGGCGAGAGCGCACAGACGTCGACACGAGAACTGCCGTTAGACAGCAAACGAGCACTCGCACGTATGGTTACTGAGATAGATGAAGCCCCACGACAAAGTGGTTGGTTGCTTTTCCCTCGCCGCCGCATCGGCTAGCCATACACCCCAACCCTGCCCTCATCTTTGGGTGAGGGGCGGACCCTCCGCGTAGTACATACCCAGCCTACCACACTGAACTCCTGTGTCAAGAGCGAGATCGCGGGTTGGTGAGGAAGGTTTGGCGTCGCCCTTGTCCGGGTATCCCGACGCGGCTAAGCCGGACGGGGATGCCGGCTGTTGTATCAAGGCTCGGGCGTTGGATTGCCAGTTTCGTGTTTCGCATGATGAACGAGGAGCCAAGTGGCCTGCTCCCCGAATCCGGTCCAGACGTCACGAGGATCCACTGCTGGGCAGAGGGGGGCACTGCGGTCAGAGCGTATTCAGTGAATAGTCATTGACTCTTCAGCAACCCGGCGTTAGCTTGCCACGGCATCATGGTTCATCCGCGGCGAATCGCGTGCGTGAACGCGTTGTGCCATGCGATGTCCCTTGGCGATGACCGCCGTCAACCGAAACGCCGTGCGAGCTTGGCCATGGGGCTTACGGTTCGCGGGAGTGGCAGAACAACATGATCACTTTCAATTGTCCAGCCTGCGGTAAGCTGTTCAATGTTCGGGATGAGCATGTTGGGCGAGAAGGTAAGTGCTCCTGTGGGGCGGTCATCATAGTGCCGGGCAGTTGTTCCGGCAAACGGGCTTCACCGCAAGTGTGTGTTGCTCCTGAACCGCGTGTAAGACCAGCCCCCATTCGCGACGGCATGGTGTTCTGCACGAGCTGCGGTGCCAAGATCGAGGGGCAACCACGGTTTTGCACCACGTGCGGGGCA
>CAZXSA010000130.1:0-14358 GCA_964642815.1 uncultured Planctomycetales bacterium | reverse complement strand
CAGAAAACGTGCCTTCTTTTCTTGCCTTACGCACTCGACGTGCCCGAAATATCAATTTGACGACGGCGATTAATACATGGACTGCGACGATGGCTAATATAACAACAACAAAATTATAGATGCCGGACATAGGGTACCCTTCAGTGTTGCAACGTTACCGCCGCAGGATTTCCCGCATCTCCGGGCAGCGGAAGATGACGGCCGCGGCGCTGAAGCTTACCGCGCCGGTTGCCACCATGACCAGCAGGCGCAGGGCCATGCCATACCGGTCGGGGCAGTAGCCGTCAACCAGCCAGACCGCGACGCCCATGATTGTCGTGGCCAGGATCGCGCGGAGCAGGCTGCCGCTGATTTCAGCCCAGGCGAGGTGGCGATTGCGCCGCTGAAAATGCACCAGCAGAGCGACGACCTGAAGGGTCGCACAGACGGAGGTGGCCAGGGCCAGCCCCGATTCGCGCAGACGCGTATGGACCAGCAGAAGATTGAGGGCGAGGTTGATCATAACGTTGATCACGGAGATGCGCAGAGGAGTTTTAGCGTCGCCCAGCGCGTAAAAAGCGCGAACCATAAGCTGGTTGACGCCGAAGGCCCAGATGCCCAGCGCGTACATGAACAACGCCAGCCCTACGCGATCGACGGCCCCTGGCATTTTCATAAATTCGCCGCGGCCGAAGAGCACACGGATCAGCGGTTCGCGGATCAGGATCAGGCCGAGCAGGCAGGGCAGACCCTCGAACGCGGTGATGCGCAATCCACGCGAAAGAGTGCGGGCCAGGCCGGTATCATCGCGTTCGGCCGCGTGGCGGCTGAGGGTCGGGAAAATGGCCGTCGCCAGAGCAATCGCGAACACACCGAGCGGGAATTGGTACAGCCGCTGCGCCAGGGAGAGAACGGCCGGCCCGACGCGCTCGGAATCCTGCCCATTGACGATCACCTCAGGCACGAACCACCAGGCGATAAGAGCGTCCGCCAGGGTGTTGAACTGGACGGTGGCCAGCCCGCCGATCATGGGCAGCATGGTCAGGGCGATGCGGCGGATGGATGGGTCGCGGGCATCGATACGCAAAGGCAGACGCAGATCGCAGCGCCGAGTCGCCACCCATTGCCAGGCCAACTGGAAGATCCCCGAGATGACCACGGCGACGGACAGGAGAAAGATGGCCGTCCGCATTTCGAGATTGAGCCATTGCCCGCCGGTCGCGGCCACGATCATGAACAGGTTCAGGATCAGCGGGGCGGCGGCGGCCGAGGCGAATTTGCCGAAGACGTTCTGCACGCCGCCAAGTAAAGCCGCCGTACAAATGAAAATCAGATAGGGAAACATCACGGCGGACAAGGCCAACAGCAGGGCGGAATCGGTGCGGTCCTGATATCGCCAGTATAGGAAGGCGATGACAACCTCGCCCAGCACGCAGACGATGGCCAGAATGATCAGCAGCAAACCGATAATGCGGCCGGCCAGCGCATCGGCACTTCCCTTGCCCTGCCGGGTAAGGGTTTCGGTCAGAACGGGGATGCTGGCCGCCGAAATCGCTCCCTCGCCAAAGAGCCGGCGGAAAAGGTTGGGAACCTGGAAGGCGGTCCAGAAGGCCGAGGCCACCGAGCCGACCCCGAAGGCATGGGTGACGGCCATATCCCGGAGCAAGCCGAGGATGCGCGAAGCCAGGGTGATGATACTGATCAGCCGCGCGGATTTAATGACGGAAAAAGACATTTATAGATCATCGGGAAAACGCAGGCCCGGCCGATAGCCGACTTGCCGGGCGAGTTTTTCAAGGTCCGATTCCCTCCGGTTCTTCAGGCGCCGCGGGGCGGGTCATCGCTTGTTGCCATTGGAGGATATAGTTCCGCAAGGTCTGATCATCGGGCATCCGAACCAACAGGGACCGTAAAACCGGTTCCATTTGTGCCGGGTCGCCGAGGATTTGTTGCAAAGTGTTAAGGTGTTGAACGGCCAACACGTTTTCGCCGCCATCGAGGGCGAACTGGACGGCCAGCAGATGCGCGTTGACCGACCGTGGATCGAGTTCCAGAGCACGTTTGAGCCAATCGGTCATGGCTGCCGGACGGTGATCGAATGGCCAAGTGCTGAATGTCTGGCATAACTGGACGTAGAGATCCGACAGTAACTGTTCGTGAGTGGTTATGGCCGGGCCGGTGGTCGTGGGCGGCCGTGCTATCAGCCCGCGCACCTCGTCTTCCTTTCCCGCAGCGAGCAGGAACTGGCCAAGATCATCGCGTATCGGTTGCAGTTGGGCTTCGCGGTTGGGCGAGGCCGGCCAATCTGCAATGAGCTTGCGACATAATTCAATGGCTGCCTGTGGATCGGCGGGGTCGGCAACAAACAAGTACCGGTATTGATCCTGGCGGGCATAAAACGCGGCTAAAGGAAACCGATCGCGGATCTGATCCAGCAAGGCGGATGCTTCTTCCGCCAGGCGGGCCGCTTCGGTAAACCGGCCCATCAGCTTGTAAACCAAGGCCGCCAAGCGTAGCGTCTCCGGCACATAGGCATTCGACCAGATTGCTCGATTCGGGCTGCTGAGCAAATGCCGCGCTCCCCCCAACATCTGGTCCATGGCCGTCCTGAAGGGTGGTTCCCGCAGGTAAGCCGAGAGCAATACCTCCATCTCGGCCGGCACGGGCCCGGCGCGCAAGGGAGTGCGGGCGACGTTCAGGCGTTCCAGCAACGGCTGATCGCCGGCCAACTGCAGCAAGCGGTAAGCAACCGCCCAGTTCAACCGATCGCGTTGATACTCGGCCAGCAACCACGGCCGGGCTTGAGCGACATAGTCCGCCACCTGTTCGCGCAGGCCAAATTGCTGTTCGATGCGCTCCATTTGGCCTTTGAGCAGCCAGGATTCGCCGAGAAGACGGGCGATTTCCGGCCAGCCGGGGGCCCGTTCCAGTATCATCAGTCCCGCGGCTTGACCGCGTTTGAAATAATCCGCGAAAGCGGCGGCATTCTCCACGGCCAGCACTCGGACCTGGGGGGTGATACCTGGTTGAGGATCCTGCCGGCTGAGCATCCGATGGGTACGCTGCATCTGCCAGTTGGCCGCCCGATAAGCGTGATATGTCGTACCATGTAATGCCGCCAGGCGATCCTCGACACAGAAACGCTCGGAGGCGGCCAGCCCGAAAAGTTCGAACGCCTGATTCCAATTCTCTTTTTCCACCTGTTCGACGGCCTGGGTGTGGGCCAACGCTCCTTGCCAGTCGCGCCAAGCCCAGGCGAAGATGGCCCAGGCCACGATGATGCCGGCCAGCAAACCGACGATACGCAAGGGCTGACCATGTTTCCGCGGCATGGCGGATTTCGGAACCAGGCTGTCCCGACAAAAAGCCAGAACCAGCCCGATGACGGTATAGAACAAGATGGGCAAACCCGGTTTGCGCAACGCGACGTTGAAACATTCCTCGACGATCAGAGCCGCCAAGGCCGCGGTCAAACCGAGCAGACACCATCGATCGGCGTTATTCATGGGCTGGCGCAGCGTCAGCAGGACACACCAGAACGTAATACCCAGGGCCGTCGCCATCAAGGCAAAACCCACCGCGCCCAGCTCGGCAAGCACTTCCAGCCATTCGTTATGAGCATGTCCAAGGTAAGGGGACGGGAATGCCGGCGGATCGCGCTCGACATCCGGTACGGACATCTGTTGGGCAAACAAAACGTACGTATCCCGCCCGTGCCCGGCCAATGGTTCATGTAAGGCCAGGTTGCCGGCATAACGCCAGGTACACAGACGCATGCGCGCGGTGGCGCTCCGATTGCCTCCGGACCGTTCAACATGAATCTGATACAATCCATAGGAGGCCACAACCTGCACCAGAATGGCCAACCCCACTGCCCAGCGCCATCGACGGCGCACGGACAAAAACACGGCCACATTGATCCCGGCGATTAAACCCAGCGCCGGTCCGCGAGGGTCGGCCAGCTTGAAGGCCCACAACAAAAGGACCAGGGCTGCACCCATAAGGAGCAGCCAGAGCCATTTAACGGTCGTTGAGGATTGCCGGTTTGATCCGGCTCCGTATCTTCGCTCGTCACCATGGCCGATCTGCGACCACCGCCGGATGACCGCCGCGGGCAACAACATGATCGCCGGAATCAGGCAGGCGGCGAAAAAGAGCGGGTTGCCGATGGGAAATTCCAGACGCATTTCCGGACTGCGTTCGTAGTGATACCACACGCCAAGCGCTGCGGTGGCAGCCAGGACAAGCACGATCGCCAATACCGCCCAGTGTACGCTGGTACGGGTGAGCGTTCGGCTGAGGATGATCGCCCAGATGACGGTGAAGAACAGTTGCAGACCGCTGTGAAACGAGGCTTCGGGCCAGGGTGACCAACTGGAGCTGAGGATGGCCCAGCCGGCAAACCCGGCCAAAGCCAACCCGGTGGCGGCCGGAGGGGTCAGCAGCCAGGATCTTTTTTCAGGACGCGGGGCTTCGGCTTGTGGTATATCGAGCTCCGAATCCTGTTCCAAGCGACGCGAGCGGTTGAACCAGGCGATGGTTACGGCCGACAGGGCCGCCGCCGCCGCCAAACCCTGAACCAGCCATTTGATTTCCACGCCGCGGATGGTTGGATATTGATAATTGAAATTGAGCAATTCGACGATGATGCGTAACACGGAGTCTGATTTCCAGGCCCGGTAGCCCTGCTTGACACCGTGGCCTGCGCTGATCAGGCCACACGTGGCGGCCAAGGCAACGGCCAGGATGGCGACGAGGCACCTTTCGAGTGTACTGACCGTAACGGTCGTGCCGTCCAGGGTCGGCCGCTCCTCCAGCGGGGTGTTATCCGGCGGAATCATGGTTGAGTTCGTTTCTTCCATCATCGTTTCGGATCCCAAACCGGGTCGGGCAAATGGGCCTGGTAATTGGCCAGCCTGGCCCAGGCAAATAACAAATCGCCGAGTCGATTGATATACACCAGTACTTCGGAACGCGTATCGCAGGTTTTTGAGATCGTGACCACCGCGCGCTCGAGTGCCCGACAGCCGGTGCGGGCGATATGAAGTCGACAAGCCAACTCCGTACCGCCGGGCAATACGAAGTGAAACAGCGACGGCACGGCCGCGGAAGCCTCGTCGATCCAGCCTTCCAACCGCCGGCCTTGCTCGGCACCGAGCAGGGCGATCCGGAGGATTTCCCGGGAACCGGCGGGGGTGGCCAGCTCGGCCCCGAGATGAAACAATTCGTGCTGGATTTGTTCGATCATCGGAGCCAAGGACTCGGCGCCAGGCGCCGCTCGGCACCAGCCCAGCAGGCTGTTCAGTACGTCCACTTCTCCGGCGGCGGCCACCCGCGGGTCATCCTTGAATACGCGACTGCCGTCGACCAGCGAAGTGTGGCCGTCATCTCCGGTGGTCGTATAAAGTTTCATGACCGAAAGATCCCTTTCCGCAATTCCGTGGTATCCGACGACAACCACCGGCATTATAACGATAGCTGGAGAATCCATCACACGGCCGGAAAACCACGCCGGAATGCCATCCGTTGGACCTTCGGGAGACGGCTTGGGTCCATACCGGACGAGCGACCCATGCACCCCGGCGTTCCGATAACACCCCGCCTGGAATCTCTTGAATAATGATTTTTTGAAAAAACAGTGGCCCGGCGGCCTACGCATATCGTATCTTTCTCTTGCGGAGTCCCCATCGCCGACCAGGGGGCCTTGCAGAAGGAGATACGACATGCATAAACCTAAAGACAATCGATGGGTGATATTATTGGTCGCGGGTCTGCTGACGAGTTCCGGTTCGACATGGGCCGATGTCATCGATCCGTTTGATTACTTCAGTGTGTATTCGCTGGGTGACATCGGCACGTCGAGTAACCGATTCCAGGCGACATTCCAGGGTCCGACCGGCGCGGCGGGTGACGCATACTTTCGTTCTTCCGAGATCCAGCCCTTCTCGACAAATGGGTATACCTTGCACGTCGGCGGAAGCATGAGTGCTCAATACACGACCACGTTTGGCGGGAAGGTCGAGGCTGCTGGCAATATCGGTATGAACGGCGTAACCATCTCCTCGGACCTCCACGCCGGCGGTAATATCAGCGATTACGGATGGAGCGGGGCAGCCATATCCGGTTCGGCCTACGCCGGCGGAACGGTCAATTTTTCCGACCGGGTTAGCGTTCAAGCGACCTATTCCAATGCGGCGTATACCCCGCAAGTCGATCACGCGGCCGTTTCCGCGTACTACCTGAATACGTCCAGCCATATCGGGAACCTGGCGGCTACCGGCAGCGTCTTGGGTACCGGTGGTCTGGTCTTCAACGCCGTCAGCGGGATCAATGTCGTCGAGATCGACCAGGCAACCTTGAAAAACGCCTGGAGCTTTACGATTAACGCGCCGGAGGACGCCATCGTGCTCATTAATGTCCTGAATGCCTCGGTGACGCTGGACAACACCACCTGGACGTACGCGGGAGGAATCGGGCAGGAATCAGTTATCTTAAATATGCCGAATGCGTCGAGCCTGGCCCTCAGTGCGACGAATAATGTCAACATTCTCGCACCTCTGGCCAATACGACGTTTGGGCAAGGTAATATCGAGGGTTTACTGGTGGTCGGCAATTTGAATGGCGGCGGTTATGTCTCGGGTGGATCGTTTAACGCCCATGCCATCCCCGACCCGGCGACGCTGTTTCTACTGTCGCTGGGCGGTTTGGTCTTGATGGGGCGGCGAGGCTGAATGGACGAAGGCGAATGGCCTCGTCACCGGGTCTAAAGCAAAAGACACCCATCTAACACTTCTCGCAACGCCCCGTGGGTCACCGCGGGGCGTTCTCTTGCGCCAGGGGCCGATATTCGGCTGCGGTTCCATGATCGGCGGATTCCCCGCATTCCTTGGGAGATGATGCATGGAAAAAGTCTACTGGTGAACATTCATCTATTGTGGTATAAACAAAGGATTGCGATCCGGGCCCGTTGCGGGGCCGGTGGAAGTTGCATTTTATGAGGTGCATCGAACTATGGACGATGGTGGCAGTAGCAGTCTGACCGTTACGGGACCATCGGGCGACGACCCCGACCCGTGTAGCATCAGACCGGCCGAACTGTGTGGAACAAGCCGCAAGGCGGGAGGTGAGATGGTCTAGTCTCGTTTCCTATCCTATCCCTCCGGCTGCCTTCGAGGTCCGCCCGTTCCACTTGTGCGGTTTTGTTCATGCCCGAAAGGAAGGCAGCCATGACTAATCCTATCCTTGCCCCCGAATTACTGGAACTGCTGGACGCCGGGGACCAAGTCGAGCTTCAGGAAGCAGTGGACGCCGTCCATCCGGCCGAGATGGCCAATTTTATCGCCGCGCTCGATGACGTGGATGTCTGGCGGTTACTGCAAGCCATTCCTCGTCAGCAGGCCGCGGAGATATTCGCCAACTTCGATTTCGATCGACAAGTGACTCTGGCCAGCGGGGCCAACCGTCAAGCCATGGCCCGGCTCCTTGAGGAACTGCCCCACGACGACCGAGCCGATCTGGTGCAACGCCTCGACCCGCAGGTTGTGGAGCAGTTACTGCCGCTGGTGGCCAAGGCGGAGCGGGAGGACATTCGCAAGCTGGCCGGCTACGAGGAAGGCACGGCCGGGGCCTTGATGAGCAGCGACTACGCCGCCCTGCGACCGAATATGACCGTGGCCCAGGCCCTTGAGCAGGTTCGCATCCAGGCCCCGACCCGCGAGACGATTTACTATCTCTATGTGATCGATGAAGCCCATCGACTGATCGGTTTTGTCTCGCTCAAGGATATCATCCTTGCCCAGCCGACCCAGCTTCTAGCCGACATCATGCACGCCGACATGATCAGCGCCGATGTGCAGGAAGATCAAGAGTCCGTTGCCCGGAAAATCGAACGCTACGATCTGTTGGCGATCCCCGTGACCAATGGCGAGAAAAAACTCGTGGGTATCGTGACGCACGACGACGTACTGGATGTTATTCGTCAGGAACAGCAGGAGGACGTGGAAAAACTCATGGCCATCAGCGGCCGGCACAAAGCCGGCGAATACCTGCGCACCCCCGCCCTGGTCCATTTCAAAAACAGGGTGGTCTGGGTCGTGATTCTCGGTCTTCTCGGCCTGGTCTCGGGACTGATCGTTCAGAATTATGAAGGTTTGCTGTTACACTTCGCCATTCTGGCCGCCTTCATGCCCATGTTGGCGGACACCGGTGGCAATACCGGCAGCCAGTCCGCTACTCTGGTGGTCCGCGCCCTGGCCCTCGAGGAAGTCCGACCAAGGGATTTTTTATGTGTGTTAACCAAAGAGCTGAAAGTTTCGATCCTGCTGGCCTTGGTATTGGCGGTGGTCGCTTTCGGACGTGTCCTGGTTTTTGGAGGGGGATCCACGATGCCGCAGGGCTATTCCCTTGCCTGGGTTGGCATGTCGATTTCGATAGCTCTCGGTCTTCAGGTTGTCTCGGCGACGTTGATCGGCGCGATTCTGCCCCTGTTGGCCTCCAAGCTGAAATGGGATCCCGCCGTTGTGGCCAGTCCCGCCCTGACCACCATCGTCGATATCACCGGTCTGTTGTTATTCTTCGGTACGGCCAAACTGTTGTTAAGCATATAAACCAGCCTTCGGGTCACGGTGCTCGCTACGGTGGCGCCTCCCTGGGCGGGTCTCCGTGCTGAATTATCCGGGCCAGACTTCTGGATTTGTCGGTCAAGCGAGGTGATAATCCTCATTGTCTCATTTGGAGAAAAGGCGATGACGGCTATCTTGTGGGTAGCTTTGGGTTTGGCGGTTCTGACGGCCGGGGCGGAGGTGTTGGTGCGCGGCGCGACGGGCGTGGCCCGGGCCGTGGGACTGCCGTCGCTGATTATCGGCCTGACCGTCGTGGCTTATGGCACCAGCGCGCCGGAGCTGGCCGTCAGCGTGAGGTCTGGTCTCAGTGGACAGGCCGATATCGCCCTTGGTAATGTGGTGGGTAGCAATACCTGCAATATTTTGTTTATCCTCGGCTTATCAGCTCTTTTGAAACCGCTGACCGCGTCGGCCCAACTTGTCCGGCTGGACGTGCCCATCATGATCGGCGTTTCGCTTTTGGCGTGGCTGTTGGCGGCGAACGGGACCATCGAGCGGGTCGAGGGTGTTGGGCTGTTTTTGGGCGCGATCGTCTACACCGCCTTGTTGATTTATCTGGGCAAGCGGCGGCCGCGCGATATGGCACCGAGCGACGCCACCGGCCCCACCCTATCAGAGAAGCCACCAAGGTTGTGGATATCGGTTGGGCAGGTCGTCGTGGGGCTTGGTCTGCTTGTGCTTGGAGCTCGATGGCTGGTTGCGGGGGCGGTGGATCTGGCCCGGATGCTCGGGGTCAGCGAATTGATGATCGGCTGCACGATCATCGCCGCCGGTACGTCCCTGCCGGAGCTGGCAACCTCCGTCGTCGCCGCCCTGAAAGGCGAAAGAGATCTGGCGGTGGGCAACGTGGTGGGTAGCAACATATTCAACATTCTTGCGGTGATGGGCGCGGCCGCCGCGGTCGCCCCCCGCGGTATCGCCGTGGCGCCGGAGGCCCTGCGGTTCGATATCCCCGTGACCGTGGCGGTGGCCGGAGCGTGCCTGCCCATTTTCTTTACCGGTGGACGCATTTCGCGTGGGGAAGGGGCACTGTTTCTTGGGTATTACGGCGTGTATATTACGTTTCTCATTCTCGCGGCATCCAGGCATCCCGCTTTATCGAGTTTCATGGCGGCCATGATTTGGTTCGTGATTCCCCTGTCGGTGCTCGGCGTGGCGGTCAGCGTCGTGGACTGGGTTGCCTATGGACGGGCGCGTTCCAAGCGCGTTGATTAACCCCGCGCGATCCAGGCATTTCCGACAGGAAGTATCTCGATACGCCGACTACGAAAAGTCAGCATCCTCTCGGCCGTCCCGGGCCGGCCATGCAAGCCTTGAACATGGTGAAATCGTTCGCATCCACGTCGTTGTCGCCGTCCAGGTCCGCGTCTCCGCAGCCGTTGGCGGGAGGTGTCGAACTACCCGAATAGCAGGACTGGAAGTGCCCGAAGTCCTCCATATCCACGTCTGTATCGCAATCCATGTCGGCCATTCCGCTGGCGATCGTTGCCATACGGATGGCTCGGGCTTGGCGGCCGTTACTATCCGTTACGGTTACGGACGCGCGCAACAAACCCCAGGCGTGGAATATATGTTGCACCGTCTGACCGGATTCGGACGGACCGGAGGAGAAATCCCATTGCCAGTTTGTAATGGTTGCGCCGGGAAGAGGATGAGAGGCGGTGGCGCTGAAGGTTACGGGACAACTTGCGGTCATATCGCCGCTGGGTGCATTGGTTTGGACCCGGGGGAATGCTTCGCAGTAATCCATGAAGGTGTCCCAGGCGGCCAGGGAGTTACAGTAATGATTGTTGGGTATAGCGGGAAACTCGGCATCCGGAACGATACGGATGAACGCATCCGCCGGGGCCAGGAAGGTCCGGAGATATCCGTTAGCCAGGAAATAGTCGCGCGCGGCCTGGTGGATACTGAGGGGAACAACCGTGTCATTGGATCCCTGCACGATCGCGATCGCCAGTTTGTTTAATTTGGACAGGTCTCCGGCAGTGGTGAACATCCCGGTGTCCCAGTTGCCGGCGCGGGAAACGATCATGCGGAAGATTTCCGGATGCCGCACGCCGGTATAATAGGTGGGAATTCCGCCGCCCGACCAGCCGGTGAGCAATACGCGATCCGTATCCACGGCAAAATTGAAGGTGGTCGCCTCATAGTTGACGATCTGATTATAAATGGCCAGGATCCGTTGCTCGTCGACTTGGGCCTTGCTCTCGCCGGTCCAGGGGTTGACCAGCCCGCCGTTGGCTCCGGTCATGGCCGGCGCGGCCACGATAAAGGGCTGATTGTGGAGATTGACGTTATTCGTGTTTTCAGCCAACTGATACCATCGCGTGTTGGCGTATCCGCCTTCGCAACATCCCCAAGTTGGATCGGGATTCAGGCCGATCTCTTCATCCGCGGTGGTCACCGTGCTGTGGCTGGTAATGACCAGGGGAAGCGGATTGGCGGCCGTGGCCGTCGAGGGTACGTAGAGATAGAAATCCCCGCAATCGTAACTATTTTGACGTAAAACGATCTGACCCTTCGGCGAAGTCGGAGCGGGAAGCGGTGTTCCGTCGGCGATGAATTTGACCTCGAAATCCAGAATGATAATCGGATCCCAGCCGGCCACGCCGACCGTTCCGGTTGACGAGTTGTCAAAAGTACGGCCGCCGACCACGGGATTGCTCTGAGTCCCGATCAGAACGCCGTCCACGCGGAACTCGAAGTTGCCGTCCAAGGCCCGGACTTTGTATTCATGAACCTGGGCCACGTTAAAGCCGGAGATAAAGTTGGTGGCCGCCCCGAAATCCGTTCCAAAGGAATAGCTTCCACCGGAATTCGCTTTTAGTACACGAAAATTGCCGTTGAGATACTGAAAGGTTAAGGCTGATCCGCTATTGCCGCGCACGGCGACGCCGATATCCGCGTTGCTGTCGGTACCCTTACCATGCATGACCACTTCGTAGTCGTTGATATATTCACCCTCGAAGGGCAGGCCCTGCGTCACGGGCGTGCAATGCTGCTGACCGAGGTAGACCAGCGTGCAAGCCTCTCCACCGGTCTGCCGCAAGGCATCCAGGGTACTGTCGCCGTCGGAATCGAAGGAAGTAAACGCGCCGGCCAGTGAACCCCACTCGGCACCAACTCCGCCGGTGAAGCTGGTCGTGTAAAGCACCTGGCCATCGGCGGGGGCCGCCAAGGCCACGGAAACGGCCGGCGCCGTAATCAGGCACAATACGGCTATCCATGACCGCCGAACTCTCAACCCGGAAAACATGGCGATTCCTCTCGAATGAAAGGTTAGGGCAAATATGTTAACGCTGATGCACATGCCCCCGGTATGCTGTACATTCGCGTATTCTCTGGATTGGCCTCAAGGTCAACCTCCCAATCAGTGTATACATCATTAAACCATTTTTCAATCGGGTATCGGCGGTTATGGACAGGCCGGGGGATTATCGGACCCGCCCAAACAGCCTTTTAACACATTGAAATCGTTCTGATCCACGTCGTTATCGCCATCGAGATCGGCGGCCTCGCAACCGCTCGCCGGGGCCACGCCGCTGCCGCCATAACAGCGTTGTAGATAACCGAAGTCGGCCAGATCGACGTCGCCATCTCCGTCGAAATCGGCCATGAGTCGTACGGTCACCTGCCAGGATTCTTCATCGTTACCCGCCGAGTTACTCGCTCGAACGGTGATGTTAAAGGTCTGGCCTATCTGCGCGGAAGTTGGCGTCCAGCCGGAGACGTATCCGTCGCCGCCGACCTGCACGCCGCTCGGCCCGCTAATCACGGACCAGGTCGGCGTTGGGCTGGGCGTGTTGCACAAACTCAACTGCTTGACATACGCCCTGCCGGCCGTGGCCGCGTCCGGATCGGGTGAGACCTCGCATATGACCGGAGCGACGGTAATTCCGCTTCGTGGCGGCGTTGCGTTACCCCCGAGATCCACCTTGAATACGCGAAGCAGTGAATATCGATCACCGGGTGATCCGCCGCTGTAATCGGTCCGATAGGCCCGGAAGGTCGAGCCAAGCTGGATATGCAGAATCTGCGGATTCCAGGAGCCGGTATAGTTGAATTGTCCCGGAGGTGAAACCTCCACCAACGTGTTACCCGGGATACCCCGATACCAACGCATTTTGCCGTTGCTCCAGGTGATCCGGAACCGATAAATCGTCGTCGCGTTCCACTCCCAGACCGCGGAATATTCATCGAAGACCAGGCCGTTGGAATACGCGCTGGGTTTCATCTTATCCGTCGAACCGGGATAATTGATCCGGCGCTGCTGGGAGCGCAGATTGCTGCTGTAGTAGGTGCTGTTACTCAAGGCCGGGTTCGGGCTGAGGCCGTAACTGTCGCACGCGGCGATGAATTCATGCACATGCGGGTACATATTCGTTCCTGGAACCAACCCGTACAGATCCCATTCAATGGAGCCGGCCGCCCAGGAACCTCCGGCTAACGATTGATTCAGATCGTAATAGACAAAGTCGCGGCTTCGAGCCGCGCCCGTGACCGAGCAGTTGGAGGCCGATTGCGTGAGCGTATATCCATCGGCGGAGAAGGCCCCGCTGCCCCGCTGCCCGGTGATCTTGCTGGTATTCACGAGCGTGTCCTCGAACACCAGCCCGGCGAGAGCGTCCTGCACGGTGACGTTCCAGCTTTCGTCATCCGAGCCCTGGCTGTTGGTCGCCCGGATCGTGATGGAATGACTGCCCGTTGCCGTCGGGGTCCAGCCGTAGACCTGCCCGCTGCCGCTGACCTGCAAACCGGACGGGCCGGTAACCACGCTCCAGGTTGGTGTCGGGTAGCCCTGCAGCAAGGTCAACTGCTTCACGTATTCCGTGTTGACGATGGCCGTATCCGGGTCCGGGGTGACCTCGGCGATGATCGGGGCGGCGTTACCGCCGGGGAAGATGTCCACCCGGTCCTGATCCAATTGGGCGCTGCCGAAATAGTAAGTACGGAACTCAATCCGATGCCCCCCGCCCGGATTAACGAAGGTCAATTCAAAGGGTTGATAGACGTTGGCCGCCGTCCATTGCTGCCGGGTGATGGTCACCGGGCCGGCCAACACGACACCGTCGGCATCGTTGATGTCGATCCGACAGATGTTCGCGTTGTCGCTCGTGTTGTTATCCACCCGCAGCCAGAACCGGGCCTTGAGCGGGCCGCCCAGCAGCGTGGTGGTGTACGGGCCGTAGGTGCTGAAGGTGTTCGGGTTGGCCGTGGTGATCCGCCAACCGCCGGAGATCAAACTGCCGGCCAGATGGCCCATGCCCGCGCCTTCGGCCTCGAAGGTGGCCAGCGGGGCCACGCTGACTTTGACCGACCAGGTTTCCGTATCGCTGCCCTGACTGTTGGTGGCCTGAACCTGGAACGTCATCGTCTGTCCGTCCTGGCCGGAGGTCGGAGTCCATCCGCTGACTCGCCCGCCGCCGTCGACCACCGCGCCGCTGGGCCCTTGGAGAATGGTCCAGGAAGGCAACGGCCGGCCCTGGGTCAGGGTCAACTGGCGGACATATTCCGTCCCCACGTAGGCCGCGTCCGGGTTCCAGCCGACCGTGCCGATGATGGGGGCAACGTCCAACAGCGAGACGTTGGAGACACTCACTTCGTTTAGATAGAAAGTCGCCCCGCTCGCGCAGGCGATGCGGAAGTCGGCCCCGTCGTTCTGACGGTTGCCGAAGTAGGCATCGGTTACATGAAATTCTTTCCTCTTCCAGGTATTGGAATTGGCCAGGGTGATCGTCCCGCCGCTGGTATAGGCGGC
>CAZXSA010000129.1:0-14548 GCA_964642815.1 uncultured Planctomycetales bacterium | reverse complement strand
AGGGCGCTCACGGAAGCCCCTGCCGGCATGCTGCCAGCAGGAACCGTGCCCACCAAGGTACCTGTGCCAGACCCCTCACCGAAGTCATAAAACAGAAGGCTGCCGTCACCGGGTGATACCAGGCGAATAGCCCGCCAGCCATGAGCGGTCGTGGTCTGGGTGAAGAGGAAACCAAACGGAACAAAGGCACCGTTGCGGACAGTGATCCACAGCGAGTTGCCGCCAGGATCAGTAAGGCCTGGTACATTGTTCCAAGCTGAGCCAGGCTCGATCCCAAGCTGGCCGGACGCAGTCCCGCCGTTGTTGCCAACGCGAATACTCGCGGAGCGGCCCGTAGAATTGACCGCACTCTCGCCCCGAAGGATCGCGTCGATCGTAAAGGTCTGAGCGACACTCCCGTTGACGCCGTTCTGGTAGGTGAACCCATCATTTCCATGATTACCGGTGTCGACAAACCGCGAGTAGGCGGTGTAGGGGCCTTGGACGGTTGCATTGATCCCCGCGTTTACCGGTGAATTAAAATCACCGGAAGCGATATCCCCATACCCATCTTCCGACTTCGTCATCTTGGAGATCTGGCTATTGCTATCGAGGGCTACGCCCATATCCCAGGTAATAACCGCCGCCGACGCCGTGCCGGCCAGCATGGAGCAAACCAAAATACCTACTAAGCTTCTCATCCGAAACCTCCTTTTCCTCCATAGAGAAAAAATTGCGTCGCGACACTTGATCCACGAGATCACGTCACGCCACACAAACCTAAAACACTAATAACAAAAACCAACACAAGCGATATGCTTCATGCGCGATATGAGTCCTCCTTTCCCTCCTCATTGTCGCCGCGTCTCTTGAAAACGAAGCAAAACCGCGGCACAACCGCCCCAAAACATATCCCAAACGCATCATGCGCTGCACGGAATCAAGACAATTTTCCGATCACGTAAGCAGAAAGATGCGTTTGAGCCATTTGCCTATTAGTATATTAACCGATTGCGTGATTGATTTCAACCAGATTAACAAAAAGACCTCAATCAACATCATGAAATTCTTTCGGGCTTGCTATTTTCATGTAAAAAACGCCTAACTTGTTCGTAAGTCCTTGGCAGAAAATAACATAAAATTACGTACGGGTATACAATCTAGTTGTTAGGGAACCAAACATAAGGGTAATATGGGCATTTACCTACTAGATTAAAAAATAATATATTATTAATGTACTCTTCTTCTGGGTGGAATTTTTTCATGGTCGTTGAGCTTTCGTTACCCATGCCCCGGCGGTACTCCGGGGTCTGACCGTGTGCTTTCCGACCGCAAGCAAAATGGCCTTGGGTTATGTATCCCTGGCCGGGAGATGCGTGGTATGACTCAAAGACGTTGCGCGCTCGGTGTGGATCTGGGCGGCCAGAGTGTGCGAATGGGGGTGGTCGATGAGACTGGAGCGGTCCATATGTATCGAAGCTCGCCGGTCGATGCCCGGCAATCCGCCGGTGTTTTGACCGGCTTGCTGATCGAACACTTGCTTACTCTACTCGCCGAGGCTCGTGCGGGCGAATGGTCACCCGTCGGGGTGGGCGTCGTTTTGCCGGGTTACATGGATCGTGACCGCACCCGTATTCTTTTCAGCGCGAATCTACCCACCCTGAACGGTTCTCAACTCCCGGCCGATATCCAGGACGCCATTCCCTTACCGGTCAGTTTCGACGCCGATAGTAACGCGGCCGCCCTGGCCGAGTACCGCTTTGGGGCGGGACGAAATACACAAAGGCTCTTGGTTGTGGTTATCGGGACCGGGGTCGGTGGGGGCGTGGTTGTCGCCGGTAAGATGTTGCGGGTCTGGAACCACCTCGCCGGAAGCCTCGGTCATGTCATCGTCGACGCCCAAGGTCCGCGGTGCGAATGCGGGGCCCGCGGTTGCGTCGAAGCCAAGGCCTCGGGCCGAGCCCTGGAGCGGCTGGCCGACGAAAAAGCGGACCGTGATCCGGGCGGTCTCTTGGCGGAGCTTCGCAAGGAAAAAGGGCGCTTGACCGGTCATGAAATCCTCGCCGCCGCCCTGCGGAACGACCAGGCCGCCTTAAGCGTGATCGAGGAATGCGGCTGGTGGCTGGGGGTGGGCATCGCCTCATGGTCGGCGATTTTTCATCCGGACAAGGTGTTGATCGGGGGCGGGCTGGCCGAGATGGGCGAACCCTTCCTGGCCGCCGCCCGGCGTGGTCTGAAGGAAACCGGCCAACCTTTCTCCACCAGCCATGTCCTGATCGAACGGGCGGCCCTTGGTACACAAGCCGGCCTGATCGGGGCGGGGGCGATGGTACCCATCTGAACCCCAAGCGGTAGCGCGGGGTCGGAGTAGTGTGGCGCGACGAGTACCGATAGATTGTGCGATGTCGTGGGAGTATGCCTGAAGGTGATGAGATACTCGCCATCGGCCCCTCACTCCCCCGCCACGGCCCGCCCAGGCGAGGCAGGCGAGGTAAACTGTTCGGGGTTCGGATGGGCGGCCTTATCTGAACCCCGAGCGGGAGCGAGTGGGTCGAAGTAGTACAACGTCATTAATGCGGCATGGTGGTCTGCACAAAACTCAATTCGAGCTGGGTATGAACGATCTCCGGCGAGGTGCGCCAACTGAGATAGTACGCGGAAGGAAACAAACGCAGCAGATCGGCCAGCGGTCGAAACAATTCCGCGGGCACGAATGCCTCGCGATCGCCGGAGGAGGGGGGGATCAACAGTTCAACCTCGATCTCCGTCCCGTCCCGAAGGATGCCCAAGCGCACGCGATCGGTCTGCTTGCGCTTACCGATCAGCTCGACAAGCGATTCCGGCTTCTGGAGGGGATCCAGAGGCTGGCCGTCCACGGAGAGAATCTGGTCGCCGCTGCGCAGACGCCCATGAGCGGGCCAGCGCGGAATGGTCTGGGCGACCTCGAGAACGCCCTCATACGTTCGGCTCCGTGAAAAAAGGATTCCCAGTTGAATGTCAGGAGGGCCTTTTTTCTGGCGAAGCTGCCGCCACCATCGGCTGGTATGCATGTCCGGATACCATTGCCGCACAAAATCGAGCCAGGTATCGATCATGGTCGCTACCGCTCGCGGCCGGGCGATCAGGATGGTTTCCACCTCGCCGCCACGGTTGTGAATGTCCTGGATGGCCTCGCGCAGAGACAGGCAGGGAACGTTCAGGTCGGGTAGCCTTCGGGCGGCCACCAGTTGATGGACCAGCCCGCGATCCGTGCCCACGAAGAGAAAACCATGCGCCACCGTCCAGCAGATTTCCCGCGGGCGAATGAAGGTATAGAGCGACCCGGAGGCGAACAGGCGATCCACCGGAACGACGCTGAGCCAGTCGTCCTGTTCGTTCATCCTTTCGCGGTGGATGTACAGGGTTTGACCATCGCCGGTTTGCAGGTTGAGCAGCCGTAACAGATTGTCGGCCATCTGTTCGAGGATCGCTTTCGTGGTGGCCGACTCGTCGGTACGTACCATCAAGGCGATCGAGGGTACCCACAAGGCCGGGCGGGTCCGGGTGGGTTCCACGGCCTGGCCTCCGCCGACGACCACGATACTGTCGCCGACGAGGTGGCGGAGCAGGCCCCGTTCCAACTCCTGTTCACCCAGCCCGGAACGCAGCACATCGAGATAAAATCGGGCGGCCGGGTCGGCTTCCGCGCCTTGGATCGTGCGATAGTGTTCGAGATAATTGATCGGGACGGTCCAGACCAGAATGGCCGAGGCAGGCAGGCGATCCATCGCCGCCACCGGCGGCGCGGCCGGCGACCAGCGCGGGGCGGCAGCGCCAAGTTTGCGACTGGTGGCGATGAGCACCGATTGCGGCGTCAGGGAAACCCCCAGGGCGAAGGAGTCGGCACTGGCTTCGAGGCTCTGCCACCAGTTTTTCGGGCCGGTCCCTTTAGTGTCTCCGGTTGATCGGCCGGTCTGACTTGTCCGGAAATACATCAGAACGCGACCATACTTCGGCAAGACGCCGGTCCGCATCCGGAAATCATATTCATCCGCCAGCGAATCAACCCGTCCGCCCTGCCAGAACCGCAAGACGCGCGGATACAGACCGGTTCGCTTGGTTCGGTTGCCGACCACAACATGGCGCCCGTCACAAGCCAACTCGTAATCCTCGCTTAAACGATAGCGATGGACCGAGGCGTCTTCCGACGGCCGACTTTCCGGAGCAGGTAAAAGAGCGAGGAGAGCGGACAAATCGTCGGGCTGGGCCAGCAGGACTGCGTCTCCCAGTCCGCTCCATCCGTCGGCGGCCAGTGCGACGCGACCGGCCAGCAGCAGATCGACGATTCGGGTATCCTCCGTGACCAACCCCAGACCCCGGGCAAATCGCTCCCGCCACGATGGCGGATTCACCGGCTCGGAAACGTCGGCCGGCGCCGAGGTCGGAGCCTGCCCCCAAGGGGCGGACAGGTGATCCAGCACTTTGCTCATCAAGGCGCCGGTCGGGGTGGCGATAAACAGTTTCAGATCGCTGACTTCAACAAACAAGCGCACCTCGGCGGGCACCTGAGAGGCCAGAGTGGTGCTCGGGGCGGCGGCCGCCACGCGCGAGGAAAAAACAACCAGTAGCAGGGTGAGGCCACGGAAAACATGGCTGGGCCGCCGGGCAACCGGCCCGCCGCCCCAGTGGATGAAGAAGCGAGGCATCATGGACGAATGGGTATGCATAAAGCTTTCGGGACGTACTCGGCTGAGGTTCTACCCGGCGGTCATGGAATACCCTCCTCGACGCCCATAAGAAAATGACCGGGACATTTACCGATGACCCGGTCACGATGCGTCTTTTCAATGAGCACTCCGCTTATAGCGCTTCCAGAGGCTCCTGCTCCGCCGGTTCCAATGGAATCACCATGGGTGTTTCCCACCATTTCAAGGGGGCGCAGGTACTCTCCGACGAAGTTTCCAGGGACGGAATTTCTCCCTGGGTCGCCTGCCACAATTCCTGCAACGGCTGATTCCCATCGGCAAATCCGCGTTGGATCAAGAATTTGAGGTCTTCCGTCCCGCGCAGGGTGCGCTCCATCGTCAG
This sequence comes from uncultured Planctomycetales bacterium, assembly GCA_964642815.1. Taxonomy (GTDB): domain Bacteria; phylum Planctomycetota; class Phycisphaerae; order UBA1845; family PWPN01; genus JAAYCU01. The sequence goes on along the minus strand of CAZXSA010000129.1, from coordinate 9,502 downwards.
CCGGCTCTGTTCGATCAGCGGGGTCAACAGTTCGTTGACGAAACCGCTGGAGGCCACCTTCGGAGTCATCTTGAGTTCCTTCAGGGCCTCTTGGCTTCGACTTGCGCCGTTTGCACCAATGAGTAAATTCTGGACATCCTGAGGCTGGGCCACTTTTGCACCAGCGGTGATCGTCCGGGTGTTCTCCGCGGGCATGGTCAACATAATGGCCAGGGTGATGCTGGCGGCGGCGGCCAGTGGCAGACCCGCCCGGGCCAAGACCAGCGGCCAGCGTCGCGGTGGGCGAACCAGTTGGCCGCGCCGGGCGGCCAGGACGCGGTCCGTAAAGGAGGCGCTCAACCGCGGCTCGCTCCGGTCCAGGGCGATCACGTCCCCGCAAGTCTCCAGCATGGCCAGCTCGTTCTGGCAGGAGAGACACTGGAGGCAGTGGGCGTGCAGCTCCGTCCGCAACGCGGGTGATAACTCGCCATCCAAATAGCGGTCAAACAAATCTCGAGCATTTTGACAAGTAATCATGACGCGACTTCTCTCAGCGACGGAATTTGCGTCCAGTCCTTGACCAACACGGCTAACGAATCACGCAACCGGCCCCGGGCACGATGCAGATGGCTCTTGACGGTGGCCATCGGGATCTCCAGGGTCCGGGCAATTTCCTCGCAACTCATCCCTTCCCGGTAAAACAACATGACCGCGGCTTTCTGCGGGGGAGACAAACGATCGACGGCCTCCCACACTCTGCTTTTCATCAGCCGGGCGTCCTCGCTTTCGGCGAAACGCATGGCCGCATCCGGCTCCGGCGAGGCCAGCATCGCGAAATCCATTTCGCCGGTCAGCGACTTACGCCGCCGAAGCTGGTTCAGGCACAGGCGATACCCGATGGTGAAAAGCCATGTGCTGAACCGATACTCCGAGGAAAACGACTCCAGCGAACTGAAGGCCCGGAGAAAAGCCTCCTGACAGATATCCTCGGCTTCATCGTGCTTCCGCATGATGCGCCAGACAAAGGCGAATAAGCGATCCTTGTGCGCATCCACCAGATAGCGCGCGGCATCCTCGGACCCTTTTCGGGCCTCGGCGACCAACTTTTTTTCTCTGTTCCTGGTCAACCGAAATAATCCTCAATTCGCCAGGTTGATGAGTTGCTCATCAGCCTATTATACCGAGCCCGCCCCGTCCAGTTGCATGCCTCGTGGCGTTTGGGGGCAATCATTATTACAATCAAACCAGGCCGGCTGTTCGGTTCGGTACAAGGGCCGATATCACGGCTTATGATATATCGGCCTAATTGACTGGTAAATATTGACTTATGGCAAAAAAGCCCGAACAACCCGCTCGCCGCATCCTCAATAAAAAGGCCCGTCACGATTACCACATCCACCAGACGGTCGAGGCCGGCATTATTCTGGTCGGCACGGAAGTAAAAAGCCTGCGACAGGGCCAGGGGCAGCTCACCGACGCTTTTGTGCGCATAAACGGTTATAAGGCAATGCTTTACGGTTGCCAGATCGATCGTTACGCCCCCGCGGCGGACCGCAACCATGAACCGCAACGCAACCGCCGCCTGCTCCTGCATCGCCGGGAACTACGCAAATTGTCCAGCGAATTGCAACAAAAGGGGTTCACCCTGATTCCGCTGAGTATTTTTTTCAATTCGCGGGGGTTGGCCAAGGTCGAGCTCGGATTGGCAACCGGCAAGAAAAGCTATGACAAGCGACAGACCATGCGAAAACGCGATCATCAGAGGGAAATCGACCGGGCCATGTCCCGTAAATCGCGATAACCTGACCACGCGTTTTCATCGCGCGGATCCCAGGCGAATTTTTCAAATCGGCTGGATGTACCGAGAGAAAGGCTATTCTTTGGTTTTTGCGGTCAGCCGGAAGAGGGGACCGATTCCGTGGGCTCGGTTTGCTCCGGCTGTTCAAACATCCCATATTTGGCCATTTTATCGCGCAGGGTGGTACGGGGGATGCGCAAGTATTGGGCGGCCTTAGCTTGGTTGCCGGAGGCGCGGCGCAAGGCGGCGTGGATCAGGGTGCGTTCGACGCCGGCGATGGTTTCGGTCAGGCCGGCGATTTCGGGGAGAGTGATCTGACTGGCGGCGTCGGCCTGGGTTTCCGGTGACAGCATGATGTCCTTGGGTTGAATTTCATCGCCTTCGGCGAAGGCCGCCGCTCGATGGATCACGTGCTCCAGCTCGCGCAGGTTGGCCGGCCAGTGGTACTCGACCAAGGCGTCCAGGGCGTGTGGATGAATCTTGTTGGGGCGTTTTTTGCCGGCGGCTTGCGCGGCGTCATCCTTGAGAAACAGATCGGCCAGTACGGGAATATCCTCGCGACGTTCCCGCAGGGGCGGGATTGTCAAACTCACCGCGCAGAGCAGGAAATACAGATCCTCGCGGAAGCGCCCCTCGTCGACCAAGTGCCGCAGATCGTTGCGGGTGGTACAAAGGACACGAACATCCAGCGGGCCGCGGCCGGGCTTGCCCGCATGGCTGACCCCGTTCTCCTCGACCAGATGCAGCAATTTGGTTTGCAGATCCAGCGGCAAGCTATCCACGTGCTCCAAGAGCAGGGTTCCGCCGTTGGCCCGGGCGAACACACCGCCGCGCGAGGCAGTCTTGGAATCCGTCGGGCCGCATAATTCCTCGGCGACGACCTCCGGACGCGAGACGTTACAGGCAAAACGCACGAACGGCTGCTCCTTGCGTCGGCTGAGTTGATGGATGGTCTCGGCCACGCGTTTTTTGCCCGTGCCGCTTTCGCCCTGGATCAGAATGGCCCGCTCGTTGTCGGCCACGGTGCGAATCCGCTCGAAAAGACGGCGGGCGCAAGCACTGCGGGCGACCATGGCCCCCAGTTTCTCGACTTCGGGCGACTGGACCCCGGTGCTGACGCGGCGGCAGGCCAACAGACGATCCACCTTTTCCAGAAGCAGGCCGGTGCGGAACGGTTTGGCCAGGTAGTCGTAAGCCCCGCGTTTGATGGCCTCGACCGCCGAATCAATCGAGCCGTAGGCGGTCATCAGGATCACATGGGTTTGCGGCGACTGGGCCTTGATGCGTTCGAGGAATTGCAGGCCGTCCATGCCCGGCATGCGCAGATCGGTAATCACCACGTCCACCGGGGTTTGATTGAGCATCTGCAGGGCGGAGGCCGCGTCGGAAAACTCATGCACGGTATAACCGGCCTCGGAACATTCAATTTGCAACGTCACCCTTTTGAGCGGCTCGTCGTCCACGATCAATAGCACGCCCTTTGATGATTCGTTCATGACGCAAAACCCTTCCATCAGAAGTTATGAAATGTTCATGCTGACGATGGCGTCCGTCGCCGACCGGTAGTTTAACCGCCAACAAACAAAATGCAACGCTTTTTTCTCCGGGCGACATATTCCCGGGCGCGTCCGAACAAAGGTGGCGCGGGGGATTCCAGCCTTGGAAACATTCGTAGGATACTCCGCGATCCTACAAGTACGGGCAAACCCTTGTCCTGCCGAGGCGTGACAAGGGCCGGCCCATGCCACCCTGGCCGTTCGTTTCGGATGCACCCAGTTACTCCCAGACGTACGATCCCCCCCGCTTCATCGTGGGCGGCACGGTCAACATTTCGCGCAAATGCGCGGCATCCAGGGCCCACAAGGGGCTGATTTCAAAAACGCCGTCCGGGTCGCCCGCGGGGGTCATGGGCACGTCGAAACCGGCCTGGGTCAGCCAACGGGCCGCCCGCCGGATCATGTCTCGCCGAGTGGTTTCCGGGCTGTCGTTGCCTACGGCGTTTTTGACCGGGCTGAATTCCTCGGCCCGCACGGTCTCCAGAATCAGCGGATTGGCCGCGCAGGGTATGGCGTCGAAAATAAACGTTTCCAGCTTGACCGCGTTGGGAATGGCCGGCTCGATTTTCTCGCCTTTCTCGTTGATGTAAGGCACTTTTTTGTTGGCCCGGTGCCAGGGTAGGGCGAAACGGGCTTGGTCGGCGGTCAATCGTTCGACAAAACTCCGATTGAGCACATGAATGGCGATACTGGCCGCATCGAAACGCCGCCGTCCCTGCTCGTCGCGGGCCCGGGCCAGGGTTTCCGGCAGGTCGGAATACTCGATCACCATCGTCCGCCCGTCACCTTTAACGAAATTACCCACCCGCTCGACGTCATCGACCTTGGGGACCGTCTTGCTGGACATTTCCGAGCCGCCCAGAGCGTGCAGGCCGATGAACAGCGGATCGACGGCATGGACGAGAGGATTATCCACTTGAAAGTAGCTGATGTACTCGATACCGGCCTCGGCCATCTCCTGCAAAGCCCCCGAACGTTGCAGGGCCAGCAGGCTGCCCCCGTGACCGTCCGGAGAAAAGGCTACCCGATATTCCTCTTCCAGCAGGATTTTGCCATCCGGCGAAAAAGCGGGCATGACCCCTTGCTGAAAAAAGCGGACCCGCCCGCGGTCGAGACCGAAATAGTCGTGGTTCTCGAAAAAATCGATCGTGTCGCCGTGGTTTTGCGGGCTGGTCATGATATACCACATGAGGTCCGCGCCGTAGCGACGGTTGGTGCCGCGAATGTACTCGGCGAAAAGCTGAAAAAGCGACGCCTGACGTATGGGGGAGATGGGGAACATTCCCTTTGGGCCGTCGAAACCCAAGCGGGTTCCCTGTCCGCCGGCAACGGTGAAGGCCGCCACCATATTTTTTCGAATGACCGCGACACCTCGCTTGATCGCGTCGGCATAGCGCCCGACCAGGTTGATCCTCGGGTCGGCGGGATAAAACGACGCCGGCTCGATAGATGCGGGCAAGGCGAAGGGCTGGTCCGCCAGGACATAGCGCTGGATCAGATCGTCCAAGGCCTCGAAGTTGATTTGCTCGATATCGGCGAGCAAGGCCGCGTGCTGCCGCTCGCCCAATGCATCCCAATGGGCCAGGAGGTGTTCCTGGTCATGCTGTTTCAATCGGGACCGAATCCCTTCCAGTCGCGATGCGTCCGAAAATGTCATGGGCAACCTTTAGTCTTAAGCAAAAGCTGAGGCTAATACAATCCAACGCCGATAGATATAGAAGTATGAGCGGCGGATGTCAACGCCGCGACAACCGAAAAATCGTTGAAACGGCTGATATTATTGGAGCTTGATCGGTGCGAGAGAGTCGGCGCACATTTCTGGGCCGGGTTGGCCGCCTGGCCGCCGCCTCGATGACCCTCGGGGCAAGGTCTCTACGCGGTGAATCGATGTCCGATACGCAGCCCGCGACGCGGCCGTCGGAGTCCGCGCGCCCGTACGCCGGCCCCATCGATCCGGCGGATAAATCGCGTGTTGTTCTCCTCCGTGCGCCCGAGGCGGCCGAGGAGGAGAACCTCCTTCGCGAGATGGTGGAGGAAGCGATCCGCATTCTCACCGGGGCCGAATCATCGAACGAGGCCTGGCGGAAGCTGCTGCGTCCGGATGACGTTATCGCCATCAAATTCAATCGGGTGGGTGAAAAGGAGTTGGGGATTACCGAGCCGATGGCCCGCCAACTGGTGCATTCGCTGGGTCAGGCCGGTTTTGCTCCCGAACGCATCATGTTGATCGAAGCGCCGGATACGCTGGTGAGCAGGTTAAAAACCCGGCCGCGCGTTTTTGGCTGGAGCGGGCCGGAAGTGTCTTTCGGTAGCGGCCGGGACCGGTTAGTCGCCTGGCTGGAAGAAGTGACGGCCATCATTAACGTGCCCTTCCTCAAGACCCACAACATCGCCGGCATGACCGGCTGCCTGAAGAATCTTTCGCACGCGGTGGTCCGTTCGCCGGGCCGCTACCACGCCAACGGCTGCGCCCCTTATGTCGGAGACATCGTGGCCCTTCCGCAAATCCGCTCGAAAGTGCGCCTCCACCTGATGAACGCGATGCGGGCGGTATTCGACGGCGGGCCGGAGGTTCGTCCGGAGAATCGCTGGATTTATGCCGGGATCGTGGCCGGCATGGACCCGGTGGCCGTCGACAGCGTGGGCGTGGACATCCTCAACGAACAGCGCATCCGGGCCAAACTTCCGCCGATCGCCGCCGACGCCGCGGGCATCCCCCATCTTCGTGCCGCCGCCCAAAAAGGACTGGGCACCAACGATCAGGATTACATCGAACTGATTGCTCCGGCCAGCATGTTTTAAGCCTTACCCTTCGCGGCGGGCCGGCAAGAGACGATAAGGTGTGATGGCGTGCCTCACCGGACCAGCCCGTAGCAGTTTACCCGCCGTGGCGGGCCAGCAAGGGACGAAGGCGAGTTAATCCCACTGTCGTTGTACGATGTTATCGAGGCCGGAGGATTCTCTCCGGGGGGTGAAGACAGGCCCTCGCTAGCGCTTCGGGCTGGTAGTCAATTCACGGCACGGATATAATCCGCTCTTATGGGTTGAACAGGGAGCAACGATGTTATTTTGTGACCGATCGCCGCGCATGATGCCGAGAGTCTATCGCTTCTTTTATCCCGTACGGCAGCATAACTTCCAGATTTGTCTGATATTTACTCTGATAATGTCTGGAATGACTTTCACGCTCGGAATCCGTGAACGCCTAGACGGATTTGTGCCCCTGACCATGTCCGGCATCTTCCTGGTGGTTAGCGTTATCCTGCTTTTGCTTATATTCCACACGCGAAATCAAGCTCCCCAGGGGCGATTTCATCGTTTGTCTCGGTTACTGTCGCATTCGCAAGCTTTGAATCGGTATCCTCATCGAGCCGTGGAATGTTTATATCGCAGAGCTTTCGCGCCGCTGCCCAGTAAGTTGCCACGTTTGTTGAAAACCCTACCTAAAGGCACGAATCTCCTGACCAGCGGGACGAAGCGAGTGACTATAACCTTGCCTATCCCTTCAGATGTATTTTTTGAACCGGCCGACGTCCGCGAGGCAACCGAATGTATGGATATTATTCGGCTTGGTTACAATAAGATGATGCAAGGTACGGACACCAACGAAGAGCATACGGAAAATACGAAGGGCAGGCGTACCCCGATATCTTTCTGGATGAGGCGTATCGGGGGAACGATCATGTCTCTGCTGGGGATAGCTTGGTTAATTGGGCAGGTGATTATCGGATTATACAACAAAGACCATATATACACCATTAGCTGGTTTGTTTGGGTGGTAGTCATTTTAGGACAATACTGGTTGAATATCTTTTATTTAAACCAGTGGTGGCTCATTCCCGGCGGAATCATCGGCCGTGAATATCGTTTGTGGAGAAAACATTTAAACATCAGGATTATCCGGGCACCACAGACCGTGTCCTTTTATGACATGCACCGAAAGCAGTTGCATATCGCTTACGATAATCAGGGTATAGACATTCCCCTCGATCCGATTCAATACCACGCTTTCCTGGTCGGCTGGCTCAGCACCGCCCGGTCGCCGAGCGAGGAGGAAATCCTTTCTTTTTTGGAGGCGAGGTAGGACATGCCCCCGAGAGTTTATCGATGCTATTGCCCCGGACGGCAGGAAAACTATCCATTATGTTTGATATTATCTCTTTCGATTGGGTTAATCACTTTAGTAATAGGATTGGTTGACTATCGAGACGGGATCGTCAATCGGATCGTGGGTAGCATATTTCTTGCAATCAGTCTGATCTTCCTGCTGCTGATGATCCATCGGCAATATCGACTCCGCAACACACCCACGAGCCGATTTCGTCACCTGTCACGGCTATTAGCGCATCCGCAAGCCCTGAACCGGTTCCCTCATCGGGCCGTGGAAATCATTTATCGCAGTGCCTGTGAGCCTCCGCACGACAGGTTGCACAATCTGCTGAAAAAGTTACCGAAAGGCGTTCACATTCTGGTCAACGGACCGAAGCGGATTGACGATACCTTGCCGGCTTCTTCGGAAATATTTTTCGAGCCGATTGCTCTCGATGAGTCAGCCGATTATATGGATCTCATTGGTCACGATCATGAGAAGCGGATACACGACTCCGGCAAAGGAAATACCCTTTCGAATTTTCTAAAAGACAAACCGACCGCGAGGTCACTCCCGATTAGGCACATATTGGTGGCAGCCTCCACTCTCCTGCTTTTTGTCTTTGGCATATATGGAAACAATGTCCTGTTTATCATGCTTGGCATTATATGTATTGGACAGACTCCAAGCATCTTCGTCATAAGATATTTAGTGCCCCTATTCAGATCGAGTCAATGGTGGTACATTCCCGGCGGGATCGTCAACCGTGAATACCGTTTTTGGAAAAAACGATTGGACGTAAAGATTATCCACGCACCGCAGACCGTGTCCGTTTATGATATGCGCAGCAAGAATATGTTGATATTACATGAAGACCGAATTATTAATTTTACCCTCAATCCCATTCAGTATTTCGCCTTCCTGGTCGCCTGGCTCAGTACCGCCCGGACACCGAGCGAGGAGGAGATCAAATCGTATCTGGAGGCACGTTAGCGCAGCGCATCGGAAATAACGTTTGAGGTTCCGAACGGGAGATAGCCCGCTTTATGGATATTCTCGGCCTGACATTCAACGAGGTGCGCGACGTTTTGCGGCCGCACCGCCATCAGCTTAAAACTCTGCGAGCCGAATATCGCAGCTTGCTGCACGGCGAGGCGGTCGAGGGGAGCGTCCTCCGCGCGGATGTCCTGCCCGTGGTCCATCGGGTGATCGACGGCGATCTGACCAAGCTGGTTCAGCGTACAGCCGACGGCCTGGAAATCGAGTGCGTCGTGGTACCCATGCAGCACCGTTCCCGCTCATGCAAAACGCTTTGCGTATCCTCGCAGATCGGCTGCGCCCGCGGGTGCATGTTCTGTCAGACGGCCCAGATCGGCCGGCCGCGCAATCTAACCGCCGGGGAGATTGTCGGGCAGGTGGCGGCGGCCATCCGCGAGACCGGTGGACCGATTCGCAACGTCGTCTTCATGGGCATGGGCGAGCCGTTCGACAACTTCGACGCGGTGATCCAGGCCGTCCGCGTCATCACCGACCGTTCCGGCCTGTCGCTGGGCATGGAACGCGTGGCCATCTCGACGGTCGGCCAACCCGAGGGAATTCGCCGCCTGGCCTCCCTCGGCTGGCGGCGGATCAATCTGGCCGTCTCCCTTAATGCCCCCAATGACGAAATCCGCTCGCGGATCATGCCCATCAACCGGCTTGTGCCGATGGCGACGCTGCGCGAGGCCCTGCTGGCGTACCCGCTGCGCAAGTGCCAATTCTTCATGATCGAGTACGTTTTAATCCCCGGGGTCAACGACGCTCGCGAACATGTCCGCGAACTGGTCGAATACCTGCGGCCGCTCAAATGCGTGGTGAACGTGATCCCCTATAACCCGCGACGGGAATCGCCCTGGCCGGCCCCGAGCGAGGAATCGGTCGTGGCTTTTCTAGGCTGGCTCAAGGAGGAAGGGCAGGTCTGCAAGCGGCGCATCACCAAGGGACGCGAACAACTGGCCGCCTGCGGCCAACTGGGCAACCGGCCTGTGTCCGTTGAGCCAACCACACTACCCTCCGCCGCAGGGCGTAGGGCAGGGTGAA
>CAZXSA010000128.1:0-14684 GCA_964642815.1 uncultured Planctomycetales bacterium | reverse complement strand
GAAAGTTAAAGGGGGTTGTCCGCAAAGTCGATGCGAGCAGCGTCACCGAGGGATCGGTGAAGCCCGTGATTGTCAGGCCGCGCCTGCGTAGCAGCTGAACGAGGTGCGGGTCCGGTTTTCACGGATTTGTACAGGGAAGCAATGACAATGCAGTTAACGGGTGTCGGCGGGGTAATGCGGGGCGTTCCGCATCACCAAAAACCGGCAGAGGAAAAGCAATATACAGACGAGCCCGCGGCATGGTTCCGATGGAGGGCTACGCCGCACTCCGACGATCCGCTCGATGAGGGAAAGATCCCGGCGGCGCGATCGCGGTGATGAGGAGGCACGCAAGATGAGTCGAATCAACACGAATGTACCGTCGATTGTTGCCGCGCGTATTCTGGAAAAGAACAACACGACACTCAACCAATCTCTGACGCGGTTGAGCACCGGTTTGCGGATCAACAGCGGCAAGGATGATCCCGCCGGTTTGATAGCGTCCGAAAATCTGCGCAGCGAATTGACCGCGATCGAGGCGGCCATGGACAATGCCAACCGGGCCGACCAGATCGTGGCGGTCACCGAAGGCTCGCTGCAGGAGATCAACTCGCTGCTGATCGAGCTCGAGGACTTGGTGGACCATGCCGCGAACACGGCCGGTCTCAGCGATGAGGAAGTGACCGCCAACCAGCTCCAGATCGACTCCATCCTGGACTCGATCAACCGGATCGCCAATTCCTCCGAGTTCAACGGCAAGAAACTGTTGAACGGTGAATTGGATTACTCAACGTCCGGCGTGACCACGGGGACCAACGCCTCGGCCGTCACCCACCTCCAGATCAACAGTGCGCGTATTCCCGAGGACGGCAGTCGCTCGGTGACGATCCAGATGACCCAGTCCGCCCTGACCGCGCAATTGGTTTATGGGAGTTCGGCCACCGGGTCCGGCGTCACCACGCTGCAGATCGGCGGCAAGTACGGCACCGAATTGCTCAGTTTTGCCTCCGGAACCAGTGTTTCCGCGGTGGTCGCGGCCGTCAATCAGTCCAAGGCGTTGACCGGTGTTTCGGCTGCCACCAGCGGCGGCGCCAACATCACATTCTCCAGCGTGGATTACGGCAGCGACGCGTTCGTGTCCGTCGAGGCGGTCTCCGGAACCTTTGCGGTTACCGGCGGGACCAGTTCGACCAAGGATTACGGCCAGGACGCCGGCGTTCAGATCAACGGATCGACCGCGGTGACCAAGGGGCTGGATGTTTCTCTGCGAACCTCGGCCCTGAGCGTGGACATGACCTTGAGCGCGGATTTTGCCACGCAATTGACGGCCACCAAGAGCTTTACGATAACCGGCGGAGGGGCCAACTTCAGCATCGCCCCGACGGTCGGGATCAACGGCATGGCCAGTATTGGGATCAAGAGCGTCAATACCGGCAGTCTGGGCAAGGGCGATATTGGTTACCTCTCCTCGCTGGCCAGCGGAGCGGCCAATGATCTGTCGTCCAAGAACTTCGCCACCGCCCAGCGGATCATCCGCGAGTCGAGCAAGAGTATCTCCAGCTTGCGTGGTCGTTTAGGGTCGTTCCAGAAGAATACCCTCTCCCCGACCATTAACTCGTTGCAGGTGGCCTTGGAGAACACGACGGCGGCCCAGAGCGCCATCCGGGATGCCGATTTCGCCCAGGAAACCAGCAATCTGACCCGGGCGCAGATTCTCGTCCAGGCGGGTACGGCCAGTCTGCAGTTGGCCAACCGGGCACCGCAAAATGTTCTGGCTTTGCTCGGATAATGGAAGTTCAGTTTCGTCCGCGGTCGGCCGACGTATAGAAGGCCAGGCCGCGGAAGCCAATGTGCTGTTCGCGGCCGGGCTCCTGGCAAACGTCGGGAGTCCGGCCTTTTTTCGTGGACGGTGTGGCCTACGACTTAGGCGTGGATGCGTCCGGATTGCTCCTCGCCGTGGCCGGTAAAGGTCCGATATATGCAAAATATTGGTCTGGAAATTTATAACTAAAGACCGTCCGGGTAACGTGACGAAATCCCGGATGCAGGAAAAGTGAAGAGGTGGAGGCGGGGGATCGGGAAGCCTGAATGCCGGAGGCCGCCAGGGAAAGGCAAGGCCGACGGTGGAAGATCACCGGAAGAGGTGAGACGCCGGTCCGGAGGATCGGTGGAAAGCTGTCTGGCTCGTGATCGTCGTAACGATAACGGGACCATCCCGCGAGGGGCGGTGGAGGCCGCCGCCGGTGGGTCGGGTTGAAAGCGCCGGGTTTTATTAGGCTCGGCACGGGAATGCAAGGCTGCGTTTCCGCGGGCGCAAGCGAGGAAGACTTGCCCCGATAGTCAGGGAGGATACCATGAGTCGTATCAACACAAACGTTTCCTCAATTCAGACCGTTCACAAGCTCGTCGCCAACCAGACGGATTTGAACACCCGGCTCGAACGTTTGAGCACCGGCTTGCGGATTAACCGCGGGCGCGACGATCCCGCCGGTCTGATCGCCTCGGAAACCTTGCGCAGCGAGATGCAGGGTATCAGCCAGGCCATCGATAACTCGCAACGTACGATCAACGTCATTTCGACGGCGGAAGGGGCCTTGAACGAAGTCTCTTCGTTGCTGCTCGATTTGCGCTCGTTGATCAATCATGCGGCCAACCAGGGAGCCATCAGCGGTGACGAGCTCCAGGCCGATCAGTTGCAGATCGATTCGATTCTCGAGGCCATTGATCGCATCGCCAACACCACGCAGTTCGGCGGTGAAAAGCTGATCAACGGCAACTTCGAGTACAGTGTCAGCGGGATGGTTTCCTCCTCGATCGCGGCCGCCCGGATCTACGGAGCGCGCGTTCCGGCCAACGGCACGGCCTCGGTTGTCGCGGAAGTCGTCCAATCGGCCCAGACCGCGCAGGTGGCCTTCTCCGGAAGCGCGATCGGTTCCAGTAACGTCACCATTGAAATTTCCGGTCAGAAGGGCATAGAGGTATTGTCTTTCGCGGCCGGCACCGGGGCCTCCGCGGTGGTTAAGGCGATCAACGCCAACTCTCTGACGACCGGCGTGTCCGCCACCATCAGCGGCACCGGTTCGACCACCGCGATTCTCATTAACAGCCAGGATTACGGTTCAGAAGCCTTCGTTTCGGTCAAGCCTATCGACGGAGCTTTTATCGTCGGCACCGGTTCAACCTCATTGGATTATGGACAGGATGCCGGTGTGCTGATCAACGGACAGGCCGCCTCCGTGAACGGATTGGTTGCCTCGCTGCGATCGAACGGATTGGATTTACGACTCGATCTGACGGCCGACTTCGGGACGACCCTCGGTTCCACCAACTTCGATATTACCGGTGGTGGGGCGATTTTCCAGATCGGGCCGACCGTCAACGCCAATGGTCAAGTCTCCATCGGTATTCCATCGGTGGCGACGAGTAATCTGGGTGGTCCGGTCATTGGATACCTTAATACCATCAAGAGCGCCGGATCGAACTCGGTGATTGGCGGGAATTACCAACGGGCCGAGGAAATCCTGGAGGAAGCAATCTCTCAGGTATCGGTGCTTCGCGGACGGTTGGGTGGTCTCCAGCGGAACCAGATCGAAACCAACATGAACAGCCAAAGGGTGGCCCTCGAAAACGTTACCGCCGCCGAATCGAGCATTCGCGATGCCGACTTCGCGGTTGAGACCGCCGCCTTGACCCGAGCCCAGGTTCTGTTACAGAGTACCACCTCGGTTCTCGGTATCGCTAACTCCATGCCGCAGTATGCCCTTTCCTTGTTGCAGTAAGCTCTGCAACTGACGGTATGAAACAATAGGTATTTCTCCCCAGCCGGTCCCACCCGCAAAGGTGGGACCGGTTGTTCATTTCACCCGAAATGATTTGTTCCGCGCCCGCCGAAATCGGCGGCTGTCCTGCCTGGCACAGTATTGGCATACCGACATTTCCTTGGGTACTTGTATTTTTACGCCAAGGCGAAACCGGCATTGACTGTCGAATCTCACATCCTGAGGAACCTCATTTGCGTACTTGGCCGGATATTGCCACAATACCCGTCTTTCAGCCGGATCGCGGACCGATCCCGCATCGAAGGCGTTCCATAAACGTGACGATCTTCGTTGTTAAATGGCTATGGGACAACCCAAAAGGATGTTCAGCACTATAATATGTGAAAAATTTAACAAAGGTTCCGTATGGTGGTCCATAGGATAACGAAGGGATTGAATTTACCGATTGCCGGTGAGCCCCGCCAGGAGGTGGCGGAGGCTCGCCCAGTGCATCGGGTAGCCTTGATCGCGGATGATTATGTAAACATGAAGCCGCGCTTTCTGGTGGCGGTCGGCGATCCGGTGAAACGCGGGCAGGCACTTTTCGAGGACAAGAAAATGCCGGGCGTCCTGCACGCCTCGCCGGGCGCGGGAAAAGTAGCGGCCATCCATCGGGGCGAGCGGCGAGCTTTACAATCGGTGGTAATCAACCTGACGGACAGCGAGGCCTCCGGCAACCCTCGGGATGAGGATTTTCAGCATTTTCAAGCCTTCAAGGGTAAATCCGTTGCCGAACTCAACGGCGAAGAGATACGCGGCCTGCTGATAGAATCGGGTCTCTGGACCGCCCTGCGTGCCCGGCCTTTCGGACGGGTGGCTGATCCCCACGGCCAGCCCCATTCCATATTTGTCACCGCGGTGGACAGCAACCCTCTGGCCGCCTCGGTTGACGTGGTTTATCGCGGGCGGGAGGATGATTTCGATAACGGCTTGCGACTGTTGACGAAGCTGACCGAAGGAAAGGTATACCTCTGTAAGCATACCGAATCGGCGGTGAAGGCCCCTGCCCATGAGCGGATCGTGATCGAGGAATTCGAGGGCATGCATCCTTACGGTACGGTCGGGCTGCATATTCATCTGCTTGATCCGGTCAGCGCGCACAAGACGGTCTGGTATCTGAATTACCAGGATGTGTGTGCGTTCGGACGGTTGTTCACGACCGGACGACTGGACGTTCAACGGGTGGTGGCTTTGGGCGGCCCGACGGTGAAAAACCCGCGCCTGTTGCGCACCCGGATCGGCGCATCGCTGGTCGAACTGGTGACCGACGAACTCGAACCGGGCGAGAACCGTGTCATATCCGGTTCGGTTCTGTCGGGCCGGACCGCGATGGGCGACATCCTGGGTTATCTGGGGCGTTATCATCTTCAGATCACCGCCCTTCGGGAGGGCCGCGAACGCAGCTTCCTGGCTTGGCTGCAACTGGGTTTGAACAAGTACTCGATCATTCGGGCGTTCGCGTCCGGCTTCATGCGTAAGGGAAGGAAATTTGACTTTACCACCACCACCAACGGATCGATGCGGGCGATCGTCCCCATCGGCATGTACGAGCGGGTGATGCCTTTCGATATCGAGCCGACCTTTTTACTGAAGAGCTTGGTCTCCGGCGATATCGAGCGGGCCGAGCAGCTCGGTTGCCTGGAATTGGAGGAGGAAGATCTCGCCTTGTGTTCGTTTGTCTGTCCGGGCAAGAACGATTACGGCCCGATCCTGCGCGAAAATCTGGATACGATTCTGAGAGAAGGGTCATGAGGCTTTTACGTAAACTCCTGGACAGCCAGGAGAAACATTTCAAGGAAGGGCGGCCGCTGGCTCGGATGCACCCGTTGTTCGAGGCGGCGGATACGCTGTTCTTTTCGCCGGCCAAGGTGACCCGGAACGCTCCGCATGTGCGCGACGGACTTGATCTGAAGCGGATGATGGGCATTGTCGTGGTAGCCCTCATGCCTTGCGTGTTCATGGCCTTGTATAACACGGGATACCAGGCGAATGCGGCCTTGGTGCGAACGGGGATGACTCCGGAGGGTTGGCGGGCGGATATCGTCAACTGGCTGGGGTTGACCTTCTCGCCGGATAGTTTCTGGTCCTGTCTGGTTCATGGTGGGCTCTATTTTCTGCCTGTTTTTATCGTGACGTTCGCGGCCGGCGGAGCGATCGAGGTATTGTTCGCCATCGTTCGGCGGCACGAGGTCAACGAAGGATTTTTTGTCACCGGTTTTCTGATTCCGCTGATTGTTCCGCCGACTATCCCTTTGTGGCAGGTTGCCCTCGGCACCGCGTTTGGGGTTTTGCTGGGCAAGGAGGTTTTCGGCGGGACGGGCATGAACATTTTTAATCCGGCCCTCGTGACTCGGGTGTTTCTGTTTTTTGCTTATCCGGCGGAGATTTCCGGCGATGCGGTGTGGGTGGCGGTGGACGGTTACAGCGGGCCGACGCTGATGGCCCAGGCGATGGTCGGTGGCCCCGATGCCTTGTCCCATAGCGCGTGGTCATGGTGGGATGCGTTTCTGGGCTTCGTTCCCGGAAGCATGGGCGAAACATCCACGCTTTTCTGTCTACTGGGAGCGGTGTTGCTGATCGTGACGCAGGTGGGTTCGTGGCGAACGATGCTTTCGCTGCTGGTCGGATCGTTGCTGACCACGCTCCTGCTGAACGCGCTGGCCGGTAAAGGTGGTAATCCTTACTTAGCCGTGCCGTTCTGGTGGCATTTTGTGCTCGGTGGCTGGGCGTTCGGTGCCGTGTTCATGGCGACCGATCCGGTGTCCTCGGCTCAGTCGGAGACCGGCAAGTATATTTACGGATTTTTAATCGGCGTCATGGCCATCCTGATCCGGGTGGTGAATCCCGCCTATCCGGAAGGGATGATGCTGGCGATTTTATTCATGAACGTGTTCGCTCCGGTCATCGATCATTATGTGATGCGGGCGAATATCAAGCGAAGGTTGGCGAGGAATGCGGCGACCCTATAGTGTTCCCTACATTATTGGATTTTCCTGCGCGGTGTGCGTGGTGTGCTCATTGCTGGTTTCGAGCGCGGCGGTGAGCCTCAAGCCCCGACAGGAGCAGAACGCGCAGCTAGACCGGCAGGCCAACGTGCTGCTGGCGGCCGGACTGGTGGAACCCGGTCAGCGCCAGGGACGGGAGCAGATCGCGCAAATCTTCAAGGAACGGATTAAGCCGGTGATTATTGATCTGGCTACCGGCGAGGAAACGAATATCGACCCGGCCACCTTCGACCCGGAAGCGGAGATGAAGGATCCGCAACGCGGTAAACCGGCCCCGCCGAACGCGGCCCAGGTCCAGCGGATTCCGAACCGCGCGTTGGTGTTCAAAGTCATGAAGGACGGGAGCCTGAACGAAGTCGTACTGCCGATCATGGGCAAGGGGTTATGGTCGACGATGTATGGCTATATCGCGGTGGACGCCGACGGCAACACCGTGCGAGGTCTTACCTTCTATCAGCATGGCGAGACCCCCGGGCTGGGCGGGGAGGTGGATAACCCGAGATGGAAAGCCCTCTGGCCGGGCCGAAAAATCTATGATCAGGAGGGGGGCGTCAAACTTGAGGTTATCAAGGGCCGGGCCGGTCCGCCCGAGGAATCGCCTCACGCAGTGGACGGCCTGAGCGGGGCGACCATCACCAGTCGGGGCGTCAGCCATACGGTTGAGTTCTGGTTTGGCGAGAACGGGTTCGGTCCGTATCTCAAGAAATTGCGTGAATCGCGGAGGGCTGCGTCATGACCCGGAAACAGAGACAGATTCTGCTCGATCCGCTATGGAATAACAATCCCATCGCCTTGCAAGTGTTGGGTATCTGTTCGGCGCTGGCCGTGACCACGCAGATGAAGACCGCCCTGGTGATGTCGGCGGCGTTGACCGGCGTGTTGGCCATGTCCAATCTGACGATCAGCGCCTTGCGCAACTATGTGCCGCCGAGCGTGCGGATCATTTTCCAACTGGCGGTGATCGCCTCGCTGGTGATCATCACCGACCAGATTCTCAAGGCCTATCTGTTTACTATCAGCAAGCAGTTGTCCGTGTTTGTCGGGCTGATTATCACCAACTGCATCCTCATGGGGCGGGCGGAGGCCTTCGCCATGCAGAACCCGCCGTTGGAGAGTTTTTACGATGGGGTGGGCAACGCCCTGGGTTACGATCTGGTGTTGCTGGTGACCGCGTTTTTCCGTGAGCTGCTCGGCAGCGGTTCGTTGTTCGGCTATCCGGTGCTGAAGCTGGTGACCGAGGGCGGCTGGTACAACCCGAACGGTTTGCTGGTGCTTTCACCGGGCGCGTTTTTCATCATCGCTTTGTGCATCTGGGCGTTACGCACCTGGAAGCCCGATCAGCGGGAGAAGGAGTAGGTCATGCCCGAACTCGAGCATTATCTGTCGCTGGCGATCAAGGCGGTTTTTGTCGAGAACATGGCCTTGGCCTTTTTCCTGGGGATGTGTTCGTTTCTGGCCGTCTCCCGGAAGGTGGAGACCGCCGTCGGGTTGGGGCTGGCGGTGGTTTTCGTATTGACGATTACCTGCCCGCTGAACTGTCTGGTCTACAACTATCTGCTCAAGGGTGGGGCCCTGACCTGGCTGCCGGTTGTCGGACCGAGGATGGCCTCGATCGATTTGTCCTTCCTTGGTTTTATCAGCTACATCGGGACGATCGCGGCCACCGTGCAGGTCGTGGAAATGGTTATCGATCGTTATGCCCCCGCCCTGTACGGCGCGCTGGGGGTCTTTTTGCCCCTGATCGCGGTGAATTGCGCGATTCTCGGGGCCTCTTTGTTCATGGTCGAGCGTGATTACCGCGTGGGCGAGAGCGCCGTGTTCGGGTTTGGCAGCGGCCTGGGCTTTGCCATGGCCATCGTGGCCTTGGCCGCCATTCGCGAGCGGATGCGTTACAGCAATGTGCCGGCGGGTCTCCGCGGCCTGGGGATCACGTTCATCATCACCGGGCTGATGGCCATCGGCTTCATGGCGTTTGCGGGTATTCAGCTCTAAGGCTCGGCCGGCGAGGACTGCATCGATGTTCACCGTGTTTTTAGGCGTGCTGATGTTCACCGGGGTGATTGTCTCCCTGGTTGTGTTCCTGTTGATCGCCCGGGCCAAGCTGGTGCCCGCCGGCGAGGTGGGCATTGAGATCAACGGAGACAAGGAAAACGCCCTGAAGGTGCCGGCCGGCGACACGCTTTTGAACGTATTGAGTAACGAGCGGATTTTTATTCCGTCGGCCTGCGGCGGGCAGGGAACCTGCGGCGTTTGCACGGTGAAAATCAAGGAAGGCGGGGGCACGATTCTGCCCACCGAGTTGGCTCACATCAACCGGCAGGAGGCCCGCGAGGGCCTGCGCCTTTCCTGTCAGGTCAAGGTCAAGAACGATCTGAAAATCGAGATTCCGCCGGAGATTTTCAGCGCTAAGGAATGGACCTGCCGGGTTCGCTCGAATCGCAATGTGGCCACCTTTATCAAGGAACTGGTGCTCGAGCTGCCACCGGGCGAGAAGATGGAGTTTCGGGCCGGCGGGTATATTCAGATTCAGGCCCCGCCGCATCACGTGCGTTTTCGCGATTTTGAAATCCAGGAACAGTACCGCGCGGACTGGGACAAGTACGATCTGTGGAAACTGGAATCCACGGTGGAGGAAACCGTCGAGCGAGCCTATTCGATGGCCAACTTCCCGCTGGAAAATGACATCGTCATGCTCAATGTGCGGATCGCCACCCCGCCGCCGGAGGCCCCCAAGGCCCCGCCCGGCCAGATGTCCTCCTTCATTTTCAATCTCAAGCCGGGTGACGAGGTCATTATCAAGGGGCCGTTCGGCGAATTCTTCGCCCGCGACACGGACGCGGAGATGGTCTTCATCGGCGGGGGGGCGGGGATGGCCCCGATGCGCTCGCACATTTTCGATCAGTTCTATCGCCTCAATAGTCGGCGCAAGGTCTCTTTCTGGTACGGGGCGCGTAGCGTCCGGGAGGCCTTCTACGTCGAGGAATTTAACAAGCTGGCGACCGCCCACAAAAACTTCGGTTGGCACCTGGCCTTGTCCGAGCCGCTGCCCGAGGATAATTGGCGCGGTCCTGCCGGGTTCATTCATCAGGTGGTGCATGATCATTATCTATCCCGTCATCCTGCCCCGGAAGACGTGGAGTACTACCTTTGCGGGCCGGGGGTCATGAACAACGCCTGCATCAACATGCTGCTCGATCTCGGCGTCGAACGCAAGGATATCATGCTGGATGACTTCGGGTTCTAATTCCTCGACTGAAAACAGGCTCGGTCCACCGCGTCTTGAAAACGCTACCGTGCATCGGCCCCGCCCGCGGCTTCGCCGGCCGATCCTTATTCTGTTGATTGTTGTGGCGGCCTTTCTGGCCCACCGGTTCGCCGGGCGCGGCTCGCGGGAAATTCATCTTTCCGGCGGGACGATGGGCACCACCTACAATATCAAATTCTTCCCTCCGGATGATTCCTGGAACGAAGCGGCCGAACGCCGGCTCGAAGACGATATCGCTAAAACCCTGGACGACGTTAATCAAAAGATGTCCACCTGGTTGCCGGATTCGGAGCTTTCCCGATTCAATCGGAGTGAGGTGGGCGAGCCGTTCACCCTTTCCGCCGAGACATTTGGGGTTTTCGAGGCCGCATTGGAGGTCAGCAAACGAAGCGGAGGCGCGTTCGATATCACGGTGGGGCCGGTGGTCAACGCTTATGGTTTCGGGCCCGGGCTCGATCATTACGAGGAGCCCGACGCGGCCACGCTGGATCGGCTGGCCGAGGCGATCGGCTATCAAAAGTTGCTTATCGATCCCGCCCACCGGACCGTGACCCGTACCCATGCCGGTATGTATTGCGATCTCAGCGCCATCGCCAAGGGTTACGGGGTGGACCGGGTGGCGGCCGTCCTCGATCGGCACGCGATCGGCGGCTATATGGTCGAGATCGGCGGAGAGGTGCGCCTACGCGGGCGACGCGATAAGGATCGGTTATGGCGGATTGCCGTGGAAAAGCCTGTCGGCGAGGGCCGTCCGCTGCAGAAAATTCTGGAGTTGACGGACATCTCCATCGCCACCTCGGGCGATTACCGGAATTTCTTTATCAGGGACGGGCGGCGGATATCGCATACCATCGACCCGCGTACGGCCAGGCCGGTCGAGCATACTCTTGCCTCCGTCACCGTGCTGCACGAGCACTGCATGTGGGCCGATGCCTGGGCCACCGCTCTGATGGTCCTGGGGCCGCAGGAAGGCTTCGCGGTCGCGGAGCGTGAGAAACTGGCCGTCTTGTTTCTTATCCGACAGGACGATACTACAATGGAATCGCGGGCGACACCTGCGTTCGAGGCGTATGATCGATGATGGTGAATGTGTCCACTATTCTGATAGTTGTCGGCCTGGCTATCCTTTTCTTCGGTTTGGCATTGGCCGGCTTGTGGGTCGGCCTGGTGATGAAAAAGGGCGGACGCCGCGCCTGTGTCTGCGGCCGCTCAGACCTCGAGAAGTCCGGCCGCTGCGACGGCCATCACGAGCAACCTCTCGTGCAAATCAATGTCCACGCCGATTCCTCGTCCGAGCCTGAATAACCTGCGACGATAAGCTGCTCAGATCATCGTGTCGAAATGGATATTCAGTGTTCGTTGTCGGTGGGTCCGTAACGGAATCGATGGTTTGAGCGAGACCGTCACGAACGAGTAACGTAGGGTGGGCTATTGCCCGCCGCGATGGGGGGTGGCTGTGATGAGGTGTATAGATATTCTTCGAAAGGCTGTTGCGAAGCCGACCAACGTGTAGCCATGCTGGTTGCGGAAAAAGACTTAAGGAGGATAGTAGTGCGCGTCATTTTAATGCTTCAGATTGCGATAGTCATTTTTGGATGCTCGCGTGATAAAAGTACAACTGACTACCATCTGGATGAAAACACGTTTGATAATAAAACACTCGAAATGATACAGAAGAATATGGGAATGACACTTCCAGATAAAAGTCGCGGATTACACCTATTTTGGAAAGGATACGCAGTTGATCCGGCATTTGTCGCGAAGGTTGAGATTCCCGAAGCTGCCCAAGATGAGGTACGTAATAAGCTTGAGAATATTCAGAATCATGACGGTAGTGTAACCGGGTCATTAACGGATAAGGTCACATGGTGGAAGCCCTCAGGGGTAGAGAAGGTTACGAGGCAATTCCTTCATGACGGAAATTATGTGTTTATATTGTTCTGCAAGGAAGGTGATCGATATGTTATCTATATTGAGTGGATTAAGATCTGAGTAGGGGGAGAAAGGGTTTGAGCCAAGCCGCCTGCGAGAGGACGAAGTGAATAAGTTGGGTGCAAAACGGGGACGCTAGTTTATGAGTTTGAAGCAGGTAAACGGGATCGTACCAGAATCCAACCCCAACGGGGTTTCATAATTAAGCCCAAGGTTGCGGCGTAGCCGCTACCTTGGGAAATCAGCACCACACCCCAACCAACCCCAACGGGGTTGCGTATTGGGGAATGCCTTTACTTGCCGCCCCGTCGACGCAACCCCGTTGGGGTTGATGCGGTGGTTGATGCCTCCATTACCCAGGGTAGCGGCTCTGCCGCAAACCTGGGCTGGTATACACAGCCTCTTCGAGGCAGAAAACCGGCCCATTAGGGGCAAAAACTTTGCTTGTCCGCCGCGGCGGGTGAACTCCGTCGGGCTGTATTATTCCCTAGCTCGCGCGTCGGGCTGGTGGAGGTTCCTTACCCAATCTCTCCGTCGCTCTGTCCCGCCGTCCCCCCATCTCCTTGTCTCCCTCTCTCCACATCCTGTACGAGGGTGTTAAGTTGCCCCTTTCGGGGCTTAACCCTCGCTGGCGCGTCGGGCTGGTACAAAGAACCCTTGCTCGCCCGCCCAGGCGAGGTAAACTGCCGCGGGCTGGTAATGCGTTTCCCTCGCTGGCGCTTCGTACTCGTCTGCTGCCGGATGTTTAACTTCTTCTCTTATTCTTTGAGTAGTCGAACGACCGCGGTTACGGGGAAGTGATCGGATGGATACCGTCCGTCCCGATTGTCATAGACAATGGCCGCCTCCAGAACGCGCCATTCAGGTGAGGTAAGGATGTAGTCGATTTTGTCGCCGTCTCGCTGGCCGGTGAAAGCGTGGAAGGTGCCGGCCGGCGTCATGTCCGGATGGATCACGCGAAAGGTGTCTGCCAGTGGAGGCACGATTACCGAATTATCCGGCTTCGCGGGTACGGCCGGCAGCTCGCTTTTGAGATATCGCACCGCCGGGTTGCATTCATTTGCGTTCAGATCGCCCGTGAGGATGAACGGATCATGGTGCGTTCGCCCGTTGATTCGCTGGACGATCAGTTCCGCTCCACGCTCGCGGGCCGCCTGCGATTGGTGGTCCAGGTGGGTGTTGTATACGTAGAATCGATTGCCTGTCCGCCGGTCCAGGAACCGGGCCCACGTGCAGATGCGCGGGTAGATGTTCCCCCAATGCTTCGAGCCTGGCGTCTCGGGTGTATCCGACAACCAGAAGGTACCGGACTCATCGACTTTCAACCTTGCCGACCGGTAGAAGATGGCCGACGCTTCGCCGCCGTCCTTGCCATCGTCCCTACCCACGGCAATCTCGCCATACCCCGGCACCGCCTCGTGCATTTCGTCGAGCTGGAAACGCAGGGCTTCCTGAAGGCCGACAATGTCCGGCCGATGGTCACGCAAAACTTGGAAAAGCATCTCCCGCCGATGGTTCCAGTGATCCTCCCCGTCCTCGGCCGCCCCGAGACGGATGTTAAAAGTCATGACGCGAAGGTCGGCCGTCCCCGCCGCGCCGCAACCCGCCAGAACACTTACCGTTACCGCCATGGCGATCAATCTGTTCATATCGATACCTTTTACCAGATACCCGGGTAATCGACTATTCCCAATGTTGATGACTCGACAGCCAGTTTAATCCACAAGGAGTTTACTTGACATCATGCCCGATGGTTGACCGGCCGGTAAAGGCGGTGCTATCCTTTGGCCGGCATTATAAGGAGGAAATCATGCTTACGCGTCGCGCGGAAATGGAACAAAAGTGGCAAACGGTGATCGCCTACCTGGACAGCCATCAGTTGGATGCGGTTATCCTGAGCCGTCGTTGTCATTTTGCCTGGTTTACGGCGGGGGGGCTGAATCACGTTTCGACGGCGGCCGACGTAGGGGCCGCTTCGCTGCTGATTACCCGCGAAAGTGTATGCTGCATCACGAGCATGATCGAGGCCCCGCGTATCGGGGCGGAAGAACTGGCCGATCTGGGAATCGAGGTCCAGGTGCATCTCTGGTACGACGCCGAAGTAACCGCCCAAACCTGGGTCAAGGCCATCGGCGATCGCCGGGCGGCCTGCGATGCGCGCGTGGCGGGACTGCCCGCATCGGTTAAACCGCTTGATGCGGATTTTGACCGCCTGCGCTGGACGCTGAACGAGGCCGAGATTGAGCGTTATCGAAAACTCGGCCGCGAGGTGGCCGAGTGTCTGGAGACGGCGTGCCGAAAAGCACGGCCGGGAATGAGTGAACATACCTTGGCTTCGCTTGTGGCCGCCAATCTACTGGAACGGGCGATTCGCCCACCGGTGCTTTTGATCGCCGCGGACGAGCGGGTTGAGCGATTTCGTCATCCGATTCCCGCTGGGAGCAAGTTTACGAATTACGGCATGGCCGTCGCTTGCGGCGAACGCAGCGGGCTGCTGTTATCCTGCACGCGCCTGTTCAGCTTCAAACCGATCGATGCCCAACTGGCTCGTAAGCATGAGGCCGTCTGCGCGGTGGACGCGGCCTTGATCGCGGCCACCCGGCCGGGTCGGACGCTCGGCGAGGTTTTTGCCATCGGCCAGAAAACCTATGCCGAGCATGGTTTTGCTGAGGAATGGACCTTGCA
>CAZXSA010000127.1:0-14703 GCA_964642815.1 uncultured Planctomycetales bacterium | reverse complement strand
CGAACTGCCGATCAAGCTTCGTCTGGCGGCGGCCCATTGGTGGCCTGCCTTGCTGCCCCACGCCGAATCGGCCCGTACACCGGTCAGCGCGGCCAACTGGTTGCGGGCGATTACTCAGTTACATAGCGCCGATCCGGGACGCGACCTGAAACGGGCGGAAGAAATGACACGATGGCTGGTGGAGGAGTGTTATTACCCGATGCGGGCGGCGGAGTGGGAATGGTTCGAGCCTCAATGGCAGACCGGGGCGGCGGCTATTCCCGCGGCCTTATGGTCGGCGGCCACGATTTTCGAGGACAATCGCCCAGCCATCGTGGCCCGCGCCACGACCGATTTTGTCATGGAAAACATGTTTGTGGATGAGATGCTCATGCCGGTGGGTGTACCAGGCGGCTGGCCGAGGTACAAGAGCAAGACGGGCTTCGACCAGCTTCCAAGCGAGGTCTGCAGCCTGGTTGATTTGTTTTGTACGGCCGAGCGTATCGACGGATCGAAACAATACGGGATGTATGCGGAAAATGCCGCCGCCTGGTTTGCCGGACAGAATGTGTACGGGCTGAGTCTGATCGACAACGAAACCGGGGCCTGTTTCGATGCCCTGACCGCTTCGGGAACTTCGCCGAACCAGGGAGCGTCGGCGATCGTGTCGTTCCTGACCGCGCAGGCGTACCTGTCCACGCGCGGCATCGCCGCGCCCACCGGCGTGGCGCCCAGTTTGCTTGCCCTGTGATCTCAGGAATCCAGGCCGAATCAGCGTTACCTCCAACCTTGCCCGACGGGCAGGGACGATTCCTCATTGGCCTATACCGCCCCCTTTTAATTCATGCCGACACGCCGTGGATTGTCGTATGATTGGCAACGCGACGCCTCCGGCTTATAACTATAGGCATGAAGAGGGTGTTCATCTGTTCATGGAGGGCGCGATCATGGAACGCATGAATCGTCGTGAATTCATGGTACGCACCGCGGTGGCGGCCGGTGCGCTAGTCGGTGGGCGCCTATGGGGACAGGAATCGGCTCCCGCCAGCCGACCGGTGTCCGTCAAACCCCTGTTGGCCGACGATACCGTGGTATTGGGCAAGGCCGGTATCAAGGTTTCCCGTCTGACCATCGGTACGGGCATGAACGGCGGCCGGGAAGCAAAGGCGACGGGTGAGGCCGGCATGGTCAAGCTGTTGCGTCATGGTCTCGACAAGGGGATCAACGGCTGGGACACGGCAGCCAGCTATGATACGCACCATTGTGTCAAGGCCGCGCTTCAGGGTATCCAGCGCGACAAAGTGGTCATTATCAGTAAAACACGTTCAATGACGGCCGAGGAAACCCGCGCGGATATCGAGCGGACCTTCACGGAGCTGAATACGGATTATGTCGATATCGTCCTGCTGCATTGCATGAAAGAAGGCGACTGGCCGCGAACCATGAAAGGTTCGATGGATGTGCTCAGCGAATATAAGACCCGCGGCCGCATACGGATGCTGGGGGTTTCATGCCATGGCATGGCCCCGCTGCTGGCGGCGGCCGAGGAACCCTGGGTGGAATACAACCTGGCCCGCATCAACCCCTTTGCTTATGTCATGGACGTGGATAAGCCGGAGCGTGTGTCGGCGGTCGTCAAAGTGCTTGAGAAAGCTCGCCAGCGAGGCCAGGTGATTCAAGGCATGAAGATTCTCGGTGCAGGAGAATGCAAAACCGATCAGCAAAGAGAGGAAAGCCTGCGTTTCGCCCTGAATCAATCCTATCTCAGCGGTTTTACGATCGGCCTGAGCCAGACCGATCATTTTGACGCACTGATTCGATCGATCGAACGTCTGCGGGTCATGCCGCCCACCGGATCGGGTGTGTTGCCCTCACCCGAATGACGTGGGTGTGACGAGCTGGCGCCTTGCTTTCCGCGCGAACCTGGGACACACTTTCCTGACATTAATCCCCTGGACCGTAGCTCGGTGCGCTGGCGGTAAAATCGTTTGCGATATAACCATCAAAGAGGAGGCGTCATGACCGGTAGAGAATTATTGCTCAAGGCATTGAAAGGCCAGGCCACCCCGCGGCCGGCGTGGGTTCCCTTCGTGGGTGTCCATGGCGGAAAGCTCATCGGAGCGACGGCGACGGATTATCTCAAGTCGAGCGAGCTACTTGTAAAAGGGCTTCGTAAAGCCAAAGAGCTTTATCGGCCGGACGGCCTGCCTCTGATTTTCGATTTGCAGATGGAGGCCGAGGTATTGGGCTGCGCGCTGCGCTGGGCGGAGGAAACCCCGCCCTCGGTGGTCACTCATCCGCTGACGGAACGAAAACTGCGCGAGCTTCCGCCCTTCGATCTGAGCAAAGGGCGTTACCCGGTTGCCATCGAGTCCATGAAGATCATCACGAAGGGGATGGGGGAGGATACCGCGCTGTACGGCCTGATTACCGGGCCGTTTACCCTTACGCTGCACCTGATGGGTACCGGCGTTTTTCTGCAGATGTTCGAGGCGCCGGATTGGGTAAAGGAGGTGCTGACGTTCTGCACGGAGGTCTGCCGGCAGGCCGCTGATATGTACCTGGAACACGGAGCCGATGTCATTGCCGTCGTAGATCCGATGACCAGTCAGATTTCGCCGCAGCATTTCAGCGAGTATGTGCAGCCTTACGTGGACGACATTTTTGATCACATCCGTATCCGCGGGGGGTTGTCCTCGCTGTTTGTTTGCGGGAACGCCACCCGCAACATGGAAATCATGTGTCGCTGCCGGTGTGATAATGTTTCCATAGACGAGAATATCCCGCTGGATTACGTGCGCGACTTGGCCCGGGCCGGCGGTAAGAGTTACGGCGGCAATCTCAAGTTGACCACCGTCCTGCTGCTGGGTGATGAAATTGACGCTCGGCAGGATGCCCTTCGTTGCCTGGATATGGGTAATACCCCGGGTTTTGTCTTGGCCCCCGGTTGCGACCTACCCTACGCCACCCCGGAGAAGAACCTTCAGGCCGTCACCCTCATGGTCCATGATGATTACCAGCGGCAGGTGGCCAGGAACACGCTGAGGGCCCGCGAAAAAACCTTCGAGGATGTCAGTTTGCCTGATTATTCAAGGGAAAAGAAAGTCATCGTGGACGTGGTAACGCTGGACTCGGCCTCCTGTGCGCCTTGTCAATACATGGTTGACGCCGTCGAGAACGCCGCGAAAAAATTCCCTGACCAGATTGAGATCCGGGAACACAAGATTACCACCACGCGCGGCCTGGGGCATATGGCCAAACTCGGCGTGGGCCAAATCCCCACGATCTGCATCGATGGCGAGGTCAAATTCCCCTCGATCATTCCCGATATCGCTACCCTTATCCGATCCCTGGAGGAAAAAATTCAATGCAAGCAGCGGAACTCCGGATCCCATTGAGCCTCGTGACCGGCTTTCTGGGTAGCGGGAAAACAACGCTTCTGTCCCAGGTGGTCCGGCGTTACGCCGGCCGCCGCCTGGTTTATCTGATTAACGAATTTGGACCCGCCGACGTGGATGGCAGGCTGCTGAACGTCGAGGGCGATGCTTTGGTTACCGTGGCCGGCGGAAGCATTTTCTGTCAGTGCAAGGTGACCGAGTTCATGGGCCGGCTCAAGCAGATTCACGAAAGGAGTCGCGCTTCCGCCGAGCCCATCGAAGGCGTGGTGGTGGAGGCCAGCGGTATCACCGATCCCAAGGTGTTCGGACAACTGCTAGAGGAAACCAGGTTCGATAAGCTGTTTCAACTGTGCGCGGTCCTGGCGGTCGTGGATCCGGGGACTTTCGGCAAACTGAGCCGGACCTTGCCTAACATTTCCGCCCAGATCGAGGCCGCCGACCGGGCGATCATCAACAAAACCGATATCCATGAACCCGACGCCGTCGCCGAAACGCGGTATAGATTGTTGGCCATTAATCCGGCGATCGAAGTGACCGAAACGCAATTTTGCCGGTTCGATTTCGATATTTTCACGCCCGCCTCGCTGCGCCACATGGTCGGCCAATACGCCGCCTGTGCCGATCCCCATTATGTGGTGTTGGAAGTGACCGTTACGCAACCGATTGATCTGGAACGCTTTCGCCGCGCATTGGCGGTCGTTCAGAGGGGATTTTACCGAATCAAGGGATTTATCAATACCGCGAACGGCACGACGTATATTGATGTGGCCCCCTCCGGCATCAATACGCGGACCTTGGCCTCGATCAAGGCCGAACCGATCCTGGTTTTTATCGTTCCACCTGAACAGCGAGAAGAGGCGGAAACCTTGCGGGATCGAATGGCTCGCGGAGAGTTCGGCCTTTAACGCTGCACGGTTGTCCGCGAAACCTTGGATACGCTAAGGGAACCCAAGTCCAAGAACGCGTTGCACGCGGCAAGACCGGCCACACCATCCCGCTTTGCCTGTTCTTTTGAGATTCGTGGTGTTGGGCAATTCCGACCCTGTGCTACCGCCAAGGGTTCTGATGTGAAAAAAAACGCCCGGATGTTTTCGAGACATCCGGGCGTTTGCTTTTATTCATTGTTGTTAGCCAGCTCAATACCACGATCCCGCGGAGGCCGTCGCCCACGATCCGCCGCCGCCGTAGTATGTGGGGTACTGCATCGGATAGGAAGAACCCCAGCCTTGATCCTCCCAGCCGGTGTCCATTTCGTCGTCCCAGCTTTCGAGTTCCTCTTCAGAGCCGAATTCCTCGTAGGAATCCCCTTCGCCGGTCAGGCCGTTGAGCAGCTCGGTGATCCCGATGCTCTCGCCTGAGCCGTCCTGCAACTGGATGGTCAACGTACCGTCGCACCCGTTCATCGGTAAACCCGCGAAAGCCGTCCCACCAACCACCAGCAAACCCGCTGCCTTGACCCGAATCGCGTTCAACAGTTTCCGTGTCATGACCAATCTCCTTTTTTCCTTGGTTTGTACCTTCTTTTTTGTTTGACCAGATCACTCGACCCGGTGCTTACGAAGGGAAATTGGTCCGCCGTCGCTCAAACCTTTCAGGAAAGCATGGTAAAAATAAGAAAAACGTAAGTTGTTGTTATGGAATGGTTTATGGCCTGTGGTAAATCACTCGGAAACCGAAAAAGAGCCGGTTCCGTCGTTCAGGAGGACCGAGATGGTGTCGGCGGTGAAATTGGCGACCGCGAGATCGATGAATCCGTCACCGTCCAGGTCGGCCGGGGCGACGAAACTGGGACCGGCTCCGACGGTTACGTTTTCGGCAAGGGTGAAAGCGCCCTTGCCGTCGTTGAGCATGAGGGAAACGTTGCCGGAGACATTATTGGCCACCGCCAAGTCGTTAGCCCCGTCCCCATCGAGATCGACAATCGCCGGCCAGGCGGGGCTGTCGCCGGCGGCGACTTCACCCGGCGGCGCAAAATCGCCCCCACCGATATTAAACAAAATCTGCAAGCCTCCGGGATCCTGCTCGTCGAACGGGTCGCCGTTGTCGGCCACGATCAGATCAGCCAGTCCGTCGCCGTTCAAATCGCCGGCGTTCAGTGCGTTGAACAGATGTCCCGGCTTGACCGTAACCGTTTTCTGTTCCGTGAAATGGCCCTCTCCGTCGTTCAGCAGAACGGATACATTGCCCGAAAACCGGTGGGAGGCGGCCAGGTCGGGCCAGCCGTCGCCGTTGAAATCGGCAGCGATCAAGCCATTCACTTGCACGAAATACAGACTGACCCGGATATCCTGCACGAGCGTAAAGCGGCCTTCGCCGTCGTTAATGAAGATGGTAATTGTATCATAAGCCCCATTGGCCGAGGCCAGATCGATATGACCATCGCCGTTGAAGTCGGCTGCCGCCAGATTCGTGGGTGTATAATCCATGTTGATCCGGGCGGGGGATGAAAAACGTCCGCCACCTTGATTATAAAACAGCGAGATATAAAAGCCGCCGCCGGCGGCGATATCGAGCAATCCGTCGTTGTCGAAATCCCCAAGCACCGCGGATAAGGGGCTGTTGGCGGTGGGCTTATTCCCCGCCGAAGTCAGCGTCCCATCTCCGTTATTGAGCAAGATCGTGAGGTTGTCCGCCCCAAAATTGACCGAAACCAGATCCGGCAGGCCGGTGCCGTTCAGGTCGCCGACAGCCAGCGCATACGGCGAGGAGCCGGCCAGCGGCACGCATTCGACCGCCGACAGGCCGCAGCTTGTAATCACCGAAAAATCCGGCGGCGGATCGATCACCGGCCCGCTCGGCACTTGGCAACCCTGGCCCGAGGCCAGGATCGTGCTTATTGCCAGGGCGAGAGCTATCGCCGGCCGAATTATGCTGATACGCCGCATGCGCCGCCTCGTTGATCGACGGTCCGCGGCCACGACCTCGTGTCTTGGACCGCCTGGAATCAACCTATTCACTCCACCTCGGCTCCATCGGAAAACGTCCCGCCGTCACGATTGAACAAAAACGTGACTTTGCCCGTATCCCGTTCGGCCACGGCGATATCCGTGTCCCCGTCGCCGTCAAAGTCGGCCGTCGCCACATGGACCGGAG
Source organism: uncultured Planctomycetales bacterium (assembly GCA_964642815.1). Lineage (GTDB taxonomy): Bacteria > Planctomycetota > Phycisphaerae > UBA1845 > PWPN01 > JAAYCU01. The sequence continues at coordinate 8,233 of CAZXSA010000127.1, read as the reverse complement.
TGGCCCCGGTTCCGTAAGGCCACTGGACCGCGAACGTCCCGTCGCCCCTGTTGAGCAAGACGGAGACATCGCTGTCGCCCGTGTTCGCCACCACCACGTCGAGATAACCATCCGCGTTCAAGTCGGCGGTGGCCAAAGCCTCGGGCGAAAGACCCGTGGGATAGAAGCCCGATTCGACAAACCCGGCCGTCCCGTCATTCCGCAGGACCACGAAACCGCCGAACAGCAAATCCGCGAATAATAAATCCAGGGCACCATCCTTATCCACATCGGCCGCGATCAGTCGCCGAGCAAGATAATCGCTAGTTGAAAAAACGCCGGTTTGCGCGAAGCCGCCTTCCCCGTTGTTCAGAAGGACGACTATGCTGCCTTTGTCGCCTTCGTCACCGCCCTCAATGTAGGCCAAATCCATATCCCCATCGCCGTCCAGATCGGCGATCGTCAGGGACAACAAGAATGCTCCTTGAGCCGCCACCTCGGGGGGGGTAAAGGTTGCGTCCCCGTTATTAAGTATGACGGCGATGTCGTTGGACCATACATGCAGGACGACCAGATCGATATCGCCGTCTCCGTCGAAATCGGCGGCGGCCATCTCCCATGGCCCGTCATTTACCACCGCCGGGCCCACTTCGTGTCCATCTTCCTCGCGATTAAACAGGAAGGCTACGTTATCGTCGTTCAGATTGCAGGCGGCCAGGTCGGTCGTTCCGTCGCCGTCGAAGTCGGCGGTTTTCAGGTCCGTCGGCCCCGCGCCTACGTAAAACGGTCCGGCGATGGCGAATGAAAGCCCTTCCTCGTTGAAAAGCACATGAATTTCCGACATCGTGGTATTGGCCACCGCCAGGTCCGGGCGCCCGTCGTCGTCGAAGTCGGCCACCGCCAGTACCGATGGATCGCCGCCTAAATCCACTTCCCGTTCCACCGCCGGGGCCGCTCGTCCGAGGATCTCGGCCAGCAACATCCCGCTATCCTGCTCCAGGAAGAACAGGTGTTCCACAAAGAATATGCTCGGCAGCGGGATCACGAATTGGTCGATGGTCGAGGGTTTGAAATGCTGGTCGGTCAACAGATTATCCGGCGCATCGTAGGTGTTCATGATGTCCGATGCGTCGCGCACGTGGCTGAGGCCGAACAAATGTCCCGCTTCGTGCGAGGCGATATTGCCGATAGCCACGCCCAGTGGTCCGGCCTCCGGCGGTTCGGTGAAAAGATCCGGCGTGAACCGCTGGGTGAAAACGACCGCCCGATCGTTGCGATCATGGTTGTAGAAATCCGTCCCGTTAATCGCGATACCCAGCCCGCCGGCGTCATAGCCGCCGAAATAGATGATGGATACGCCGTCGTCCGGCAGATCGACCGCTTCATCGGAGCTATACACCGTCAGATTGAACCGGGCATAATTCTGCCGTACCGTTTGCACGATCCAGCGTTTGACCAGTTCCGTCTGGCCGGTATAAATCGCATCGATATCACCGGCGTCGAAAGGATCGATCGTCAGTGATTGTCCACCGCCCCAATCGACCCGGCCGCCCTCGAAATTCAGCAGCAATACCTGTCCTTGCGGCAAGACTGGTTCGCCGCCCCGGTCTACCTGGATTCGCAATTCGTAGCTTCCGCCGGCGAACGTTCCAAAACCCGAGCGCATGACTCCTATGTAGTATTCGCTGTCGTGCCGGATGATTTCATCGATGGCCGGATCGCGCGGACGCGGCTCGGAGCCGGCGTTGTCGTTGACGATGAACAGTTTGTTTTCGGCATCGAAGACGGCCAGCAGGGCGTCCAGTTCGGAATCCGGCGTGCGGACTTCGGCCCGTAGCCGGTCGCCGACCTGCAGCGGTCCCAGGGCGAAGAAATCGACATCCAGGCGTTCCTGCAGGTTGGGAATGTCGCCGAGCAGGCGGGCCCGGCTGATCGAGTCGAAGGTGACCGCCGTGGCCGTGCGGCTGTAATCGTTGGGTTCGATTTCGTCGGCCGGCGAAACCTCCTCCCAGGGGTCCGGATCATCGACCGGTATCTTCAGGATGCAATTCCACGGCGCGCACGCTCCCCCCAGCAGCATCAGCAGCCCCAAGAACGGCCTGAATGCGTAGAGCATGACGCCTCCTTTATCGGCCTGAACCTTTCAGTATAGCCTAAAGTATCCGACGAAACCTCATTAAGAGACTTTTATTGAATCCTCCTGTATGAGCTATTCCATCCATGACGTATCCAATCATCGGGCCGGGGACGTACCCCGGGCCTGAAGGTAATTAACCCTCCGTTGACGCGACCTTTCAACAAAATGCCCGCAATATGGAAAATATTGGCGTGGGCGTCCGCTTTCTTTTCTTAAGCAGGGATAAGCGCCATCCCCCAAAATCTATCTTTGATGAAAGGTTCGGTGGATCATGGACCAATAACCTTATGTAGAAAATAAATGACGCCCGGCCGGGCGATATCAAGGACGTGACCCGGGCATGAACAGCAATATATGCAATACCTCCTTACCCCCGCGCCTTACTTCCCGGAAAGGCTGGCCGGTCCCCCCGCGACGGGATCGGCCGGCCGTTTCTATTGCGCGAAATCCACCTGTGAATAGACAATCATAAATAAGTGCAAGATGATATGCCGCATGGGTTGTTATTTTTGTAACTTGGTGTGAAGGCATCACCAAAGGCTAACGATGACGGTATTCCCATCATGACTTTTTTGATCATGTGTGAGGAAACTATAGCCGGTGCCCTTGCAAATTGAACATCTGATGTTCAATTTGCAAGGGTTCAGTCAAACTTGCCGTAATTTTATTATTGCCGGGTCAAATCAAAGGAGGAAGTGAAGTAGCAGGGGATCAAAGGGTGGATTGCGTTCAGCATACTTCCGCGCCGAGCGTGGCTTCGATGACCTCGACGAGCTGTTGGATGTTAAACGGTTTGGCCAGGGTATTGTGGAAGCCTTCCTGATGCAGGGTTTGCTGCTGGGTTTCATCGAGGGAGGCGCTGACGCCGATGAGCCGGGTGCCGTGCAGCTCGGAGCGTCCGGCGATGAAGCGGGAGAGGGTGCGTCCGTTTATTCCCGGCAGATCGACATCCACCACCACGACCGCGGGTCGAAATTCCTGGGTGATGCCGCCGGCCTCGAAGGCGGTGGCCGCCACCCGAACCTCGAAGCCGTTTCGGTCCGTCAGGGCGCTGGCCAGCAGGTCCGTTAAATCCTTCTGCTCGTCCACAATCAGAATGCGGGTCAGGCCGTTTTCGATTTTATCCAACGGAATGCCGTTGGCTTTCATGAATCGGATCAACTGGTTGATGGGGATGCGGCGGTCCCGGCTGCCGGGGATACGATAACCGCGGAGTTGTCCGGTATCGAACCACTTAGAGACGGTGCGGGGGGCGACATTACAAATCTGGGCGACCTGTCCGGTGGTCAGTACTTTTTTTCCGTTGTCCATGTCCTGCATCCGGATACGGCGAACGTGCCGGCGGTGATTGATAGCGGGGAGGCCACCGCGGTCCGATCGGACATGCCATCCCGTAAAGGTTATTTCGGATGTTACAGACGGCCGGTTTGGTAAAATCGGCAAAACCCGTGTAATGCGTAAAATCCGCGACGGTAACTCTCTGATGCACGGCAGTATCGGATTTGGCCTCCGTAATAAGATGGACCGATAATGTCGGTGGATACTCTGATAGAGCCGTTCGTGGCGAGTTATTCTCCATCTATGGTTATGCTTATAGTTGATATTCGATCCTGTAATAAATGTTGAGGGATAAATCGTCGGTTGCCGGCAGGAGAGGATTGATTGGATCGGCCATCGCCATCCGTATGAAATGTTGACCTTGCCGGGCGTGGCGATGCACGTGGATTTTCGTTTTTTGTATTGATGGTGCTTGACGAGGTTGAGGACGATCGTTAGAGTGTGGTTTTAGCGTCGAATTCCTGCACATGGAAGGATCTTCATCGACGTGTTATCCCCATCCATGCGACATCACTGTGGTTTGTTCGGCGTCATCGGTCATCCGGACGCGGCGCGGCTGACGTATCTCGGTTTATACGCGCAGCAGCATCGCGGGCAGGAGTCGGCGGGTATCGTGACCCGCGATGAACGTGTTTTCAAGCGTTCCGTGGGCATGGGGCTGGTGACCGATGTGTTCACGCAGCGCCGGTTGGAGGAATTGCGTAACCCGGTCGCCATCGGACATGTTCGCTATTCGACCACCGGTTCCTGCCACGAGGTCAATATCCAACCGTTGCTGGTCAACTACTCGCGCGGGCAGGTAGCCGTCGCCCATAACGGCAACCTGATCAATGCCGGTTTGTTGCGCAAGGAATACGAGGAGCACGGAGCCATTTTCAACACCACCTCCGACACGGAGGTGATCGTGCATCTGCTGGCCAACCCGGCCCATCTGGATAAGCGTTATCCGGCGGCGCATGTACTGAGCCATCTCCAGGGGGCCTACAGCGTTTTATTCTTGTTTCCCGATCGGCTGGTGGCCGCCCGCGATCCATACGGGTTTCGCCCACTGGTCCTGGGACGCATGGACAACGGAGCGGTGGTGGCGGCCAGTGAAACCTGCGCGTTCGATATCATCGATGCCAAGTTCTGGCGCGAGGTGGAGCCGGGTGAGGCGGTGGCCATCTACGATGATGGTACCGTCCAGAGCCAACGGATCACGCCGAAGGATGCTTTTCGGCCGGCTTACTGTATTTTTGAGCAGATTTATTTTGCCGATCCGGCCAGCGACGTGTTCGGCGAGAACGTTCACGAGGTGCGCACCGCGATGGGCGCCCAACTGGCGATAGAATCTCCGGTCGAGGCCGATGCCGTGGTCGCTATCCCCAATTGCGCGCGGTGCGCGGCCTTGGGATATGCCCGGCAGAGCGGAATCCCCTACGGCCGGGCTTTTATCACCAGCCATTATGCCGGCCGCTCCTTCATCATGCCCGAGCAGGATCAGCGAAATCTCACGGTCAAGATGAAGCTGAACGTCATCAAGCCCACGGTCAAGGGCAAACGTTTGATCGTGGTCGAGGATTCGGTGGTGCGGGGCACGACGACGCGGGGTAAGATCGGCGCTTTGCGGGCGGCGGGGGCGAAAGAGATACATCTGCGGGTGGCCAGCCCGCCGATCCGGCATCCTTGTTATTTCGGTATCGATTTTCCAACCCGCGAGGAACTGGTCGCCAACGAGAGAAACGTGGAGGAGATCCGCGCCTATCTCGGCGTCGATTCGCTGCATTATCTTTCGATCGAGGGGATGCTTTCCTGCGTCAAGCACCCCGCCCGCTATTACTGCACCGCATGTTTCAACGGCCAATACCCGATGAATATCGATCATCCGGTCAGCAAATTCGCCCTCGAACGATTCCAATTGCAAATGTTCGACTAACCGTCAAGTGGGCTATATTGCCCACATTCATGACCAATACTTGGGGACATGTACCCATGTTGTCGTATGGGCAGTTCCATATCATTTATTTCTATGCACTCCTAACTGTTTTTAAATTAAAAAGATAGGTTAATTATAAAGAGGGTTCTTCTCTTTTCCAGGTTATTGGTCTCAGCATTGCATGTACTTTCCTCGGGATTTGCGAGAGTTGGCTGTCACTCAGTTGAACGGGAACGGGTGGCCTGGAGGTGTCCACCGGGGAGGAGGATGCTGAAACGGCAACCCGTTTCCGTTCGGCCTTGAACTCCTTACTTTTTCATGTATGAAACCCTCAAAGGGAAGGCCGCGGGGGGGCGGCCTTATTTTATTGGTCATTAAACACATCGGCTTTCTTTTCTCCGTATGAAATTACATGAAGTCGGAGGGCTAACCGAGTCTTGCGTTGCGTGTCTGTTCTTTTACGCAAGTCTTTTTATGGTTCGCGGTGATGCAAAAAGCAACGAGGGTCTGACATGTTAGCAACTGCAATGGTGATGATGTTGAACTGTTCGGGATTTTGGGCGGCCCCGCCGGTCGTGCATACAAGTGGTCATCTTGAATCCGCGGATCGCGTCGTGCTACAGGCCGTCGGTATCGGAAAGCCACCGGCGAAGTATCACGGTGCCCGAGCCAGATTGATGGCCGAACGCGCCGCTCATGTCGTGGCGACTCGAAACCTTCTGGCGAAAGTGAGTGGTGTCGATACAACACGGTCGGGAGCGGGTCATGTTTACCTTGAGGGCCGTTTGGCCGGGGTCCGTTATTTGCCGACCGTTTTTCATTTGGACGGATCGGCCGAGGTCGTAGCGGAAGTCGAACTTGCCCCCCATTAAACACAGATCGGTTTGCGGGCGGCATGATCGTGATGCTGTTGAAGGTTGAACTTCGCAACCCATGGGGATCCCGTCAATCGCCTTGAGTTTAATAGTTAAACATATATAGCATTGCAAGAGCCAACCCACACGTGTCGAAATCTATCTCGACCCCGGATTATAAACGTCCATCTCAAAACGATTTGGTGAATTATTTCCAGCCAGGAAGGCCGGGCAATTTTCCCGTTGATTCATGCGGCGCGGAGTGTCCGGAATGGTATAAGTTTTTGGTGGAGTTCCGGACGGCCTGTGGCCTTGTGCTGGATCTCTCCGCGAATATTGCCATAACTTGTTAAAAGGCATAGACTAACGGTAATTATCGGACGGAGAGCGAAAAGATAGAGTCTTTTGGCTTGGAACAATGGGTGGATTGGCGTGGAAAAGTGCCAGAATCGAGGCTTTATTGCCCGATAAAAGTATGTTAGGACGGAATTTATCGGACTTTGGGAATGGGTGGTCCGGTGGCCCTTGCCGGCCTGCCTGGGTGGGTAAACGACTTTTGGGTAGGGGCCCTCGCTAGCCCGCCACGGCGAGGCAGGCCCGGCTCTGCTGGGCTCCGCCGAGGCGAGCGAGGTAAACTGCTTCGGGCTGGTGTCCCTTGCTAGCGCTGCGGGCTGGTAATTGGGTTTGAGGATTGGGTATGCCGACGTTTTCGTATAAGGCCAAGACCAACGCGGGTCAAACGGTCAGCGGGGTGCTGACGGCCGAGAGCCAGCAGGCGGTAATGCGCATGCTCGATGACCGCGCGCTGTTTCCCTTATACGTGGCCGAGGGGGGGCAGGCGGAGAAGAGCGCCTTAACCGGTCGGCGAAAAAAGCTTTCCCTTCGGGTCTTGACCGCTTTCTACAGCCAGTTGTCGGATTTGTTGCGGGCGGGGGTGCCGGTGCTGCGGGCGATCGACGTGTTGGCCCGGCAGGAATCGAACCCGCTGTTGACCGAGATTCTGCGGGAAGTGCATAACGACGTATCAAGCGGCTCGACGCTGGCCGACGCGATGCTTAAACATCCGAGCGCATTTCATTCGTTGGCGGTGGCCATGGTGCGGGCCGGCGAGCAGGGCGGATTTCTCGAGGACGTATTGCAGCGGATCGCGATTTTCACGGAGCGACAGGATGAGCTGCGCAACAAGTTGATCGGCTCGCTGATTTATCCGTGTATTCTGGTGGTGGTCGGATTGACCGTGGTCAGTTTTCTGATGGTCTGGATCGTGCCGAAGATTCGGCCGCTGATCGACCGAATTGAAAACAAACCCATTATTACCGTGATGTTGTTCGGCATGAGCGATTTTTTAATCAACCGCTGGCCATTTGTGATCGTGGGGGTCTTGCTATCGATCATGGCGGTGACGATGGCATTAAAGAGCGAGCAAGGCCGCGCGCTGTATGAGCAGTTAAAGTTGAAGATTCCGGTGCTGGGACGGATCGTGCAAATGGTGGCGATCTGCCGGTTTTGCCGGATTCTGGGCACCCTTTTGCACAATGGCGTACCTATTCTGCAAGCCTTGGGTATTTCCAAGGACGCCACGGGCAGCCAGGTATTGGCCGCGGAGATCGCCAAAGCCTCGGAGAGCGTACAACAGGGTCATGCCCTGGCCGCCCCGCTGGCCAAGAGCGGACTGTTTCCCATGGACATCATCGACATGGTGGCGGTCGCGGAAGAGAGCAATAACCTGGAAAACGTATTGGTGCAGATCGCCGAATCGAACGAGGCCCGAACGGGGCGTCAGATCGATTTGGGCGTACGCATGTTGGAACCTTTGATGCTGATGGTGATGGCCATTTTCGTGGCTTTCATTGCCATCGGTTTGCTGGTCCCGATTCTGCAGAGCGGGACGGCCGGGCATTGATGACCGGTGGGCCGAGTGACGGCCTCGCGGGGATGAGTCGTTATTCAAGCGGTTTCCGGCTTGGGCCGGGAGGATAAACACAGACAAGGAGTTGGAGTCATGCAAAC
>CAZXSA010000126.1:0-14708 GCA_964642815.1 uncultured Planctomycetales bacterium | reverse complement strand
AACGGCCTGTGCAGCCTCCAGGAAGACCAGCCCCGGCTGACCAAAAGCGTATTCATCGAATACGACCGACAAGGCCGGCGTATCGGCAAACGTTATGCTAATTCGATCATCCAATCGCGCAAACGCTTGACCTATCGCCAGGCTACGGCCATCATCGAAGGTAAAAAGAAAAACTTCGCATCCGAGGTCGTTACCCTCGTCGAGGATATGGAACGACTCGCCCGGCTCATTCAACGGCGGCGACTTGATGCCGGCATGGTCGTGCTTGATCTGCCGGATATCGAATTGATCTTTGACGACCGGGAAAACTGCATCGGCGTCCAACCGGAGGATACCAGCTTTTCGCATACGATCATCGAAATGTTCATGGTCGAGGCCAACGAGGCGGTGGCCGAACTCTTTACCGATCTTAACGTGCCTCATCTGCGTCGTATACACCCTGAACCGCCGGCTGACGGCCGGAAAAAACTGGCTCGCCTCCTGCGCGTATTGGGCAAGCCGATCCCCGGACACCTGCAACGCGAGGACATGATCCGCCTGCTGGACAGCGTCCGCGGGACGGACGACGCCTTCGCCGTGCATTTCGCCGTGCTCCGCTCCATGGCCCAGGCGGAATACTCGCCCAAGCTCATCGGGCATTTTGCCCTCGCGGGCCGCCACTACAGCCATTTCACCTCGCCCATCCGCCGCTACCCCGACCTGACCATCCACCGGCTCCTCGATCGCTATCTAACCGGCAAACTCAAAAGCAAAGCCGACCGGAAAAGCGTACCCTCGATGGACGCCCTGACCGAGCTCGGCCGGGCCTGCACCTTCAGCGAACAGCGCGCCGAGCATGCCGAACGCGAACTGAAAATGGTCAAAATCCTTCGCCTGCTGGAGAAAAACATCGGAGCGATCGAGGACGGCATCGTCACCGGCGTCACCAATGTCGGTCTGTTCGTGCAACTGCGCACCTATCAGGTCGAGGGCCTCGTTCGCTTCTCCGACCTGCCGGACGACTGGTGGGATATCGACGCCCGGGGCGGCTGCGTCGTCGGCCGGATGACCGGTCGGCGTATCGCCGTCGGCAACCGTCTAAAAGTACAGATCGCCCGGGTGAATATCGCTTCCCGCGAACTGGACCTGGCCCTGGGCGAAAACTTGAAGACCACACCGGCCTCGAAAAAGAAAAATACAAAAGAGAAAACCAAAACGAAAGGTAATCGTATACATCCCAGGAGAAAGCGAAGATGATGTGGGTAATATACACATTTCTTTCATTGATGTTTTCCTCGATCCCGGCCACCCAGCCGGCAACAAGCAGCCAACCGGCATCGGAGGATAAAATCATTGCCACCTTGGATGGCCATAACGTATACGCTGGCGATATCGAGCCCCCTGCTTTATGGCAAACCAAAAACGCCGCCAAACTATCCCCAGAGGCCTATCAAAAATGGTTGAAGCAGGAAAAAAACACTCGGTTATCGAGAATCATCGTCAAGCCTCTGATGGATGAATACGTACGTGAAAACAAACTCGAACCAACCAAGGCGGAATTGGAGGAAGCGGCAAACGACATACGAAGAAAAATGGCCGAGGACAGAAAAAACAAGCAGGATGAGATTAAGCAAATCCAGGAGAAGCTGAAAGCGGAGAAACTCAGCAAAGACGAGGTGGATCAACTTCGTGACCGGCTTGAGACTCTTGAAAAAATCGTCAACATGGCATCGCAGCGCAAAAATAGAAGCAACGAAATAAAAAAAGAACTGCAAACCATGCTTGATGAGCAAAATATACTCCAGGAAAAGCTACAGTCCCCGGTTCTCACTCGCAAAGAGAAGGATAAATTGACCCATGAGCTGGTAGAGCTTGATGCGTCAATATCGAGTCTACAAATCATCGCCAAAGATGATCTCGCCGAATCGGTTGCTGAAATGTTCGTCGGTCCCTGGAAAATAAACAAATCCCTATACGAAAAATATGGCGGGATGGTCATCCATCAGCAACTCGGTACCGAAGCTGTCGGGGCCATGCAGCGGTGGCTCGAGGAAAACGAAAAGGCCGGTCGCTTTGCAATCGTTGATCCCGAACTGCGTTCCGCATTTTATGAATACTATACGCGTAAAAACCACCCGAGCATTGCTAAGGACAAGAACCCATTCGCAACGCCCCCTTGGTTACGAAAAGAACCAATAAAGAAAACAGTCAAGTAAGTATAACCCATGCGAATTGACGTGCATTGCCATATCGGTCAACGGTTCCGGCCCTGCCAGCCTGATAACCGGTTCGGTTTTGAACCGACCCACGGTTATACCGATTGCGATGCGTATCTTTCTGACCGGTTGTATAACAATGCAGGCATGGCCTTGGTCAAATGGTATCTTGGACTGAACCGACTTTCGGCCGCAGAGGCCGACCAGCGTCTCGAAAACCTGCTGCTCCAACATATCCTGAAGTCCCAACTTCTGGATCGAGCCGTGGTTCTAGCCTTCGACCAGATTCACACCAACGCCGGCAAGGCGATCGGGCCTCGGCGGCGCGGGGAACGGCTTGGCTCGGACTTATACGTTTCCAACACCTACGTCCGCCAACTCTGGCTGCGCTACCCCCAAAAACTGCTCTTTGGCGCCTCGATTCACCCCTATCGCCGACAAGGCAATCTGACGGCTATCGACATGCTCGATGAGGTCGCGGACGCCGGAGCCGTCCTGATCAAATGGTTACCCCCCACCCACAATATCGATCCTGCCGACCCTCGGACCATCGATTTCCTCCGTCATGCGGCCCGTATCGGCATGCCCATCCTGATTCACATGGGTGCCGAGGCGACTCTGGGGAACCTGTACCCCCGATTCGGCGATCCCATCGGCTGGTTGAACACCTTCCGCCGACTTCGGCGGGACAAGGCCATGCCCACGGTCATCGTTGCTCACGTCGCCACGCCTCTATTTTGGCCGATCACCCCCGGCCACACGTTCTATACGCTGGTTCGCGCCCTGGCCGGCGAGTTCGCCGACGCTCCGCTCTATTCGGATATCGCCGCTTTCGGCCAGATCAGCAAAGCCCACTGGCTTAAAAAACTGCTGACCATGCCGCATGTTCAAGGCAAACTAGTCTACGGCAGCGACTTTCCCATACCCCCGATGCCGGCGGCTTTCCCCTTGCGTCTGGCTCGACATTTTCGTCGGATTCGAGCCATGCCCTCGTGGATCGACCGGGACATTGCCATTAAGGCCTCCCTTGGCATCGGCGAGGACGTTTTCCAGCGGGCCGCCACCTTGCTGGCCGATCGCCTCGAATACGCCGACCATACGAACCGCGCGAGTTTGACATCCCCGCAAGCCAGCGATAGCTTTGCCGACAAAACGACGGCTTGGGCGGCCGTCCCCGGCCCTTCAAAATGGTGATAACGTCGTGCAGAAAACTCCTTTATACAGCTTTCACATTCAACACGGAGCCAAAATGGTGGATTACGCCGGCTGGGAGATGCCGCTGCTCTACACCGGCATCGTCGAGGAGCACCTGCACACCCGGCAGGCGGCCTCCCTCTTCGATATCTCCCATATGGGGCGAATCGAGGTCCGCGGCCCCGACGCCAACGATCTGCTTGAACGGGTCTGCACCCGTCGGCTTTCCGATATGCACGTCGGACAGTCTCGCTACAGTCATATCTGCAACGAACAGGGTGGGATCATCGACGATGTGATCGTTTCCCGCTTCGACGACCACTGCCTGGTCGTCTGCAATGGAGCCAACCGCCTGACCGTCAGGGAATGGCTGGAGAGCCATGTCAACGGCCAGGTTCGCATCACGGATATTACCGAATCCACCCTGATGATCGCCCTTCAGGGACCGGACACCATGTCCATTATCAATCGCGTCGCTCATGGAGAATTGGAAGACATTAAACGCTACCATTTTTCCGCAGGCGAACTGATGGGTATGCCTTACACGATCTTCCGTTGCGGCTATACCGGCGAGGATGGCGTGGAAGTCATTCTGCCGGCCATGGCCGGCCAACTGCTCAGCGGGTTTCTGGCCAAGGGGGTGACGGAAAATCGCTTCAAACCGGCCGGGCTGGGCGCTCGCGACACGCTTCGCCTGGAGGCGGGTATGCCACTCTACGGCCACGAGCTGCATACGGAGATTGACTCCCTCTCCGCCGGCCTGGACTGGTGCGTCGATCTGAAAAAAGACTTCATCGGAGCAGCGACTCTTCGCAACATTGCCCAGAAGGGCCCGAAAATCCGTCTTGTCGGCCTGCGGATCGACGGCCGCCGAATCGCTCGACATCATACCCCTGTTTTCGACAACGATAAAAAAGTCGGCGAGGTTACCAGCGGTACATTTTCGCCGACTCTCCAGCAGTGTATCGCTCTGGCCTATGTGCAGAGCGCGAACAGCTCTGTCGGTCAAAAACTTACCGTTGAGATCAGTGGCAAGCGTACCGAAGCCGTCGTGGTTCCGTTGCCTTTTTATAAACGACAAACACAGGATGCAAAAGGATGAGTTCCAATCCAAGCGATCGCAAATATTCCAAGACCCACGAATGGTTTCTGGCCAATGACCTGGTCGTTACCATGGGAATAACGCAATACGCCGCCGACGAATTGACGGACATCACCTTTGTCGAACTGCCGCCCATCGGTTCAACCATCGAACCCGGACGGGCGTTCGGCGAAATTGAATCCGTGAAGACCACCAGTGAGTTATTCTCGGTCGTTGGCGGCGAGGTGCTCGAGGTAAATACGGCTCTTGTCGATCAACCCGAGCTGGTCAATAACGATCCTTTCGGGTCCGGTTGGATGGTGCGTATCAAGGCTAATGACCTGAGCCCTTTGGATCATCTGCTGGACAGCCGAGCCTACGATGCGATGATCGATCGCGATATGTAACGACGGGAAAAGAAAAGATATAACGTCGCTTATGGATTTCACGCAACTGACTCAGGCGAATATGCAACAAATGCTGGAGGCCGTCGGAGCCGCCGGCATGGAGGAGCTTTTTCGCGATATCCCCCCCACCGCCCGGTTGGCGAAAGCACTGACCTTGCCCGATCCGCTGACCGAAACCCAACTGCTGGCCGAGATGGGTCGTCTGGCGGATACGAACCGAAGCATCGAGGAGCAGGTTTGTTTTCTTGGCGGTGGCGTTTACGACCATTTCATTCCCACCGTCGTTGATGAACTGGCCGGCCAAAGCGAATTTGTCACCGCCTACACTCCCTATCAGTCCGAAGTAGCCCAAGGATCGCTCCAGGCGTTCTACGAATACCAGAGCATGATCTGCCAACTGACCGGCATGGACGTTTCAAACGCCTCTCTTTACGAGGGAGCGACCGCCGCCGCCGAGGCCGTCCTCATGGCCCGGGCCATCAACGGTCGGCGACGGGTGGTTATCTCGGCCGCGGTTCATCCGGAAACACGCGGCGTGTTGGCGACTTACCTGCGTGAGTTGCCAATCGACCTGATTACCATCGAGGTACCCGATGGCCTGACTGATCCCGAAAATCTCCGAAAAGTCGTCGATACGAATACCGCCGCGGTCCTCATCCAGACCCCTAATTTCCTCGGAACCATCGAGCCGGCCGATCAGCTTATCGACATCGCCCGCAAAACCGGGGCGCTGGCCATCGTTTCCGTCGATCCGATCAGTTGTGGGCTGCTTAAGCGTCCGGGCGATCTGGGCGCTGATATCGTCATCGGTGACGGTCAATCGCTGGGCATCCCCATGTTTTTCGGCGGGCCTTCGCTGGGTTTCCTGGCCTGCCGTGCCGAATATCTTCGAAAAATACCCGGCAGACTCATCGGACGCACCGCCGATCGCGTCGGCCGTCGTGGATTCTGTCTCACGTTGCAGACCCGCGAGCAGCACATCCGCCGCGAACGGGCTACTAGCAACATCTGCACCAATCAGGGGCTGATGGCCCTGCGGGTGGCCGTCTATCTCAGCGCCATCGGTAAAAACGGGCTCGCCCGTATTGCCGCCCTCTGCCTCGACAAGGCTCACTACGCCGCCGACTTGCTGACCGGCCTGGATGATTTTGAGATCCGTTTCACGACGCCTTTTTTCAAGGAATTCGTGGTCCGAACCCGCAGGCCGGTTGATCGAGTCCTACAATTCTGCCGAGGCAAGGGGATTCTGGCGGGGATTCCGTTGCGAACCTGGGACGACAGCCTCTCCGATTCTTTCCTGGTCGCGGTCACGGAAAAACGCACCCGACAGGAAATTGACGCTTGGGCAACCGCCCTGCGGGAAGCAGCCGTGGAAGGGTAATTTTGAAATCCGCTCTCATTTGCGGTACTCTTTTGCCAATGATCTTGTGCCGAAGGAGTGGCTGAAGTGGGTTACAATGTCGAATTCCTGCAGATACCCGTACCGCCCGGAATGACTTTCCCGGTCTCGGCGGAAACCGCGAAGTCCTTGAAAAGCAATGCGATCCCTTTCGATGACCTCGAATCTCTCCGCTCGGAAATTCAACAGATGGAGGGGTGCCGACCAGGCCCGGAGAAATCGGTTGATTTCCTCGGCCGCGGTCTCAACTACGCGCGCCTAACAATCAAGAAGAACCGCATCCACGTGGAAAACAATGCCAGCGTGCCCGAACTGCTGAAAATTTACCGCCAACTGTCGGAAAAGTATCCGACCCTGATCATCCTCGACTTACAAAGCCGACAGTTGCACAACGCCGACAGCTTTTCCAAATGGTGGGCGAAACCGTTGTAGAAAGACTTGGCGGCATCCGGTTGCTATATCGCAGAGCGCAACGTAAACGGCCCTGATGACGACGGAGCGATGGAGAGATAGAGCGAAAGAGAGAGGGTGTCAAAATTTCAAATCATCTGTTTCCATTGTATATGTTCTCTCGGTCCCTCTTTCTCTCAGTCTCTCCGTCTTGTCCCGTAGCGTAACACGATACGTTTCAGGTGATTTTCATGGAACAAAAAAACGACCCCCCGCCGGGCGCCGGCCTGGTGCCACCTGAAAAACTCGTCTTCGAGTTGTCCGAACCGGGTCTTTGCGCGGTCGATCTGCCGGTCGGTGACGTGCCGGCCGTGGACCGTTCTCGTGCGGTCCCCTCCCACCTGCTCGCCAACCAGCCCCCGCCTCTGCCCGAGATCGGCGAACTGGACCTCGTCCGCCATTACACCCGGCTCGCCCATCGGCTCTTCAGTGTCGACGGCAACTTCTACCCGCTCGGTTCCTGCACCATGAAATACAACCCTAAAATCACCGAGCGGGTCAGCCGCCTCCCCGGTTTGATCAACCTCCATCCCTATCAGCCGGAGACGGATACGCAGGGTATTCTCGAACTCCTCTACCACCTGCGCGTCTTCCTGGCTGAAATCGCCGGTCTGACGGAAGTTACCCTCCAGCCCTGCGCGGGCGCTCATGGGGAAATGACCGGCCTGATGATTATCAGCGCCTATCATCGCCAACGAAATGAAGACCGCCCTATCGTCCTGGCCCCCGATTCGGCGCACGGAACCAACCCGGCATCATGCTCCATGTGCGGCCGCTTCGCTCAAACCGTCGCCTCGCGGCCCGACGGCCGTGTCGATCTGGACGACCTGAAACAAAAGGTCAATCGGCAAACCGCCGCCCTGATGCTGACCAACCCCAACACCGCCGGCCTGTTCGACCCACAGATCGCCGACATCGCGGACATTCTCCATGATAACGGCGCTTTGCTCTATATGGACGGAGCCAACATGAACGCTCTGCTGGGCATCGCCCGTCCCGGCGATTTCGGCGTGGATGTTATGCATTTCAACACCCATAAAACTTTCAGCACGCCTCACGGCTGCGGTGGTCCCGGCGCCGGGCCGGTGGCCGTCCGCGAAGCATTGCGGGAGTTCCTGCCCGGCCCGCAAGTTATCAGGAAACCAGACGGTTCTTATGGTTGGGCCGCTCCGGGGCCGAAATCCATCGGCCGGGTTCGGTCTTTCTATGGACAAATCAACGTCCTCGTGCGCGCATACGCCTACATCCGCGCCCTTGGCCCACGAGGTCTTCGCCAAGTCAGCGAAAAGGCCGTTCTGTCCGCCAATTACCTCGCCGCACGGCTCAAGGATCACTACAAGCTACCCTTTGATCCGCCTTTCGCGCACGAATTCATCCTCGTGCCGGAGTTCCAGCAATACGGCATCACTGAGTTGGACGTGGCCAAGCGGCTGATCGATTACGGCATCCATCCCCCGACCATGAGCTGGCCCGTCGCTCATTGCCTTATGATCGAACCGACCGAATGCGAATCGCTGGCCACGCTCGACGGTTTCGTGGATGCCATGATTCGCATCTCCGAGGAGGCCCGGAGCCGACCGGAGGTTTTACACCACGCTCCCCTGACCATGCCGGTCCATCGGCTCGACGAGGTAACCGCCGCCCGTAAACCCGATCTCTGCTGGCAACCATCGGCGAATACCGACGAAACGCAAGGTCACCAATCCAACAAGAGAGGGTCCGCAAGATGACTTTGACAACCCAATGCAAATGATATGATCGGGGTTTGGATATGGAAAAGACCGTAAAACAGCAAGGGGTGGGAACCACTCCCTGGCACGCCATGGACCTCGATGAGGTCGGCAAGCGCCTGGAGAGTACCGAGAAAGGCTTGGCTCAAGAGGAGGCTGAGCGACGTCTGAAAAAAACGGGACTCAACCAGCTACAGGCCGAGGAAAGTGTCCGACCGTTGATCCTGCTGGCCCGACAGGTACATAATCCTTTGATTTACCTGCTCATCGGGGCGGCTGTTCTGTCCCTGTTTGCCGGCCATCAAATTGACTCGGCTGTCATCGCGGGGGTTATTCTTCTTAATACAATTCTTGGGTTTCTCCAGGAATGGCGGGCAGAGGGCGCCCTGCAGGCCCTACAGGAAATGGCCGCCCCCCACGCCCGAGTCTGGCGCGACGGAGAAACCCACAAGATCGAAGCAGTTGACGTGGTGCCGGGCGACGTACTGATTCTGGAGACAGGTGACCGGGTGGCGGCCGATGCCCGTTTCCTCGACGGTGAAGACCTGCAAGTGGACGAATCGGCCCTTACCGGGGAATCCGATCCCGTAGCGAAAAAACCAGGTGCGTTCGAGGATCAAACCCCCGTGGCCGATCGCCATAACATGGTCTGGATGTCCACCAATATCACCGGAGGACGCGGACGGGCCATCGTTGTCGCCACCGGTATGCACACGCAGATCGGCCAGATCGCCAGTAAGGTTCGTTCCACCGGCCGGGAACAAACGCCGCTCCAAAAACGGTTGCACAAGCTCGGTCTGGCGCTTGGGATTTTGGGAATCCTCCTGGCCACCGTCGTCTTCGGTCTGGGAGTCTTACGCGGTTATCGGGTCGTCAAAATGTTGCTTTTTGCCGTGGCGGTGGCGGTTTCCGCCATTCCCGAAGGATTGCCGGCGGTCATCAGTGTTACCCTGGCCCTTGGCATTCGCCGCATGGCCGACCGGCATGCGATTATCCGTCGTTTGCCAGCCGTGGAAACCCTGGGATCGACCACTGTTATCTGCTCGGATAAGACTGGTACGATTACGAAAAATCAGATGACCGTTCGCGAAATATGGGCGGGAGGACAAACATTCAAGGTCTCTGGCGAAGGGTATCGTCCGGAAGGAGAATTGACCGACGAGCACGGGAAGCGATTGAACGAGCCATCGGATGATCTTAAGATTCTGCTCCGTATCGGAGTGCTGAACAATAACGCGGAACTACGCGAGCGAGATGGACAATGGCGCGTCGAGGGCAACCCCAGCGAGGGGGCCCTCTTGGTAGCGGCAGTGAAGGCCGGTTTTGCGGTGGATGAGCTGCGGCAACAGGTTGCGCGCATCAGCGAGATTCCTTTCTCCAGCGAGCGTAAGTACATGGCCGTCCTGTGTCATCGGGAAAACGGCGAAGGCCCGGTGGCCCTCGTCAAGGGTGCCCCTGACCGCTTGTTGGAGTATTGCACGCATGTTTTGAAGGATGGCAAACCGGTGGAGTTGGACGAGCCGAGACGCCGCGAAGTATCCGGCATGAATGAGGCCTTCGCCGGCAATGCCCTCCGCGTTATGGCCGGCGCTTATCGTGAGTTTTCCGGCAACAAGCAGGATTTGCAACCGAGCGACGTCGAGGAAAAGCTGATCCTGGCTGGGTTGTGGGGCATGATTGATCCGCCACGCGAGGAAAGCAAGCAGGCGGTCACGGAAGCGAAAAAGGCTGGAATCCGTCCGATCATGATCACCGGCGACCACGCCACCACCGCCCTGGCGATTGCTCGGCAGGTAGGCATCGCCGACAACGGCAAGGCCCTTGGCCCGAAAGATGTTGACGAAATGGACAAGCCCGCCCTGGCCAAGGCGGCCATGGACTCAGGGGTATTCGCTCGTGTCTCACCGGCCCACAAACTCAAGATCATGGAGGCCCTCAAGGCCCAGGGACAGATCGTCGCGATGACCGGTGACGGAGTGAACGACGCTCCGGCCCTGAAGGGCGCGGACATCGGCATCGCCATGGGCCAGTCCGGAACGGAAGTCGCCAAACAGGCCGCGGATATGATCCTGACCGATGACAACTTTGCCACGATCGTCGACGCCGTCGAGGAAGGGCGAGTGATCTACAATAACCTGCGCGGTGTCGTGTTCTTCCTGTTATGCGCTAATGCCGGGGAAATCATGACTCTGGCGGGGGCGTTGGTACTGGGGCTGGACCTACCGTTGACGGCCACGATGATCCTCTGGGTAAACCTGGTGACCGCTGGCGCATGCACGATTCCTCTTGGTGTCGAACCGCGACATCTGAATGTCTTACGCGAACGCCCGCGCCATCCAAAGGAACCTATCGTCAACCGCGCCATGTTGTTGCGGATGGCCACGCTCACGCCCTTGATGGCTATCGGAATCCTGCTATTGTTCTGGTACAAAAGCAGCGCGGGCCTTGAGGTGGCCCAGACCGTCGCATTCTCAACGATGGTGGCCTTCGAATGGTTTCAGGCCCTCAACGCACGTTCCCAGCGTTTGTCGGTACTGTCCATCGGGCTGTTCAGCAACCGTTGGCTCCTGCTCGGCGTGGGCATAGCTATTCTGCTCCAGCTCGTGGCCACCCAGACACCGCTCGGGCATTTGCTCCTTCATACCGCCGGACTTTCATGGATGGACTGGTTGCTGATCGTGCTGGTATCCAGTTCGATCTGGGTTGCCGACGAATTGTTAAAATGGTTTAAGGCTCGCCGTAATCCCCCGGATCAACATTCGGGCGTTACGTTATATACAATGGGCTGCGGGTAAGCGCGAGGGATTTCAGCTTACTCGAACGAGGACGCGAGCGGTCACCATGAATATTCGTTGGATCATCGACCCACCCGCCGACGGCGCGACCAACATGGCCCGCGACGAGGCGCTATTACAGGGCGTGGGGGATGGCCGCTCACCGGCCACGCTCCGTTTCTACCAATGGCGGCCGGCGACCATTTCCCTTGGGTATTTTCAATGTTACGCCGATTACGCGGCATTGCCCCCCCCGGCGGGTGCCCTGCCGCTCGTTCGACGCCAGACCGGTGGCGGAGCCATCCTCCATGACCAGGAATTAACCTACTCGCTGACTTTACCCCTCCATCATCCCCTGCTTACCAACGGTGGCCCTCATCGCTTATACGAGCATGTACATTCCGCCTTCGCAGAGCTACTCCGTCAGCTTGGTGTCCCCGTGGTTCGCGGACCGGCCGGCGCGGGGGCCTGCTCGCATGGAGGACCATTCTTCTGTTTCGAGCACCAGGCTTGCTTTGATCTGGTGGCAGACGATAAGAAAATCCTCGGCAGTGCCCAGCGCCGTACTCCCACCGCGGTACTCCAGCACGGCTCGCTGATTCTCGCCCGCCGTTACGACCAGCAACCGTGCGCCGCCGTGGCCGACTTTATTTCCGACGATATTTACGAACACCTCTCCACCCTGGCCCGAACCATTCTCGGCGAGGATCTCGACCGACCGGCCGATTACACCCACGAGGAAAACGATCTGACCACGCAACTCATCAATAAATACGCCGGCAAGGAATGGACCCGTAAGCGATGAATGAATTCACGGATCAGACGATTTCAGGACTCGTGATACTGATAGCTGACTACTGATAGTTGTCTACTGATCGCTGCTCGCTGAATACTGACCACTTTTTTCACTCGAAAAGTCGCTGAATATCATTGAAAGTCACGAACAGAAAGATACCCGCGATCAAAACCAGGCCGATCATCTGCGTGGCCATCTGTACTCCCAGGCTGACCGGCGCCCCCTTGATCTTCTCGATAATCAAAAACACGAACAACCCGCCGTCCACGATCGGCAACGGCAGGAAGTTGATCACCGCCAGATTCGCCGAGATCAGGGCGAGGAAGTAAAGAAGCACGACGAAATCGTGTCGGGCGGCGGCGCTGCCCATCTGCAGGATTCCGACCGGACCCGATACGTTTTCAAATCCCACCGACCGCTTGATCAGCATACGTTCCCCGAAAACGTATACGCTCCGGACAAAAAAGTAGGTCTTGCGAACTCCGATCATGATGGCCTTGAACGGGTTGGTTTCCCGCATCGTCTCCACCACCGGCATACCCTGCAGATCACTGACCTCATATTCGATCCGCTGAACCCAGGTATCCAGCATCTCCGGTTCGACCTGAATTTCGGCAACATGGACTTGCGGGTCATTTAGGCCGCGGTATTCGACCTGAATCGTTTGCCCAATGCGTTCTTTCAACAGATGTCGAGAACCGAGCCAATTACTGACCGAGAACAATCGATTGCTCTCCCCCGCTTTTACCATAATGCTGTTGTTACCATCGATTCGGGTAACCCGGCCATCCGGCGGAAATCGGAAAACCGTCCCTAGCGTTTTCGGTATGTAGATCGTCCGGGATTGTTCCGGCTGTTGCTCGAACTGCCAGGACAGTTTCGCTTCCCGCCCGGCCATCGCGATAAAACGATCCACCAGCTCATACCAATCCTTGACCGGCTGATCGTCCACCCGCGTAATCCGCGAGCCGCGCGGCATGATACCCTTAAGCGCCGCCGCCGGAGTGGATATGTCCGCATCGATCTTTTCCACGATGTCCGCCACCACGAGGTTGTCGTTTTCCTGCACGAACGCCTGTGGGCTCAAACCGATCACCGGCTGGCCCGTCCGGAAGATACCTTTGCGTCGTGGTCGAATATTCAAGGAAATCTGATCATCAAGTCCATCTTGCCGCCGACGTGATACGATCACGGGAATATTCCGATCGGCGCTGGCGGCCACGCTTTCCAGGATTTCCGCCAGGGTCGGGCTAACCTGGTTACCCCACCGCACAATGACATCGTTGGCCCGCAACCCCGCCTGGTCGGCCCGTCCTCCAGGCACCACATCCAACACCGCTCGTCGTGGAACGAATCCAAGAAGATGCCCGCTCTCCCGCGCTGTCGAGCCCGTCGCATAAAATGCGAGCCGCGCACGCCGAGCGGTCTTCATTTCCTTCGACTGCTCACCGGC
Source organism: uncultured Planctomycetales bacterium (assembly GCA_964642815.1). Lineage (GTDB taxonomy): Bacteria > Planctomycetota > Phycisphaerae > UBA1845 > PWPN01 > JAAYCU01. The sequence goes on along the minus strand of CAZXSA010000126.1, from coordinate 1,229 downwards.
CTCAGCGCCGGGACGGCGCACCTGAAGCTCGCAATAAGCTCCCTCGGCTTGCCGCAATCGAAAGGCCAGATCATAAAAATTGGCCACCTTATCCCCATTAACCGTCAAAACCTCATCGCCGGGAAGAAGTTGAGCCTCCACCGACTGGTTGGGATCCGCCAGAACGTACCCCACGGTGTTGGTCATCGGCTGGCCCACGCCGATCATCAACGTGCTTTGCCCTTCCAGCTTCTCCGGTTGAAGGGCAAAGGTCTTCTCCTCCGCTCGACCCGTCGAGGGATCGGTTCGCTCGACGGTTAGTTCCAGCGGCACATCGGGATTGGCCAGGGTCACAAGTAATTTCAGATCTTGATAATCGGCGATTCTTTCACCGTTGATGGCCAGGATGCGATCGCCCATGTGCAGACCGGCTTGCTCCGCCGGCGTGCCCGGCAGCAACCAGCCCACTTCGGCGGGGACTGTCTGAAAGCCCGCCATGAAGACGATCATGAACACCACCGCCGCGAAAACCAGGTTCATGGCCACACCGGCCGCCACAATGGTCATTCGCCGCCCAATCGACTTATGCGGGAATGATCGCGGGTTTTCCTTAACCACCAGCTCTCCGGATTTGTCGATCGCGAAATCCTCTTGCCCCAGCATCCGCACATAGCCGCCCAACGGCAACCAGTTCAGACAGTATTCCGTCTCGCCCAGTTTCAAGGCGTCGGCCGCCCGGCCCAACTCCTCTTCCGTAGGCTCGGTTTTTTCCATGGACGGCGCATCAACCTGGGAGTCTGCCTTCCGTTCTCGCAAGACATATCCGACCAATCGTGCACGGTATTCGTCGTATGTGGACCCCCGTCGCCAGCCAATCCCCTTGCGATAGGAAAAGAGGGATTTCCCGAAACCAATGGCAAACTTGTCCACCCGCACGTCACATAATTTGGCCGCCACGAAGTGGCCAAGCTCGTGAACGAAAATCACCAGCGAAAAGCCGACCACAACAAGAAAATAACCCCAGAGGGATGAAAACATGTCCCCCAAAAAGGCTCCCACCTCGCCGGCCGCCAGCAAACTCAGGATTTCAGGCATTCCTCAACCTCTTGACGCGCCCAGGCGTCGGCTTCCAGGATCGTTTCCAGATCGGGGTTGGAACGCACCGTATGCCGATCCAGCACCCACCGAATAGTCTCCACGATGCGACCTAAAAGAATACGCCCTTGCAGGAACGCTTCCACCGCCGCCTC
>CAZXSA010000125.1:0-14724 GCA_964642815.1 uncultured Planctomycetales bacterium | reverse complement strand
CATACCTGGTAACGCGACGGCCGATCGGCATCGCGTCCCCCGTAACTTCCTCTAAACCGCCACGAGCAGACTTTCGGATAACGCGCGGGCCGCGTTGGCCCGGCGTAAACAACCGTGTTGCGCGAGTGGAGGTGGGCGAAATAAATGGACGCCCATCGGACAGGAGGAAGTCATGAAACGTATTTCCGGAATCGGCCTGAACAATGTACAGGCCGTCTACAGCGGCCCGGAAGGCTCGCTGTGGGAGCTGGTAATGGGTCAGCAGATTCATATCGGCGGGTTCGTCTCCTCGATGGACTTGGCCAATCAGGCCGGTATCCAGCCGGGGATGACCGGAGCGGATCTGAACTGTTGCAACGGGGCGGGGATTCGGTTTTTGCTGCGTTTTCGGCAGGTGGCGCGAATGTATGGGGTGGATGCGACCGCCGCCGTCCTGGAACAGGCTCGGCAACGTTGCGCGGCGGAAGGCTGGTCGGATCAGGTCGTTCTGCTGCGGGCGGATTCCTGCGCCACCGGCCTGCCGGACGCCTGCGTGGATTTTGTATGGGGCGAGGATGCCTGGTGCTACGTGGAAAACAAGAACGCCCTGATTACCGAGGCCACCCGGCTCACCCGTCCCGGCGGAACCATCGCCTTTACCGACTGGATCGAGGGCGCGGGCGGGCTGAGCGACGCGGAAGCGGAGCGTCTTCTCAAGTTCATGAAGTTTCCCAACATACTCAACCTGTCGGATTACGAACAACTGCTGAAAAAAAACGGGTGGGACGTACGCACGGCAAGGGATACCGGGCGGTTCGCCCCGCATGTGGACTTGTATATCAACATGCTCGGCATGCAACTGACGTATGACGCCTTGAGAATCATCGGATACGACTCCGCGCTGATGGAGACGCTGGCCGGCGAGATGGCCTTCATGCGGGAACTGGCCCATGCGGGAAAGATTGCCCAGGGCCTCTTCGTCGCCCAAAAAAAGTAATCGGATGGATTAATAGGGACACCCATGAACGGAGTTTTATTTCGGGACAGACGGTATGCACGGTGGGAAAAACCGTGGGGCCTACCTTTTCATGATTGGAGAACGGAAATGACACGACTTACAAGCTTCTTGGGACTATTCCTGATACTGACCGGCGCGGCGGCGGGCGAGCAGGTCTGCCGGAAACCGACGAGCGCCCCTGCCTTCGATGGGCCGGTTCTGGAACGGTCCAAACTGACCGGGGATTGGGGCGGGGCGCGGAGCGCGCTGATCGAGCGCGGCATCACCCTCGACCTCGACGTCACCCAGATTCTGCAAAGCAACTGGCATGGAGGAACGCATACGAAAAACGGCACGCGTTACTCCGGATCCGGGGATCTGACCCTCGCGTTGGACACCGGCAAAATGGGCCTCTGGCCGGGTGGAATGATCGTGTTGAACGCCGAGCCCAAATGGGGCGACGGGGTCAACGACAAAGTCGGCTCGCTGCTCCCGGTGAACATGGACGCCATCAAGCCGGTGGCCGGCGAGGGCGCGGTGATGACCTTGTCGGAATATTACTACTGGCAATCGCTGTTCGAGGGCAAGTTGTGCCTTTGGGCGGGCAAACTGGATGCCTCCCGGGCCTTCGATATGAACGTATTCGCCAACAACGAGCGGACCCAGTTCATGAACGTGGCCTTTCGCAACAACCTGATGCTTTGTCCGTTCGCCCCATACACCACGCTATGCACGGGGTTCATGTTGCGTCCCACCGAATGGCTGACGATCACCACGGCTTTCGCCGACAGTGATGGCCGCGCCAAAACCACCGGCTTCGATACCGCGTTCCATGGCGATGCCGAGCATTGCGGCGTCGCCCATGAGTGGTCGTTCAAGGTACGTCCCTTCGATTTGCCGGGGAACCAGCGGATCGGGTTTGCCTGGAGCGCAAAAGACACTCCGCATGTCCATCCGAAATCCCCGTTCAAGGAGATGACCCCCCTGCTCATCAAAATGCTCGGGATGGACACGGTCAACAAGGTCGCTCCCTACTTGCCCTATAATTCAAGCGGCGACAATGTCATGATGTACTATAACTTCGATCAGTACCTCTACACCGAGGCGGATGATCCGACCCAGGGGATCGGCGTATTCGGTCGTTTCGGCTGGGACCGGCAGGATGTCAATCCCGTCGCCCACTTCTACAGCCTGGGGTTGGGCGGCAAGGGTCTTTTGCCCGAACGGGATGCGGATACGTTCGGTATCGGCTACTATTTCGCGGATTTGAGCAACGATTTACCTTCGGTGTTTCATTCGGAACAGGGTATCGAATGCTTCTATAACATCGAAATCACCCCCTGGCTGCACGTTTCGCCCGATCTGCAAATTATCGTCAACCCGGGCGGAAGGGATGAACATGATGTGGCCGTGGTCGGCGGCATGCGCGTCCAAATGAATCTGTAGGACAGAAATGATGCGCGGTGCCAAAGATACCTTTTTCATGAAGGGATAATAAGATGACTTCGTGTTCGGATAACAACCAACCCGCTCCGGCGTCCTGCTGTTCCTCCGCCACATCGGCTTCGAGTGGCGAGACGACGCCTTGTGCGTGGTTCGCCAATATGATCCCCAACTGCCTGGAGTATGCCCGCGCGGCCAAGAAACAGGGACGGCCGATCGTGGGTATTCTCTGCGAATACACCCCGCGCGAACTGATCCTGGCGGCCGGGGCGGTGCCCGTCTGTCTTTGCGGCGGGTCGGCGGCCACTATCCCGGCGGCGGAAAAAGATCTGCCGGCCAACCTCTGCCCGTTAATCAAATCGACCTACGGCTACCACGCGATGAAAAACAACCCGTTTCTGGAGATGGCCGACCTTATCGTGGCTGAAACCACCTGCGACGGAAAAAAGAAGATGTACGAACTGATGGGGCAAAGCCGGCCGATGTATGTGCTCGAATTGCCACAGAAACCGGATGACGCGGACGCCTTCGACCATTGGCGACGCGAACTGGCGAAATTCAAGAAGGAATTGGAACGCCGCTTTTCGACGTCGATTACGGACGAGCAATTGCGACGAGCGATCGTTGAAATGAACCGCGAACGACAATTGCGCCGCCGATTGGCGGAATTCATGGAAGCCGACGCCCCACCGCTTACCGGCCGCGCCCTACTCGAGTTCAAGAGCAGTATTTCGGCCATCCCCGCGGACCTGGCCATGTATGAAAAAGCCATCGCCCTGCTGCGAAACAAGCAACCCGACCACGGGATGGGTTCGCGCGTACGGGTGCTCCTAACCGGCGTACCGATTGTCCACGGGGCCGAGCGGGTCCTGGAGATCATCGAGGGACACGGCGGGCTGGTGGTGGCCTCGGATAATTGCACGGGAATCAAACCGATTTGGGAGGATGTCGAGGAAACCGATTCCGATCCGCTCGCCGCCCTGGCGAAAAAATACTTTCATCTCTCCTGCTCGGTCATGACCCCGAACGAAAGACGCCTGGAATTGCTGCGACGGTTGGCCGAACGCTACCGTCCGCGGTGCATGATTGAATTGATTTGGCAAGCGTGCCTGACCTACGCGGTGGAAGCCCGGCGCGTGCAGGAACTGGCGGAACGCGAACTGGGCATCGGTTATCTGCGCATCGAAACGGACTATTCGCCGGCCGATTCGGCGCGGATCGCCACGCGGGTCGAGGCCCTGATGGAGACTTGCCGCGAGCGATCCGGGGGCGGGAGACGTTGATGAGCGGAATGGTGGCCTATAGCAGCCCGTTCGTCCCGGCGGAGTGGATCGCCGCGCATGGTCTGCGGCCGCGCAGGCTTCTGCCGAGCGGCCACGGCAAGCCGTTGGGGGTATCCCCGACTGTTGGGGTATGCCCTTTCGCCCAGGCCTTCGCCAACACCTGTCTGGCCGAGGACGATATTCGAGCAGTCATCATGGCCACGACCTGCGACCAGATGCGGCGGATAGCGGAAACCGTCAGCCCGAAACGACCGGTTTTCCTCATGAATGTACCACACACCGGCCACTCGGCGAACGCGCTGCGATTGTATCGCGACGAACTGGAACGCATGGGTCGATTTCTCATCGAAATGGGCGGACGAGAACCCCGCCGGCCCGATCTGGTGAGAATCATGCTGGAACACGAACGCAACCGCGCGAATCGAGCGCCGCGCATGGCCGAAGGGCCGGGCGCGCGTCTGGCCCTACTCGGCGGGCCGTTGATGGATGAACATCTTGAAATCCTCGATATCGTCGAACGGGCCGGCGGGATGGTCGTGCTCGACGCTACCGAGGGTGGAGAGCGAACCTGTCCCGCCGCTTACGATCCAACGCGGATTCAACGCGACCCCCTGGGGGAAATGACGCGGGCTTATTTCGGAAGCATACCGGATGCTTTTCGTCGGCCGAACGACGATCTTTATGCGTGGATGAGGAAACATACCGCCGCGCGCAAGGTCCAGGGTATCATTTTCATACGCTACGTCTGGTGCGATACCTGGCACGCGGAACTGGCCCGGGCTCGGGAAAAACTGGACGTGCCGATCCTGGAACTCGACCTGAGCGCGGACGGCGCGGGTTCGTCCGGCCGTATCGCCGGACACCTCCAGGCTTTTATGGAAATGTTGCGATGACCGCCCAGCCCCAGCGAATCACGCTTGAACAATGGGATCAACGCTATGCTCAACTGCGCGCGGCCGGCATGCGCGAAGGCGAATACGGCGGGCCGCTCGCCCGACACGTGGAGGATGGAGACAGCCGGTTGGGCAAGCTCCGGTTCGACGATTCCGCGGCGGCCTTGCGGTTGTGGAATTTCCTATTGACCGAGAACCAGCGGCTCGCCGAGGCCCGAAATCAAGGCAAGAAACTGGTGGCGGTCATGAAGGATCTGGGCACGGCCGCGGTCCTGGCCTGGTCGCTGCCCGGGGTGGTGGCCTTCTATCCCGACGGGGCGTGGTGGACGCCGTGCATCATGGAGCATCACGACGGTCTTTTGCATATCGCCGACACGCTCGGCATTGATGAATCGTTCTGCCCGGTGCGGGCCATGCTGGGTGCCTTCGTCAACAAAGCTCATTTCCCGATGCCCGACTTGCTCGCGTGCAGTACGGGAGCCACATGCGACGATTTTTCCGCCATCGCCCAACGGCTGGAAGATCTCGGTTTTCGCATTTTCTGGTGGGAGATTCCGCATCGCCGTCGCCCCGATCCGAGTGAAGCCGCGGTCGCCCTGCCCGGCGGCTTCGTCGCCCCGCGCGATCAAGTGAACTTCATTAGTAATGAATTGGAGCGGGTCCGCGAGCAACTGGAAGGCCTGAGCGGTGAAACGCTGGATGACAAGCGCCTGATCGCCGGTATTCGAGAAGCCAACGAAATCCGACGCCTTCTCGGCGAACTTCGCCGGGCAGGCTACGCCGGACCACTGTGTCCGTTGCCGGCCCTGGAAATGCTGATCGCCGAGATGCTGGCTATCCATTTCTGCAGCGATCGCGACGAATGCCGGGCGGTCCTGACGGAACTTCGCGACGAGGTCAAACGACGCATCCAGCATGGACAAAGTGTGCTATCTCCCGACGCGGTGCGTGTTTTCTGTGTCAACCCGGTAGCCGATCTGCGGGTGATGAATCTTCTGGAAGACTGCGGCGGAAGGGTATGCGGAACGGATTATCTGTTCTATCATGCCCTGGACGAAATCCCGGAAAATCTGCCGCCGATGGAGGCCCTGGCCCGGATGGCCCTGGCCGACCCGATGGTTGGTTCATCCGCCGATCGAGCCGAACGGATCGGCCGTGAAATCGAGGCCTTCGCCGCCGAGGCGGTATTGATTTTCCGCATCCCCGGGGCCAGTCATTGCGCCATGGAAGGGGCGATCATCGGCGATGATGTCCGTCGTCGATACGGGTTGCCGGTGGCGGAAGTGGAAATTCCCCCGATCACCGACGCGCTGCAACCCACCGTGCGAACACGCTTGGAGGGATTGATGGAAACTGCCCGAGGGCGAAGAAAATGAGGATCTACGCGGGAATCGATGCCGGCTCGCGGACGGTTAAAATCATCTTGTGGGACGACCACGTCCGCCAAGTCATCGCCGGCACGGTCGCCGACCAGGGCGTGCGGCAAAAGGAACTGGTCGATAAGCTGTTCAACGAGTTATTGCAGGCCAACCGCCTGACCCGCGAGGATCTCGCGGGGATCGTGGCCACCGGCTACGGACGACACATGGTCGATCTGGCCGACCGGGCGGTTACGGAGATCACCTGCCACGCCGTGGGCGTGCGGCAGGCGCGGCCTGAAGCCCACACGATCATCGATATCGGCGGGCAGGACAGCAAGCTGATTCGATTGGACGGCGACGGGACGGTGCGAGATTTCGTCATGAACGATCGTTGCGCGGCCGGCACGGGCCGGTTCCTCGAGGTGGTCGCCGACCGTTTGGAGGTGAAGATCGAGAATCTTGGCGATCTGGCGAGCCAAAGCCGATCGCCGGCCACCATCAGCAGCATGTGCGCGGTATTCGCCGAAACCGAGATTGTCGGCCTGCTGGCCTCGGGAGTGCATCCGGCGGATATTGTCGCGGGCGTGCAGGCCTCCATGGTCACGCGGATCGCGGTAATGGCCGGACGACTAATCGAGGAGCCGGTCGTTTTCACCGGCGGCGTTGCCTTGGTTCCAGGCATGAAAGACGCCCTGGGCAAGGTGTTCGAGTGTCCGGTGACAATCGCCCCAAACCCGCGGATGACCGGAGCCTTGGGTGCGGCGATTCTGGCCGCGCGAACTTGATATGCAAGGAATGGGAGGATCACGTGCCGGTAATCGATCGAGCGAAACGAAAACGGGTCATGGAGCGGTCGATGCGACTGGGACACTGCATCTGCGATCCGCGACAAAGCTGTCCGTGTCCGATTTTCAAGGAAAAGGATCTATGTCCCTGCGCGGGAGAGCGGCCGGCGCCGCCGGGCGATCCGGTACAACTGACCCAAATGGTGGAGAACATCGGCTGCGCATCCAAAATCAGCCAAGCCGATCTCCGGCGCATCCTGACCGATCTGCCCCGGATAAACGATCCGAGGGTTTTGATCGGCATGCCCGCCGGTGATGACGCGGGAGTCTACAAACTGCACGAGCAGACTGTTCTGGTACAGACCGTGGATGTGTTCACTCCTATCGTCGATGACCCTTACGCGTTCGGCCAGATCGCGGCCGCCAACTCGCTCAGCGACGTTTACGCAATGGGCGGCCGGCCGATCACCGCCCTGTCGATCGTGGGCTACCCCGTCCACGAAGCGCCGGAACACGCCCTGCGGGAAATACTCCGCGGCGGGATGGATAAGATGATCGAAGCGGGCGTGGCGGTCATCGGTGGCCACAGCATCAACGAAAAGGAGATTAAAGCCGGCTTCGCGGTCACCGGCCTGGTGGACGAACATAAAATCATGGCCCATCGCGGGGCCCAGTCCGGCGACGCGCTGGTCCTGACCAAGCCGATCGGTTCGGGCATTCTTTCCTTTGGCGCCCGGATCGGTCGGGCGGCGGAGGCGGACCTCGCGGAGATGACTCGCTCGCTGGCCGCCTTGAACAAAACCGCGGCCGAGCTGATGATCGAGTTCGGCGCGCACGCCTGCACGGATGTCACCGGCTTCGGATTGATGGGGCATCTGGGCAATCTCGCCCGAGCCGGCGAGAAGGATGTGGAAATTGTCTGGGATCATATTCCGGTTTTCCCCGGCGTGCTGGCCTGCCTGGCCGAACAGATCATCCCCGGCGCGGTCGAGCGTAACCGGGAATCTTCCGGGGCCCGGGTGGTCGCCGACGAAAACGTCACGCCGGCTATGCTCGACTTGTGTTTCGACGCCCAGACCTCCGGCGGGTTGCTGATCGCCCTGCCGAGTAGCCGTGCTCTTGCATTCGTAGAGCGTTTGCATCAAGGCGGAGTGCCTGATGCGTCCGTCATTGGCCAAGTCCTGGCGTCCGGCGACGGCAAGATCATCGTACGTACCGACGCCAGCCGACCCATCCCCCGGACGAAACCCACCGCCTATCGACATGAAAAAACGCCCGCTCCCGCGGCGTTCAAGGAGAAAACCGAAATGACCAAGGAAATGAAAAACAATGTGCCCTGCTGTGCCGATGCCGTCGAAGGGGTGACCGCCGGCGGCGTGCCGGACATTCAGCGGAAGTTTTCTGAATTCCTGAAAAGCGCCAGTCAGCCCGAGGCATTGGACGCATATACCAAGCAGGCCATCGCCATCGCCCTGTCGGTCCTGACCAAATGCGAGCCCTGCCTGAAAATGCACATCACGAAAGCCAGGGAAAAAGGTTTTACCGAGGCGGAAATCGACGAGGCGGCCTGGATGGCTATTTCTTTCGGCGGCTCACCGGTTATGATGTTCTATAACCAGACGCGAAAGGCCTGATGCGGAGGTGACTGGTGCCTGGTGGTGCTCCTGGTCTTCAAAGCCAGTGTGGGGCTCGCAAGGGTCCCGGGTGGGTTCGATTCCCATTCACCTCCGCCATTTTGGATAACGCATGAAGCGGTTGTGCATACGCATGGTCATGCCGGTCACGCTGTTGCTGCTGGGCATCGGCGGGATGCTCTACGGCTTCGGCTGGCGGGATCTGACCGTGCAAGTCGAGGAGGAAAAGCAACTGCCCGCCCCGCCGCCTCCACCCCCGTTTTTTCAGGGCAATTTTCCACCGCCGCCACCACGACCGAGCAAGCCGATCATTATCATAAGGGAGATTGATGAACCCGAATATATTCTGGTCCTGGAGGTCACTCGCGGCGGGGTAGCCCTGACCGAGGAGGGCCAGCTTAAACGTACCTACCACGGCGCTCCCCCCTCGGGATGCCCTACCTGAGTGAAGTAAAGGGGGTCATGGCGGCCATGACCGGATCAGTTAGGAAAGGAATCGTCGCCCGGCTGGTAGCCTGGCGATCGTGGATCCAGGCGGCCTTCCTGGTCTTCTGGCTGGATCCTTTCATGCTGCGCATGCATTATGTCTGCGGCCCGGTGTTTCACTGCTATTCCTGCCCGCTGGCGACGTTTGCCTGCCCCATCGGCGTATTGGCCAACTTCAGCGCCCTGCACCTGGTCCCCCTTATCGCCATCGGCACGCTGGTAGCGATTGGGGCGTTGGTCGGGACGGCCGTCTGCGGCTGGGCGTGCCCGTTCGGTTTTATGCAGGATTTGCTGGGCAAGGTGCCTCTGCCAAAATTCAGGTTGCCGCGATGGATGGGCGTTTTTCGCTATGCGGTACTGGTGGCTTTGGTTATCACGATTCCTTATCTGTTCGGCGAAAACCACCGGCTGTTCTTCTGCGCGGTGTGCCCGGCGGGTGCCTTGGAGGGTGGGCTGCCCAACGCGGCCAAACTGGCGGCCGCCGGCGAGCCGGTCGTCTGGCCAAACGCCCTGAAATTGACCATTCTGGGCATTCTGCTTCTATCCGCCTTGTTCACGCTCCGGCCTTGGTGCGCCGTGCTTTGCCCTCTGGGCGGGATTTTTGGGCTGTTCAACCGGTTCTCGGTGCTCACCTTGCGGTTCCGTGCGGCCAGGTGCAAGGAATGTAACCATTGCGAGCAGATGTGCCCCTACAATGTCCTGCCCGCCCGGAACGTCAATAATTCGCGATGTATCCGCTGTTTCAAATGCACGCGCTGCCAGGCGTTAAAAGTCGAGGCCGCCTGGTCGGATCCCAATGCACCGGCTCGCGGAGAGCCCCACGACGAAGTTCAATCCACCCCGGCATAGCCCTTTCGGAACGATTCATGTATACTGGATACCGCCGGTTTATGATGATCTAAATGGGGTACCATCGCGCATGAGGCGATCGAGAGCATGAATCGTTCCGTCTATCGATGGCTTGGGTTCGCCCTGATACTGACCACGGGGACGGCCGCCGCCGTCTTGCGCGGGGAAAGCTTTCCCTTACGCTACAAACTACTCAAGGACGAAACCTCCCCGGACGACCCGGAATCCGTCTTTCGCTGGGTTAGCAGCCAATCCATGTCGATGAGGATTCGTAACGGGACCATTTCGGAAAACGAACGAAAGGCCAAGGACTTCGCCACCCTTGTGAAAAAAGAGCCGACCGATTATCGATGCCCATATCCTTTTCGCGGTACCGCCCGGATAGGCACGATGGAATTCGCCTTTGTTCTGGATGCGAGCCGGCCGGAGACCGAGGGTTACGATTTATGCCATTTCGATCTCAATCACAACGGAGACTTGACGGATGACGGGGTGATGCGAGCCCGCCCCGTGGAGGATCGGCGGAACTGGGGAAGCCGTTCCACCGAGCGTTCATTCCCGCGTCTTGAAATCTCCCATAACGATGGGACGAACAACTATCCCATCGCCTTTTTCTTGGCCGTGCGGACTCACCGGCAACAAAGCGATACGGGCGACATGCGGGTCTATGTCGATTTTTCGGCGGCCAATTACCGCGCGGGAACCGTAAAACTGGACAACAAGAAATGGGATATCGTTCTGCTCGATTTCAACAGCAACGGACGATTTGACGACGTCTATCGCATCAATGTCGATAAGGATACGGACGCCGGCGACCGGACGATCTATTTCTCCACGGCCGATATCATCATGATCAACCCGGATGATGAGGACTATTCTTCTCCGTGGTATCTCACCGCCCGCGACGACCAATGGCCCGTGGCCAAATGGATCCGTTTCGCGGATCGCTATTATGACCTGACGATCACCCCCTCCGGCGAAAGCATAACCCTCGCCCCCGCCTCCGTCCCGATCGGCTCCCTGACCAGCGCGAATGAGTCGTTTCAGGCGATTCTCTACAACCAGGAGGATTTCATCAAAATCACCGGCGATAAGAAAACCCCGGCCCTCGTGCCGGCCGGGCGCTGGCAACTGGCCAGTTATCACCTCACTCGAAAATCGACCGCGCGTCGCCGCCGCCGCGCGTCCGCCTCGGAGGAGGATGAGCCCAGCCTGGTCTATGCCCGGGCTACGCGGGACTATCCGCCGATCACGGTTCGCGAGGGACAATCGAGTGAACTGCCTTTCGGACCACCCTACAAACCGATCGTCAAAATCGTCAGCCAGAAAAAAGAAAAAGCGGAACTGGCTCTGACCATCGTCGGTTCCGTCGGGGAAATCGTCAACAATATCGAAATCAAGGGGAAACGTCCTCCGGAACCCTCCTTCCGGATCAAGACGACCGCGGGGAAAACCGTCACGAGCGGCCAATTCGAGTATGGCTGAGGTTTCACCTGCCGGTACTCGTGGCGAGTGCCTTCCAATGACGAAAAAGAATACCAGATCTATGTCAAAATGGACGGCGGGCCCTTCCGCATGGAGCAAACCGGTTTCAGTATTCTGAAATTGAAGTGATCCATCCGTTTGGCATGGCCCCGACGGCATTCGCCAGCGGCCGCGATCATGCGTTTTCCCGGCAACCGGTTCGCATTCTTTTCCTCTTCTCCCAATCGGGTGCATCGGAAATTTAGGGCAGGGTGACATGCAACGCCGCAGGGTGGCCGGGGCAGGCCCTTGTCCCGCCGCGGCGGGATAAGGATTTGCCCATGTTTTGCAGGCCGCGGAGCAGAGCACGAATATCCCCCAGCAAGTCGGAATTCCCTGGGCCACCCTTCTTCGGATGCACCCTTCCCAAACGAGGATCAGCCCTGAATATTGAAGACGGGGCCGCCATCCGATACTGTCGATAATGAAACGAAAGCACTCCGGAGGCGTACGCGAGCGGCTGAAGGGGACGGTTATACAGGTTTTAATCAACCCAGGGATTGGACTACCTTAATACCGGTCTTTTATGCCTATCCGGTTCACGGAGAGGCCGGCGCAGTGGATTTGAGTTTCTCCAGCTTGACGGCATCGATGGGGTAGCTGCCATCCTGCCTGATTTCGCCAAGGGTCAAGGTATGCCGACCGGCGCGGTCAAGACGGAAGTGGATCTGGTGATCGGTCTGCCTGTTGACCGTGGCCGTAAATTCTCCGACCGCCCGGCCGTTAACCAGCACGGGAACGATCGCCGGGCGATAGCATTTGCGCAATTGGCGCAGGGTGAAGCGGTACTCTCCGGCATCGGCCTGGAAATGGATATTGATTGCAGCTCCATGTCCCAGGCATGCCGGCCAGTGGCCGGGGGTAAAGCCTTTCCATTCATCCAACTTCACCCAGTCGGCGGGAACTTCGTAATCCACAGCTTGAGGAATTTTCATGTATGCCCGCGGAGCGTGCATATCCGAATATTCGCCAAGATCGATCCCGGTGCCGTCGAACCATCCGATTCGCCAGATCAATTCGGGACGGGCGGCAAAACCGCTTTCGCGAAGCCAAGCGATTCGCTGCGAGCGACCTTCAACCATTGCTTGGTTAACAATATGTCTCGGGCCGATCCCGTCCGTATCCCAATACAGACCACTGTCCGGGTGGCCGGCGGTGGCTTGATTCAACTGTTCGATGATCTGTCGGGCTTTTTGCAGGGCCTTTTCGGCGTTTTCGAGTTCCTCGACAAAAACCCCCGGCTCGGCCGTTCGATCCGCCTGGTCCATGTGGCGGGCGGCATGAAGGAACTCGTTAAGGGCCTGCCATTGCCGGTGAAAATAATCAACGGATTCACCGAAACGCCCAATGCGCCGGCGTATCGTTTCATCATGGGTCCGATCCAATGCTTCTCGGATGGACTCCTGAGCCAAGCCCAACTGTTCGATCGCGTTAACCGTATACGGCTGCAGTCGTGGGGTAAACTGGCCGTCCGGCGGATTGCGTATCGTCATATGCGTGTAATTGTCCATCCAGTAACGCAAATCGGGATGAGCCCGTTCAACGGCCTCGTAAGCCCGGCGCATGGAACCGGCCGCGGACTGATAGAAGCGGTTAAAATAATCGTCGACCACCGCCTCTGCATCGGTGTCGAGCTTCCACTGCAATCGGGCATAAAGATGAAAATTCAGGCTTTTCGTCCGACGGCCGGTATAGGCGATATAGGATTCAAATCCGTCCAATCCCTGCTTATGAAACCATCGCAAATCCTCGGTGAGAATCTTCAAAGGCAGCGGGTGAAAACCGATGCCCAGATGCCGGGTATATTTTTCATGTAGGACAAAAGTCGCCTGATCCCGGGCACAGGTCTCCCGCCAACGGCTGAAAAGCTCCCGGTATTCCGGGGCTGTGCGCGGATCGTCAAAAGGTACACCCAGGTTTCGGCCCCAGGTAGATAAATTGAGGACCATCCCCGCCGACAGGCGAACCCGATCGGGCGGATCGCGATGGGAGCCGTAAACCAGATGCCCGTAACACGTCCGCGGCCAGGAATCGCGGAGTTCCTCGGTGATACGGTTGCCGTATTCGGTGAATAGATCGCCGGGAGAAACCGCCTGGCATTGAGGACACTCGCAAAAATCGCAGCCGTCCTTGGGCCAGGGAGTGAAATAACGGATATCCGGGTTGGCCTTGAGGAATTCGAGCATTTGGTCAAGGCAATATCGCATGGCCTGGTTACTGCTCGTGCAGAAGTGATAGCGCGGATTGACCTGACGCTGGCCCGCGACCATCGGACACCAATCGGGATTTTGCGCGAGAACCTCCGCGGGCAGGAAGGCAGGTATGCAATGGCCGCCAAAACCGAGGATCAGGGCGCGTTTGCGAATTTCCGGGAACAGTTCGCGTATACAGGGCCAGTGTTTGCCGGGAAAATTCGTCGCATCCGTACAGATAGTGAAAGTGTTGATGCGGTTCTTCGCAAACCAGTCGATGATCCGGAGATAAGCTTCCCGGGTTGCCTCCGGGGTTCGCGGGATATCTTCCTCCTCCCCACCAATACCGAACAGCATCATGCGGTAACGGAACGCAGGCTTTTCCTCGACCCGCAGTCCGGAGCGGACAAGCTGAACCACGACATCGGTGGACAACCGAGGCACAACCTCGTCTTCCGGATTCATGTAGTACCACCGGCAACCCAGTCGTTCGAGAAAATCGTAGACGGCGTACAGCGTGCCTCGCGAACCGCCGCCGGCCAGGCGCAGACCACCATCCTCGCAGCGCAGCACGTAGCCCTCCTCCCCCAGTTGCTCCCGCTCCGAGGGTGGAAGTCCGCCGATAATCAAGGCCACGATCCCATCGCCCCGTTGAGCATGGATAGCTATGTCTTCACCGGTCATTCGGGTGAGGTAACGTTGCAGCTCGGAAGCGGCATGCTGTTCGGCGACCTCGGCCTCCGGCCCGATGATCACGACCGGTTGGTCCGCCTGAAGCCGATTCGGCCGAATGCCTATACACACAAGAAACAGAATGATCGTTGTTAATCTACTTGTCTTCATGGCTCACCTCCAAGGCCAGTGGTTCAATCACGGATATTTTTGCCGCGGGCAGTAAGTTGAGCAGATCCGGCAAATCATACATTCGAAGCACTCCATGAATCGTATTGACCAGTTGCCAGATGCTTCAAGTTGCCGCATCGTTCCGTGGCGCCGATCATGGAAACGGCCGGTCGTGCGGATTGTACCCCTTCCGTAGTAACTTCTGAAGTGCCGGTACGCAGAGACGGCGCAGAAGCATCCAGCCGAACCCGCTCGACAGGCCGGCCGTTGGAGTGAAAAAGCCCGACGGATCATGTGAACGATGCGGTTGTCGCCGTCCACGAACGAATGCATGTTTGCATTCATTCTTGACGTTAGGACCGCCATCCGATACCGTCGATAGTGAAACGAAAGCATCCCGGAGGCGTGCCCGAGCGGCTGAAGGGGACGGTTTTGAAAACCGTTGTGCGGGAAAC
>CAZXSA010000124.1:0-14770 GCA_964642815.1 uncultured Planctomycetales bacterium | reverse complement strand
GTGGACCCCGCCCGGCTGGAGGCCTACCACCTCAGCCTGGATCAGGTCAGCGAGGCGCTGGCCAAGACCAACAAGTTTACGGCGGCCGGGCTCCACGAGGAGAAACATCAGCTTTACCTGACTCTGGTCGATGGCCGGGTCAACACGCCGGATGAGATCGGCGACGTCGTGGTCACGTCGGCGGGAGCTTCGCCGGTTCGAGTGCGGGATATCGCAACCGTTCGCGCCGGGGCCGCCCCCCAGTTTAATATCGTCACCGCCGACGGTGTCCCCGCCGTTCTGCTGAACATTCGTAGTCAACCGGATGGCAACACCGTGGCCATTGCCGAAGCCCTCAAGGATGAGATGCGGGCGTTGAAGCGTGATTTGCCGCCGGACATGCGGATGGCCTTCTTCTACGATCAGTCGCTCTTCGTTCGGGAAGCGGTCGGCAGCGTCTGGGAGAGCATCATCTTCGGGCTGGCCCTGTCCATCGTCGTGTTGTACCTGTTCCTTCGAAATACCGCGACGACCGTGGTTACGGCCCTGGCCATACCCGTGACCATCCTCATGGCCCTGGTGGGTATGAGGTTTTTCCGTATGAGCTTCAATCTCATGACCCTGGGCGGCATTGCCGCGGCGGTCGGGCTGGTCATCGACGATGCCATCGTGGTCGTGGAGACGATTCACGCGAAGATTTGCGCAGGAATCCCTCCCCGTCAGGCGGTCCGGCTGGCCATCCACGAACTCGGTGTACCGCTGGTTGGCAGTACACTTACCCCCGTTGTGGTGTTCATCCCGCTGGCTTACCTGGACGGCGTGCCCGGCGTATTTTTCCGAGCCCTAGCGATGACGATGGTCATTTCCCTGCTTGGCTCATTGTTGCTGGCCGTCACGCTGACGCCCACCCTTGCGGCGCTGTTAATTCGACCCCGTTCCGGTCCGACACAGGACGAGCTTGAACAAGGGGGACCAATTCTCAGAAGACTCATCGCCCTATACGAATGGATAGTCCGGCGAGCTCTACGCCGCCCCGGCATCTCTCTGGCTGTAATTGCGATGGTCATCGCGGGTGGCGTTTCGCTGTATTTCGAGGTTGAAACGGATTTCCTACCGCAACAGGACGAGGGCGCGTTTGTATTGGACTACTTCTCCCGGCCGGGAACCAGCCTTTCCGAAACCAATCGGATGCTACGTCACGTGGAGCAGATCCTCGCCAGCGCTCCCGAGGTAGAGAGTTTCTCGCGGCGTACGGGAGCTCGTCTGGCTCTGGCGATCGCCGAGCCGAATACCGGCGACTTCCTGGTGAAGCTGAGGCCGGACCGCAAGCGCAGCACGGAGGAGGTGATCGACGAGCTACGCGAGAAGATCCAGGCGGCCGAGCCTGCGTTGCATACGGAGTTCCCCGGCGTGCTCAGCGACCTGATCGGAGACCTGACCTGGTCGCCCAAGCCGATCGAGATCAAGATATTCTCGACCAACACCGCCGTAGTGAAGCAGAAGGCGGCTGAAATTGCCGAGACCATCGAGAAGATCCCGGGGATCGTTGATGTCAACAACGGCCTGGTGGTCGCCGGTCCATCGTTGAGCTTCCGGGTGCGTAACGAGGAGGCGGCCCGCGCCGGGCTGACCGTGGATCAGATTGGAGCGGCGATCGAGACCGGACTGCTGGGCACCGTCTCCTCTTACGCGCTTCAGGGCGACCGCACGCTCGGTATTCGGGTTCTCCTCGCGCGCGAAGGCCAGGACCGCGAGGCGGCGATCAGCCTTCTGCCGATTCGATCACCCAACGGATCGCGCGTCACCCTGGGCGATGTGGCCGATGTCAGTTATCACCCCGGACTGCTTGAAATGCGTCGAGAAGACCTGCGACAATGCACGGCCGTCTCCGCCCGCTTCGCCGGACGAGACCTTGGCAGCGGCGTGGCGGCGATCAAGGCCAAGCTGGAAGAGACCCTGCGACTCCCCCCTGACGCCTCGATCGAATACGGCGGCCTGTATCAGCAGCAGCAGGAGTCCTTCCGAAACCTGACCATCGTACTCATCATGGCGGTATTGCTGGTGTATGCCGTGCTGCTCCTCGAATTCCGCTCCATCATTCAGCCCCTGGCCATCGTGGCCGGAGCGGTTCTCGCCCTGTCGGGGGTTACCGCCGCCCTGTGGATCACCGGCATCTCCTTCAATATCGTGTCTTTCCTCGGGGCGATCATCGGGGTCGGCATCGTCGCCAAGAACGGAATCCTGATGCTCGACTTCGTCGAACATCTCAGGGCCCGCGGCCTGCCGCTTAGCGAGGCCCTTGTGCAATCCGGGCGACGCCGTCTCCGCCCGGTGCTCATGACTTCGCTGACGACGTTCTTGGGTCTGCTGCCGTTAGCCTATGGGGTCGGGACGGGGGCACAAATGCTTCAGCCGCTCGCCATTGGCGTCATTGGGGCATTGTGTATTTCGCTGTTGCTTTCGCTGGTCGCTACGCCCGTCTTCTATTATATCGCCATGAGAGTGTTCGGGCGGGCAAGGTCGCAGGCCGCCGGCGGCGTTCCGGTCGCGGCTGTCCATGCGGAACACCACACTTGAATGTCCTGGAGCAAGCCATGAGTAACCCTATGACTTCATCGTTCGGTCGAACAGGTGACCTCCTGTTGAACCTGCTTCTGATTGTCATGATCGGCGGTCTCGCGGGCTGCAAGCAGAAGGAGACGGAGGGCGCGACGGAAGAGGTTGAGCCGACAACCCCGGTCCCCGTTCGCGCGGCCGTGGCCAAGATCGAGACCCTGCAACCCTCGATCGATCTGGTGGGAGTGTTGGAAGCGATACCGGAACGGGTCGCCATCTTGACCGCCCAGGTCGCCGGGCAGGTGCGGAGTATTTCCGTGGTCGAGGGTCAAACCGTTCATAAGAATGACGTAATTCTTCAGCTCGATGACAGAAGCGCCGAAGCACAGCGGGCCAAGGTCCGCGCCTCGGTCGAGGAGGCCCAAGCGGTTCTGGCTCGCCTGAAACGGGGACCACGTCCCGAAGAGATCGAGGCGGCCCGCCAGGATGCGCGCAAGGCCGAGACGGTGGTCCAGGCAATGCGCCTAAGAAGCGATGCGATGAAGGATCTACACGAGAAGCAGGAGATGGCGGATGTGCAGTATGCGCGCGTAAGGGCCGAACTCCAGGCGGCCGAAGCGGAGTATGCGGCCTTCAATGCCAGACTTAAACTGTTGGAGGCCGGTACCCGTCCCGAAGCAATAGCGGAAGCCGAGGCGAAATTGGCCGCGGCTCAGGCAGATCTCGCGACGGCTGACCTGACCGTTCAGCTTCACCGGCTGACCAGCCCATTCGATGGGGTGGTCACTGAGTTAGCCGCTCGGCAGGGAATGTCCATCGACCCGCTCACGAGGCTCGGAATACTTGCCGACCTGTCCACGCTTTTCGCTCGTGTCCAGATACCTTCCGCGTATCTATCCGGCGTTCGCGCCGGGGCGATCGTTGACGTTCGGGCCACGGCCTTAACGGGCCATGTGTTCAAGGGCGCGGTTAGTCGTCTTGGCAAGCAGGCGGACCCGCGGACCGGCAATGTGGATGCATTCGCCTCTGTTCCCAACGATACCGGCGATCTGCGGCCGGGCCTTGCCTGCCAGGTTCGCGTTTGGCTTCCGGCCATCCCCGATGCCTTGGTCATACCCGTCGCCGCAATTGCCGATCGAGATGGAACTCCGGTGGTCACGGCCATTCGGGACAATAAGGCATACGAAACCGAGGTCGTCCTGGGTGTACAAACCCGCGAGCGAGCCCAGATCATGAAGGGTCTATCACTGGGCGACCTGGTCGCCGTTCAGGGTGGCTACGGATTGCCGGAAGGCTGCCCCTGCATCGTCACGGTTGAAACCGATAACGAGAGTAAGCCGACAACGACAGCGAAGACACCCGGAGGCTGATGCCGTGGAAACCAAGGTAATCGGCTCAGGATAACATCTACCCCAATGGACTTCTTGGAAGTGTTCAATCGGTGAACCAGCAGGGGAAGAAGAACAGAAAATAGTTCGTCAGGAAGAAGCCTGTCGTTGGCTGGCAGGAGACACTGCGCAAGAGAGGCCAGTAGAGAATAAAATAGCAGACTGCCCCGATTGGCATCGGGACTCTGTTCACTCGGGGCGAAGAGAACGGTACACAATAGAGCAGTAGGCCGCGGATAAACCCCGGTGCGCGGGATTCATCCGCTCTGTTCGCCACGAGCGAACGGAGAGGGAGGGATTCGAACCCTCGATACGCCTATGAAAGCGTATGCCGGTTTAGCAAACCGGTGCATTCAGCCACTCTGCCACCTCTCCACGGAAGCAAAGACGCGACTTCGTCTGGTCTTGCGACTTACAATCAGGATAACGGCTAGCCTTTTCTTGTCAATCCCACGCCCGGCCGGGGAAAAACCCTCGTGAAACAAGCATCGAGGCCAAGGGCACCAACCCAGACCGGCCATCGACGCCCAATAACCTGATTGAGGGAAGCGACACCTGTGGGTACTATAATGGCTGGAAAGCAACCCCCTCGCCTATGGAATGGATAGGGTTCCGGCGATTTCTCGGCACCGTAAGGAGGTTTCCCATGTTTCAACCCTGCGGGTATGCGTTACTCCGTCTTGCCGGCCTGCTTGTGGCAACAGGAATAACCCTTGGCTCGGCGGCCTGCACGACTTCCCCCAGTAAAAACGTGGAAACCTTAAAAAAAGACGAAGTCGTTCTCTTCTTCCCCACCTATGCCAGCTTTGATGCCCAGCAAAACATGTGGGAAGTGCCCATTCACGGATGGGTTTACGAGCCGGAACAAGATGACATCCATCGCCAATTATTAGTACACGCGCTGACCGAAGCCCTCGATTTGGACGAGGATGACGCTGAAGAGGATATCTTCGCGCGGCGGGCGAGGTTGTTCCTGGTTGACAACGAGCGGGGCAAACGATTTTCCATTCGGCTGGGTGACGATGTCCACGAACTCGACCCATCGGATGCCAACGGCCACTTCCGGAGCATCCTCCGGTTGCCCCGGGAACGGGTGGAGGCCTTGCCGCAACAACCGCAAGCCACCCGTTTGGAACTTCATTTCAACCTGCTGGTCGGCGAGCATGAAACCCGGGTCTTCTCCGGACGGATACATGTGATCCAACCCCAAGGGCTTTCGGTGATCTCCGATATCGACGATACCATCAAGATCACTCAGGTCACGGACACAAAAGAAATGCTGCGTAACACCTTCGTGCGAGAATTCGCGGCCGTCCCGGGCATGGCCGAGTTGTATCAGAAATGGGCCGAGCAGGGCGCAACTTTTCATTACATTTCCGCGAGTCCGTGGCAGCTTTACGAGCCCTTGGAGGAGTTCATCAAGCAATCCGGCTTCCCCGCCGGCACGTTTCATTTGAAAACGTTCCGCGCAAAGGATTCGAGCATCCTCAAGCTTTTTGATTCACCCGAGGAAACAAAGACCGAACCCATCGAAACGCTCCTCAAGAAGTTTCCGGAGCGTCGCTTCATTCTGGTCGGCGATGTGAGCGAACGGGATCCGGAGATTTACGGGACCATAGCTCGAAAATATCCCCTTCAAATCGAAAGCGTCTACATTCGTTGTTACGACAAAGCACTTGATAGGAACTCTCAACGTTTCCAGGAAGCATTTCGGGATATCCCCCAGGATCGTTGGCATATCCTCACCCAAGCCGACCAATTGCCGGTCGATTAATCCGCCCTCATGCCGCACATGTTTTTCAAGGCCAGCATAAGCGCCTGCGTGCCGGATCGGCCATGCCCAAGGGCCTGGACCGACAGGTAAAGCTGGTGAGCCAGAGCCAGCCCCGGCAGGACGATACCCATGCGCTGGGCCTCGGCCAGGGCGATCCCCATGTCCTTGATAATATGCTCGACATAAAACCCCGGAGCGAAATCGCCGCGGACGATTCGCGGTCCCAGATTGTTGATCGACCAGGATCCGGCCGCGCCCGAACCGATGGATTCGATCACCTTGGTCGGGTCCAGACCGGCCCGGCAAGCGTAGAGCAGCGACTCGACCACGCCGATCATCGTCGTCGCGATCAGTATCTGATTGCACATCTTGGCATGCTGGCCGGCCCCGGCCGGTCCGTGATGGATGATCTGCTTGCCCAGACATTGGAACAGGGGCATCAGGGCGTCGGCAACCTCGGCCGGTCCGCCGATCATGATGGACAAGGCGGCGTTGCGGGCCCCCACGTCACCACCGGAAACCGGGGCGTCCAAGGCAAAACCGCCTTTAACTTCACAGCCACGGCTGATCTCCTCGGCCAAGGCCGGTTCGCTGGTGGTCATGTCCACGAGGACCGCACCAGAAGCAAGCCCCTGGATTACCCCCTCCGTCCCAAGGATCACCTCACGAACGTCCCGGGGAAATCCCACCATCGTAAATATCACGTCAGACCGCTCGGCCAGTTGTTTCGGGCTGTCCGCCCACCCGGCCCCCCGGGCCAAAAGGGTCTCGGCCTTGGCCCGGCTGCGATTGTAAACGGTCAAGCCATAACCCGCTTGCAGCAGATGGCCGGCCATCGAGTTGCCCATCACCCCGGTTCCGATCCAGCCGACACGGGTTTGGCCTGGATTGACTTTTTCCATACTCAAAGCCTCCAACAAGGGATCCATACAATTTATCACCGGGCCATTTTTACACTATTGCATCGAATACGCCAAATAGGGTATGCTATCCGGACTCGGCCGAGCCCGCCTGACCGGCAGGGGCTCGTCGAACGGCACCAGGATTGAGTGAGTCTGTAAACAAGGAGCAGGCCATGGCCTTGCAGGTTAAACCCGGGCAGTGGGTTCAGGTTAAAGTCGTTTCCCAGCCGAAGCGTGAGGCGGCCGTCAAAACCTTACGCCGACTGTTCGAGCAGGATCCGGAAGTCCGGCGGGAAAGAACGCGAATGAAAAGATCCCGTCCGATAAAGACGCACATTCGCGGCGGCCGCGTCTGGAAGGATCGCCCATCCCGTTTACAAGCGGTCAAGACAACCAAAGGGGCAAGTCACCGGATTTTTGCCTCGATCTCCGTGATCCGCGATTTGAACAGCCTGGGCAAACACGTCGAGGTAACCCCCGCGTAGGTCTATAAACCGCTCAAATTATCAGGGATGATTTTGGATGAAAGCGTATCCGACCGGCCGATGCGCCGGTCGGTTTTTTGCGCAACGCGTGTTTATTCAAATCCGCGCTCGGCCAGTTCGATGGCCCGCAACATGCCCTTGGCCTTGTTGATGGTCTCGTCGTATTCGCTCTGGGGCACGGAGTCGGCCACAATCCCGGCCCCGGCCTGGAGGTAGACGCTGTGCTTGCCGAAGACCATGCCCGGCGTGATCACCATCGTCCGCAGGGCGATGCAGGTGTCCATGTTACCGGCGAAGTCGATGTATCCGACGGCCCCGGCATAAGGCCCGCGACGGGTGGGCTCGAATTCGTCGATAATCTGCATGGCCCGCACCTTGGGAGCGCCGCTGACCGTACCCACCGGCAGGGAGGTCCGCAGAGCGTCGAAGGCGGTCTTATCGGCGGCGAGTTTCCCCTGCACGTTGCTGCAGATGTGCATGACGTGGCTGTAGCGCTCGACGGACATCACGTCGCTCAGTTTCACGCTGCCCGGCTCCGCAACGCGGCCGACATCGTTGCGCCCGAGATCAACGAGCATGATATGCTCGGCCCGCTCCTTGGCGTCGGCCAATAACTCGCGTTCCAAAGCCCGATCCTCTTCCTCGCTGCGGCCTCGCCGCCGCGTCCCGGCCAGCGGGCGATTGGTAATGATACCTTCTTCCACCCGGCACATGATTTCCGGCGAGGCCCCAACCAGAATGACCCGCGGGCTTTTCAGATAGAACATGAACGGCGACGGATTGACCACCCGCAGGGCTCGGTAAATATCAAAGGGATCGGCGGGCGTTTCAACGTGCAACCTCTGCGAGAGCACGACCTGAAAAATATCGCCGGCCCGGATGTACTCCTTACAGGCCTCGACGGCGGCCTTGAACTGGTTCGGCTCGAAATTACTGGTATACGAAAGCGTGGGATCCCCCTGCCGCTCGATATAGCCGACGCGGGTTCGCTTGGGCGTGGTCAATTGCTCGACGGTCGTGGCGATACGCTGACAGGCCTGGGCGTAACCTGCTTCAATTCCGTCGCTATCCACATGGGCATGGCTGATGACCAGAATGGTCTTGGATACATGATCGAACACCACCATTGTGTCATACAGGCCGAAGAGCAAATCGGGTAAATGGCGGTCGTCGACCGGCGCATCGGGTAGCGGCTCGTAGTAGCGAACCAGATCATACCCGGCATAGCCCACCGCCCCACCGGCGAAACGCGGCAATTCGGGTAGATGCACGGACCGATAGGCGGTCAGTAATCCGGCCAGGTTGCGCAGCGGATCATCGGAAGTTTCCTTGATGACCCCGCCCGGATGGTGAATGACGACGTTTTCGCGAGTAGCCTCGAAGGTCAATTGCGGGCGGGTCGCCAAAAAGGAGTATCGGGCGATTTTTTCGCCGCCCACCACGCTTTCCAGAAGAAAAGCATGGGGGCTGTTTTCCGCGATGGCCGCGAAAGCGGTAACTGGCGTAAGGTGGTCGGCCAACAACTGACAATAGACGGGAATGGTATTCCCGCGTTCAGCGAGCTTGGCGAATTCCTCCGGTCCTGGCAAATAGCGTATCATCTTGGAGGGCATGGTAGCCTTGGACCCGCCGGCCGGTCAAGTGAGGCGAACAGCGTCACCACGGGGGGCTATAACGGAAACAGCGAGGCAGGGAGAGAGGGTGAGATTGAGGGAGGGGGGGGAGAGTGTGTGTGGGTAAGGAACCCCACACCAGCCCGACGCAGTTTACCCGCCTGCCTCGCCTGGGCGGGCCGTGGCGGGCGAGCAAGGAAATAAGAGGGCGAGGCGAGACCGGCTGATCCCTTTTCTTCTCCGTTGTCAGGGATAGATCAAGGAATCCGTATCGCTCCAGGGGGTTTCGGTGCCGGTGGGCGGGGTGCCGTGGATGCGCGGGATTTCGTCGGTATCCGAACCGCCGTCGGCCTGCGCCCAGCGGGTGTAGATGTTGTCCTTCTTGACGCCAACGATCGGGGTGGTCTCGAAACGCACGCTGCCGTCGGCGTAGAGGACATTTTGTCCTTCACCCCCGTGGTTAGGCGAGTTCCAGGGTGTCCATTCACCCGGCGAGGCGTTGCTGTTGGGCATGTTGATGCCGGGGTGCGGTTTGCCGGCTTCCAGGGCGGCGCCGAACGGGCCTTTGTCGGCGGCCAGGGGCATATCATGGGCGCGCATGGTCGCCGGCTGACCGTATTTCCCATAGGGAACCTGGTAGCCGTAGCTGATTTCCGAATAGTTGCGGAAGTCCCAGAGATGTTGGGGGATGCCATCGTCATTCTCTTTGTCGCCGCTTAAGGGACAGATAAACCCGCGGGGACTTAGAGACCCGTGACGCACCAGCATCCACAGATTGCGCGTGGCGGACATTTCAGTGTCTTCTTCGGAGGTCTGGCCGGCGTCAGGGACGTCCTCGCGGCCGCGATGGGTACCGATTATTCCCGGGGCGTAGGTCACGCGGCCGACACTGTCTTGTGTTGCCGGAGCGTGGGGGGCGATGGGGAAATAGTTATTATTTTCATTAGCGTATATCTGAAGTCCAATGCCGATACCGTAGAGATTAGTCCTACAAGTAGGCCTATGGATATAGCCGCGTGGCGTAACGCGTGTATACATGAAAATAAAAATAGCTATTAACAGTATGAGGATGATTATCACGATAGCCTCGAAAAGCCCAAAGGCTCGATGGCGAAGGCGTTTGGGGCGATACATGAGAATTGCTCCTTGTCCGGTATCGGCGAAGTGCGAAACAGGGACGCGGATAGTTTCCATGGTATGTGGCAACATTCACCTCGCGTTTCGGCCGGTTTTCGGATCGCGGCAGATTCAGAACAGACACAGAGACCGTAATTATTTTTACTCCTTTTCACCTTTCGGCCTTTGCGGATATTGCGGTGGCCATCCATGATCCGGCCTTCCACGTGCCGCCCTTTTACTTCACAAACCCTCTGACCAACCAACAGTACCGATTCCGGGGCAACTTGACGGCCATAGATTCCAGGGTGCCTGCCGGTCGTTGGGGGCAATTCTTTTTCGACCCTTGGGATAAAGCATACCGCGTAGCCAAGCGGTGGACAAGAAAATATCGCCCGCATAGACGAAATTGGGGCCGTGACAAAATCGGCTGCTTGAACGCGATCGTTACGGACGAGCAACCCTCTTCAGGGGGTTTTCCCGCCAAGGGCGGGCTAATAGGCCGGCCGTTATACGGCCGGTTGGCCGCGTCGTCCCTGAATGACTATCTCTCCGTTATCCCAGCCCGTTTCAACGGGCTTATCCGACGAGAAAAAGCCCGTTGAAACGGGCTCGATATTAAACATTGAAATGGGAACGGAACGTTACGTTACGCCTTAGACCAGCCGTACAACGACTGGCCTATCAGCCCTTCGGGAAAGACCGGTGAACCGGTCTCCTTGTGGTTTGTATCAGCCGCCGACCGAACACGGCAACAGTGGAGACGCCTGGAATATTTCGGACCCGATGAAATTTCATGTAACCTTGGGGGATAAAGCGGCCGGCTTTTGTCATCCGTGATTTTCCCGTCGGCGGCAGGCACGAACCGGAAACCGGCCCTGAACCCGGATAATTCACCACGGCCTTCGGCCATGAGCTCAGGCCGAATGGAGGTCATGGAGATCACGGAGTAAAGATAGAATAGTGGCGAAGACAAGGTATGCCTCGGCCTGGATGAATGCCCCCTGTCGGAACATTCGCTCCCCTTATTTTCTAATCAATCGTTTCCTCTCCGTGCCTCCCGCGTTCGCTACGGCGAAGCCTCGCTCGCCGCAACGGAGCCTCGCTCGCCACGGCGAAGCCCAGCGTAGCCGGGCCTGGGCGGGTCTCCGTAGTGAAAACCAATGAATAATCCGGGATAGCGTACCCTCATGGCGGATGGTAGCATGTCGGAGGCAGGACTACGCCGATTCGCCTCGTATGAATCAAGGCGTCATCGCAACCATTGTCGTCGGCGACCCTCCCGATCTTCTACCGAGGTCCAAGAAATGGCTCATAAGAAACGTCGTAAACATACCCCCGCCGGCATGCCGCCGGGCACGCTGGTGGCCGACGTGACGGCACCCAAGCCGGTGATCAGCGTCATCACCTACAGCAGCGACGCTTTCGAGGAGCGGACGATCCAGGATGTTACCACCTTGAAGGAATGTTTAGGGCACTGGCCCGTTACCTGGATCAATGTCGAAGGCCTGGGCGACGTAAACATGATCGCCCGCCTGGCCGACATGCTCAACCTGCACCGACTGGCCGTCGAGGACGCGGTCAATACCCTCCAGCGGGCCAAGGTGGAGTATTACCCCAACCACCTGTTCATGGTCGCCCACATGGCCACCATCGAGAACGACTTGGAGACCGAGCAGTTGAGCCTGTTTTTGGGCAAGAACTATGTCGTGACTTTTCAGGAGGGTCGGCCGGGCGATCCGTTCAATCCCGTCCGCGAGCGTATCCGCCATGCCGTCGGGCACATAAGGCAATCCGGGGCCGATCATCTGGCCTACTGCCTGATCGACGCGGTTATCGACGGTTACTTTCCCGTACTGGAGACCACCGGAGAGCGGCTTGAGAATCTTGAGGACGAGATCCTCATTCGCCCAAGCAGAGATACGGCCTCCCACGTACACCAGACCAAACGCGATTTGATGACCCTGCGGCGGACGATCTGGCCCTTGCGCGAGGCCTTGAACACGCTGCTCCGCGATCCCAACCCGCTGGTCACCGACGAAACCCGCTTATACCTGCGGGACTGTTACGACCACACCGTTCGCATCATTGATTTCATCGAAACCTACCGCGAGCTTGGCTCGGACCTGATGGACTTGTATCTGTCGAGCATCAGTCAACGGATGACCGAGGTCATGAAGGTGCTCACGATCATCTCCACGGTCTTCATCCCCCTGACGTTTATATCCAGCATTTACGGCATGAATTTCCGAACAGAGCAATCGCCGTGGAATATGCCCGAGCTGACCTGGTATTTCGGTTACCCGTTCGCGCTGAGCCTTATGGCGGTGATGGCCGCCGGCATGATTTACTTTTTCTATCGCAAGGGCTGGCTTGGCGCACCCCCCGCATCCCTGGACAAGGACGAAAACCAATCCACTTCAACGGAAAATCGTCGGAAATAGAGCCACGGCCGGTAAGCCGACACCTTTCAGCACCATGCGCCTGGCTCAAAGCTCATGCCTCTCGACATTGCACAACGAACCGCGAGCTTCGCGGGTCTGAAAAAATGCGCTGCATCAGGGATAGTCGTCCGGGAACAGGAACGCTATGACGCCACGGCTTCGGCCGCCGCGGGCTTCCAGTCTCGTTTGGGGGGCTTGACCACCAGGCCCAACCGGATGGCCTTGGCGCTGACCTGGATGCGAACCGGTCGGCTGTCAATCATCGCCCGAACCTTCTGGACATTGGGTTTGAATTTCCGTTTGGTCTTGCCGGTTATTTTTCGGCCTACGCCGCCCAAATACTTGGCCTTGCCACGGTGGGTGTAGGTGCGGCCGACCCTGGTGGATTTTCCGGTAAAGTAGCATTTGCGTGACATCGTTTAACCTCGCGCGTATAGCCTAAAAAACCGAGCCGGGTAGTATACCACAAAAATTGCTTTTGCAAAATCCTCTCGGGCCATGCCCCAAAAATTATCGCTCCCTCCCCTTACGTAGCGTCACCCGGCCCTGTCGGGCCGCATAGGCAGGCCCCCGCCGGGTGGCATGGGCAGGCCCCGGTACTCCGGGGTTTGCCCGTGCTCCCTCGGCCGACAGGACATTTGCGAAAAGTAGCATATTTTGAGCCAATTGGATAGCCTCGTACGGCAAAAGCTGTTACAATACTTATCCGTACTTAAACCTAACACGACACCGGGAGACGGACCATGAGCAAAAGCGAAGAGCCTTCGTTCGAGGAGATGCTGAGTCAGTTGGAGGCGGTCGTGTCGGCCGTCGAGGAGGGAAAGATCGGCCTGGAGGAGGTCATCAACCAGTACGAGAAGGGCATGAAGCTGATCCAGCGTTGCCGCGCCCTTCTGACCCAGGCCGAGGCCAGGATCCAGACCCTCCAGATCGCCGAGGATGGCTCGCTCCGTGCAACGCCGGCGGAACTATCCGGCAACGAATCCATCTGATTGCCCAAAAACTCGCACCCGCTCAGGTAAGAATAATCTTTTTCGCCTTAGTGGCGACCTGCTCCGCGGTCTCGACGCAGTGGACATGGCGGCCATGCCGTGGACGGACGGAAACGACCCGCTCAACGACCGGTTTCCAGAAATCACCGAAAACGAAGATAGGCCGAGGTTCGATCAGTCCCTTGGCCACGTATTCCCAAAGCAGGCCGAACTCGCTGAGCGTGCCGGTCCCCCCTTCCAGCACGACAAAACCGTGGGACATCCGAATCATCGTGTCGATCCGGGTCAGGACATTGTCGTGGTGGATTTCCCGGTCGATGAACGGATTGGCCTTGAGGGGCTTGGCCCGGTATTCGCCGAAGATCGAGCAGGTGACGCCGATAGTGCTCCCGCCGGCATCCTTGGCCCCTTTTGCGCTGGCCAGCATGGTCCCGTCATACCCCCCATTGCACACGGTAAAACCGGCCCGAGCCAGGGCGTGGCCGATAGCGTAGGCCTGTTCGAACAGGGGTTCACCGGGCTTGGGGGAATAACTACCGAAAATGCAGACAATCCGCCGTTCAAAGATCGGGGCGTTCAAGGGATGTTGGACCTCCATTTTACGGGAAAACGCACGGGCTTGCCCCCTTCCCGTCATATCAGGATCAAGGGAGTCTGTTGGTCGGGCGACACGAGTCGGACACCCGCAACCTTGGTTTGGGTAGCATTGTAGTGAAAAAAGGCAGCAGAGCGAAAGCGGGTCCTGCCGATGGATACGAAAAAGGGGGAAAGTGAGCGAGACAAATGGTTTTTTGTTTGTATAATGGCCAACAATGTCAGGTCCGGTTCGCCGGTGGAGCGGCGGGCCGGCCTGCTAGATTCAATCCACCCCTCGAAAAGGTGATATCACGGAGGATACCCTTATGCTGTCCAAGCGCCTTACGCTGGTTGTCGGTCTAGTCTGTCTGATCGGGTTCACAGGATGCACGCCACCAGAGGATAAATTCCCACCTCCGATCCAGGATAAGAATTGGGGACGCCAATTACCACCTGGAGAGAAAGCCCTGGTCAAGTTGACCGATCCGAGCCAGTGGCCTGATTTCAGTGAAGGTTATCATCGCCGGGCTGGTCTCGAAGAGTCGGTAATGAACAATCTCGTCTACCTGAGCAAGCCGTCCAGCAAGCAGTTCTGGCCTTATTTGGACGTTAGCCATGCCCGGGCGGTGTCCAGTAGCGAGGCTTTTCTTGAGGTGCTGCACTCAGCCCAATCCCCCGAGCAATTCGACTCCATGATTAAGGAGCGATTTGATATTTACATGTCCCGCGGTTGTGATGACATGGGTTCGGTGCTGTTCACCGGTTACTATCGGCCGATATTTGACGCTCGTCTGAAACCGGACGGGGAGTTCAGATATCCTCTCTATCGCCGCCCCTCGGACCTGGAGCGGGATTCGGCCACGGGCAAATATGGGCGCAAAGGCGGTGGGCCGTATCTGACCCGCGGGGAGATCGAACGCGGTGCCCTGCAAGGCAAGGTCGAAC
>CAZXSA010000123.1:2693-15060 GCA_964642815.1 uncultured Planctomycetales bacterium | reverse complement strand
GCACGAAAGTATACACTGCCATTTTGGCAGGCGCCACTAAATTTCGGATGCACCCCTCCGCCGGAATATCGGAGCGAAGGTTGCCCAGCCGCTGCTCCAACTGCTCGGCCACTTCCGTCGGCAGGGTGGCGGCCGTTTCCGTTTCGAGCAACGTGGCGGCATTATGATGGGCCAGCAGGGATTCCACTTCCGCCCGGAGTTCCCGGTCTTCCCCACAGGCCTGCTCCAGAAAGGCGGAACGCCGGCTGTCCTCCAGTTGACAGGCCGCAAGGAACAGTTGCTTGATCTGTTGATGACGTTCCGGAGTCATGAGGAAGTTTTTTCCTGTAACTCACGGCGCAACCATGCGCGAACCGCGGTCCATTCGCTCTCGATCGTGCGCTTCGAGACCCCGAGGACGGCGGCCACCTCGGCCACGTTCAAGCCGCCGAAGAAGCGAAGTTCCACGATGGCGGCCTGACGCGGATCCACCTGGGCCAGCTTGCCCAAAGCCTCATCCAAGGCCAGCAGATCCTCGTCGCGTTGCGGAGAGAGTGCAACCTGCTCGTCAAGGACAATGCGTTGAAGCCGGCCACCACGCTTAATGCGTTTCTTCTGGCGGGCATAATCGACCAGAATACGTCGCATGGCCTGTGCGCCGATCGCCAGGAAATGCGTTTTCCCCTGCCAGTCGACCTGATTCTGATCCACCAGCTTGAGGTAGGCCTCATGAACCAGGGCCGTGGGCGAGAGGGTATGACCGACTTTTTCGACGCGGAGATAACGCTGGGCCATATCATGGAAAACGTCGTACAACAATACAAAAAGCCGCTCGGAAGCCCCTTGGCGTCCCGAGGCCACCTCTCCGACAACCTGGGTGATCTGTGCATTAAAATCAGTCGGCATAAGAGTGCATCAATTCCCTGATAAACCCAAACCCATTCCGAAAGGCCGTAAATCGAAATCATTATATCCCATGTCCCCCATGCCGGACAGCGGACGATTTCTGGGATTCTCGAACCGCCCAGGTCGCGGATAAGAAAGCGAATTAATCCCTTTCGCCGACTTCAGGGGCACCTCGTCTTGTCGCACCTAAGCTTG
Organism: uncultured Planctomycetales bacterium; assembly: GCA_964642815.1. Lineage (GTDB taxonomy): Bacteria > Planctomycetota > Phycisphaerae > UBA1845 > PWPN01 > JAAYCU01. The sequence goes on along the minus strand of CAZXSA010000123.1, from coordinate 13,980 downwards.
CCGGACGTAAGGAGTTCTGATTTTCAGCCTAACCCAACAAAGATGGGATGCCGGATATTGACGTACAACCGCTTGCGGATTGCCTTCGGCTTTGTCGCGTAGTGAGTGATTGGGTTCCGTGAGATTCGGCCGCGAGGCTGAATACGGACGATAATCTCTGCCCGTATCGCGTGGGTACGAGCGGGGTTTGCGACAGGTTTCCACGCAAAAAACGGAAAAATGGTTATGTGGCAAAAAACTATGCGAAAATGGGCTGTCCTGTGTTCAGGTTCAACCTTCGCCGTTCTGGCCGTTCCCGGATGCGAGAATCTTCCCGCCGTGTTCAGCCAGATTCTGGGCGTCATCGTCGGAGCGTGAGGGGAGTAACCGGCCGCGTACCGCGCCAATCCATACACGCGGCTCGATGAACCTTTTCACGCTATGGTTTGAGGCTGAGAGAATCGGTGCAAACGGTTCTCTCGGCCTCTTTTTTACCGTTCGGTCGAAAATATCGGACCACCCAACCCCCACGCCTTGGGTCTATGGTTTACGCAGGCACGGATGACGATCAGGTTCGGGATTTGCTCTACGAAGCTGGGGACCGTGCAGCCTATCCAACCTTGCATCCTCAATTCTTTATTATGCATAGAGTTACGAATAGTATAGGCATGATACTATGGTAGCCTCGGAGATGCCTGATGATCCGGCTGCCAAGAAAAAATAATGATTTCCGTTTTTTACTCTAAACGAAAATAACTTTTCGCGCATATAGGCGGATGGAGTGTGGCGTAATGGGGTACAGGCTATGCGAGCAAATCAACGATCCGACGAGGAATTGATGGCGGCCGTCATCCGCGGCGAGGCGGATCTTCTTGAACCGCTGATCCGACGCTATGCCAACCCGCTACTTACCTTTATCCGGCGCATGATCGGCGATCACCATCGCAGCGAAGAGTTGTTTCAGGAAATATTTCTTACGGTTTGGAAAAAGCGAAGCACGTACCAGTATTTCCGCCCCTTCAAACCCTGGCTCTTCGCCATCGCCGCCAATAAAGTCCGCGCCTACCTGCGTTACGCGTTCGATCCTCCGGCGCTTTCCCTGGATTATGATCCGCCCGTTGCCCCCCCGGCGGCAAACGGCGTGGGCGGAGACGTTCTGGTAGCCGCCGAAACGTCGGCGCTGGTGGTCCATGCGGTCCGTCAACTACCCATCCGGCAACAAACCGTCGTGGTATTACGAATCTGGTCCGGTCTGTCTTATGCCGAAATCGCCGAGGTCGTCCATCGTAACGAGAGCACGGTGCGGGCCCATATGCATCATGGCCTTGCCGCTTTACGCGAATATCTGGAACCCCGGATGAAATAGCCCTGTGCGGGGAGAATAGTCATGTTAAAGAAAAAAGGACATGTTATCGAATATCTCGACGATTACCTGCATGATCTGTTGACGTCGAGCGAGGCGCGTTACGTCGAGGAGCATTGCGAATCCTGCCGAATCTGCGCGGTGGCGAGGGAGGAGGCCCGCAAGCGGATGGAGGCGATCCAGGCCCTCGCTCCCTGCGAGGTCTCGGAAGAGTTGATCCGCTCCACGATGGACCGGGTCGGCTCTTATGCGCAAGGGAAACAACGTCTCCGCAAATATGTCCTGCGGGCCGGCGGTCTGGCTTTCGCGGCGTCGGTAGCCCTGGTCGCCATTCTGCATGTGTATTACCTGACGCTTTCCGTAAGCCCGTACGACCTGAAAGTGGCCGTACCCCAGACCCAGCTTGCCGACGCCCCGGGGGCCCTCCGGGTGCAGATGATGAATCGCGACACTAAAAAACCGGCGGCCGATGTCCCGATTGACATTGAACTGAGCAACGAACAAGAACAGGTCACGGTGCGACTGGCCAGTTTTACCACGGACGCCCAGGGCACCGGCCGGCCAAGCTTCCATTTACCAGACTGGAAAAACGGGGAATACACATTACGCGTAATCAGCCGAACCCGAAAGGGAACCGACACGATCAAGCGGAAAATCACCCTGACCCGGTCGTGGAAAGTGATGTTGAGCACGGATAAACCGGTTTATCAGCCGGGGCAGACGATCCTCATACGTAGCCTCGGTCTGAAAAAGCCCGATCTCAAGCCCGTCGCCGGCCATGAGGTGCTCTTCTCGATCAAGGATCCCAAGGGCAATATCGTTTTCAAACAGCCCGCAGTGACCAGCAAGTATGGTATCGCCTTTACCGAATGTCCGCTCGCCACCGAGATTATCGAAGGCGCTTACACCATTACCTGCGCCATCGGAAACACGGAAAGTCAGACCACCGTCGAGGTCAAACCATACGTACTACCCAAATTCAAGATTAATCTTGAACTTGATCGGCCTTTTTATCAGCCGCGGCAAGTGGTACGCGGCAGCGTGGACGCGCAGTATTTCTTCGGTAAACCGGTGGCCGATAGCCGGGTGGAAGTAACTTTACGCGGACGGGATGTCGGTCCCGATGTAATCGCCAAGCTGTCCGTCCATACGGATTCGACCGGCAAGGCCGCCTTCCAATGCACCCTTCCTGGTTCGCTTGTGGGGCGGCCGGACGACGGGGGTGATGCGCGAATCTGGATCGACGCTAAAGTCACCGATACCGCCGATCAAAGCCATTCCGTAACCCAATCCCGCACCGTTACGACGCGTCCAATCCGTATTCAAGCGATTCCGGAAGGCGGCGAACTGGTTCGCGATGTAGCCAATACCATCTATCTGCTTACCCAGTATGCCGATGGGCGGCCCGCATCCACCCGATTGGTCATCGCCGGGATCTCCGAAGAGATCCGGACAAGCCCCTCGGGGGTGGCGACCATAGAGATCATCCCGAGAAAAGAACCGCGTACCGGCGGCCCGACGTCGGGGCCGCAAAGCGCGCCGGTCATGGAAATCACGCCCCAGGATGCACAGGTGATTCTTACCATGCGCGCCAGCGATGACCACGGCGTAACCTGTCAGGAGCGGATGACGCTCACATGTGGCGCCACCCAGGATGATTTTCTCGTGCGGCCGGACAAGGCGGTCTACACCGGCGGCGAAACCATGCAGCTCGATCTCGTCGGCGGTGGGTCCGAGCCGGTGTTCGTGGACTTCATCAAGGACGGCCAAGTATTGCTCACGCAATCCGTCGCCATCAGCCAGGGGCAGGGACAGTTGCATTTCGATATCCCGCTCGAACTGTTCGGCACGGTGGAAATCCAGGCCTACCGCTTCGGCACGCGGGGTCTGGCCAATCGCAAGAGCCGGGTAGTCTACATCCATCAGGCCCGGCAAATCGCCGTGGAGGCCAGTCTTGATCGGCCGGAATATCGCCCGGGCCAACCGGCGAAAATCGAATTGAACCTGAAGGATGAGCAAGGCCGGCCGGCGCCCGGAGCGATCAGCCTGGCGGCCGTCGATGAGGCCGTCTTCGCCGTCCTTGAGCAAGCCCCGGGCATGGAACAGGCTTTCTTTAATCTTGAACAGGAACTGCTCCAGCCCATTTATGCCATCTACCCCTGGACCCCGGCCTGGATGGATGAGCAACAGAAGGAATCGCGGAAGAATCTTGAACGCGCCCTCTTCGCCCGAACGGCTCGGAATATATCCAACAAGAAAAGCGCGGTATTTCAGCAACTCATCGACCAAGGCCAGATTTCCCCCCGAACCCTTGATGTTCTGGAATATGAAGAGCTCGATCAAGTACTTGAAAGAACCTGGATTTCCGACGAACTCCGCGATCTGATCAAGAGCGGTAACGATGACACCGTCTTTGTATCCTCGTATCCGGCGAAAACCCGACAAATCCTCGCGGATCGCCGATCGGGTCTGGCCATGGTCAAGACGGTCTGGGTCGGCATCGGGGTGTTCGGCTTGATCGCGGGACTGGTTTCCCTCTGGTACGTTTTTGGAAAACCGGTCATCAAGGTAGTGGTTGTTTTTCTCATGCTTTTGTTTGTTGCCTCAATGCTGCTGCCCTCCTTATCCCGCGCAAGAGAGTGTTCAAGAATTGTGGGGGTGGCCGCCGGGCTGCATGCCTTGAGTATGGCCATCGAAATGGCGAAAATCGATGGAACGCCCATCTCGGCCATACCTCCCGCGGAAACCGAGGTCCAGCCGGCCATTCGGGTTCGGGAGTGGTTCCCGGAAACGCTTCTCTGGCGTCCGGAGATCATAACCGACGATCAGGGCCGGGCGACGATCGACGTCGATCTGGCCGACTCGATCACGACCTGGCGGCTGACGGCCAGCGCCATCACCGGTGACGGCCGGCTCGGTGCCCTGCAATCCGGAATCCGGGTCTTTCAACCCTTCTTCGTGGACCTCAACCTGCCGGTCACTCTGACCCGCAACGACGAGGTATCCGTCCCGGTCGTCGTATACAACTATCTCGATCAACCCCAAACCGTCACCCTGGACCTCAAAGCCGCCGATTGGTTTGAACTACTCGACGAAACGGGCAAAACGATCGATCTGGGGCCGAACGAGGTGCGGAGCGTCGCATACCGCATCCGGGTCGGGAAAGTCGGGCGATATACGTTTGAAATCACCGCCCGAGCGGGCGACCTCGGGGACGCGATTCGCAAGGATATCGAAGTAGTGCCCAATGGGCGGCGGGTCGAACAGGTTTTCAACGGTGCGCTTAACCAGCCGGCCGATATCGCCCTGGACTTGCCCAAAGAGGCCATCGAGGGCAGCGCCAAGGCCATTCTCAAAGTCTATCCCTCGAGTTTCAGCCAGTTACTCGAAGGGCTGGAAAACATCTTCCAGCGGCCTTACGGTTGTTTTGAACAGACCTCCTCAACAACCTACCCGAATATCCTGGCGTTGGATTATCTGCGGCGAACGAAAACTAACGTTCCGGAAGTCGAGGCCAAAGCCCGGCAATACATCCACCTGGGGTATCAACGATTGTTGACCTTCGAGGTGGCGGGCGGCGGGTTCGACTGGTTCGGCTGTCCTCCGGCCAATCGGACCTTGAGCGCTTACGGGTTGATGGAGTTCGAGGACATGGCCCGCGTGCATGATGTGGATCCCGAGCTGATCATGCGGACCCGTGAGTGGCTGTTAAAACAAAGAAACGCCGACGGTTCCTGGAGTCCGGAAAATCATCAAATGCACATGGATCCAACCGTGCGGGGCAAAGGATTGGCTCAACTCAGTACAACGGCGTATATCGCCTGGGCGGTCTTTTGTAATGGAAATCAGGAAGGCGAGCCGTCCCCCACCCTGAGTTACCTGAAAGCCCACAAGCCATCGCAGATCGATGATCCTTACGTATTGGCCCTGGTCTGCAATGCGTTGCAGGCCCTCGATCCGAAGGGGAACCATAAGGACTATGTCGAGCGACTGGTCAATATGAAACAGCATTCGAAGGACGGAAAACTTGTTTGCTGGGGCCTGCCCACCGGCAGCCGCACGGCGTTCCACGGCGCCGGTCGCGGTGGGAATATCGAAACCACGGCCCTGGCCACTCTCGTTCTGTTACGGGCCCAAGATGAACCAGCCACGGTGAAAGGCGCCCTGAGCTGGCTGGTAGCCCAAAAAGATTCATTAGGCACCTTCCATTCGACGCAGGCCACGGTGCTGGCATTGAAAGCCCTGATCGAGGGGTCCAATCGCCCGCTCGGTGGGAGCGAGGAGCGCCGGATCCGAATCGCCGTGGGAAACTCTCCTTCCTGGGATTTACGAATCCCGGCCGATCAGGCCGACGTGATGAAACAGGTGGACCTTACAGAGTATCTGGCGGTCGGTTCGCAGCATATCCAATTGACCGAAACGAACCAGGCCGGAACGAATTATCAACTGGCGTACCGCTATTATCTGCCTGCGGCGAAGCCGGATGAGACAGAACAACCTCTTAGTATCGAATTGACGTATGACAAAACGGAACTGTTCACCGGCGACACCGTGACGGCCACCGCTCGGATCGTAAGCCACATGCCGGCCGCAGTCCCGATGGTTATCCTTGATTTGCCTATTCCGCCGGGTTTTGCCGTGAATGCGGCCGAGTGGAATAACCTGCGAAACGAAGGGACCATCGCCAAATACGACCTGACCCCCAGGAGCGTTATCGTGTATCTCCGTGGACTAGAGACGGGCAAGCCGCTATCCATTAAATATCGGCTTGACGCAACCATGCCGGTGAATATCACGACACCGCCGGCCAAAGTCTACGAATATTACGATCCCGATAACCGCAACAGTACTCAGCCGACACGTATACAAGTACGACCAAGGGCTTGAGTTTCAGATTGCGAATGGCCCGCGGAAATAGAACACCTCCAAACAACGAACCACCTGACGGCTGTCCGGAGAATATGGGTGCATACTCATGGCGAATATGATTCAAAACCGGTAAGATAAGTGTATCACAGGCCGTCAACATCGTTCGGATTCGTACAGGAGGAACAACCGCGATGCGCATGAGTCGATGGTGGAAGGCCGCGGGGCATTTCGCCTTGCCGGTTATCCTGGCGTTTTCATTCGCGATGTCCGGCGCGGTTGAGGCGGCGGGAAAAACCAACTTTCTGGTCATTCTCTGCGACGATCTGGGGTACGGCGATCTGGGCTGCTACGGACACCCGATCATCCGCACGCCGAACCTCGATCGGCTGGCCGTCGAAGGGATGAGGCTCACCGACTGTTACGCGGCCGCTCCGGTCTGCTCGCCCTCGCGAGCGGGCATGCTCACCGGCCGTACCCCCTACCGAAGCGGGATTTATGACTGGATACCCGATCAATCGCCGATGCATCTCCGGAAAACTGAAATCACCATCGCCACCCTGCTGCTCCGGGCCGGCTATGCGACTTGTTTCTCGGGCAAATGGCATTGCAACGGAATGTTCAACAGCCCCGAGCAACCCCAGCCCGACGACCACGGCTTCGATCACTGGTTCGCCACGCAGAACAACGCCGCTCCCTCGCACGAAAACCCGGTCAATTTCGTCCGCAACGGCAAGCCCGTCGGACCGCTCGAAGGATATTCCAGTACGTTGATCGTCGATGAGGCCATTGCCTGGCTCAAGCAGCACGATCGCGGCCGGCCGTTCTGCCAGTTCGTCTGGTTTCACACGCCGCACGAACCGGTCGCCACCGCGAAAGAGTTCACCGATCTTTACCGCGACGTGCTGCCCGAAGACCGGGCGATTTACTACGGAAACGTCACGCAGATGGATCACGAAATCGGGCGGTTGCTGGCCGCGCTGGATGAGCTTGGCCTGCGCGATAACACATTCGTCCTGTTCACCAGCGACAACGGGCCGGAGACGCTGAACCGCTATCCAACGGCAAATCGATCCTACGGTTCACCCAGCCCATGGCGCGGGATGAAGCTTCACATGTACGAGGGCGGCATCCGGGTCGCCGGTCTGATCCGCTGGCCGGGTCAAACGTCGCCGGGCCAGATCTGTAACGAACCGGTCTGCGGCACGGACGTGTTGCCCACGTTTTGCGCGATCGCCGGCATTCAGCCGCCAACGGAGCGGCCGATCGACGGGGCGAACATTCTGCCCATCTTCACGGGCCAGCCCGTCGAGCGACGCGTGCCGCTTTACTGGCAATACGACAAGGCCATAGGCGAACCGAAGATCGCGATGCGTGTCGGCGATTGGAAGATCCTGGCTAACGCCGCGGTCAGCCAGTTCGAGCTGTACAACCTGCGCAGCGATCCGGGCGAAGCACGCAATCTGGCCGCTCACGAACCCGAACGGCTGAAGGCGATGGCCAAGGAACTGAGCCGACTTTACAGCGAAATCAAGGCGGAAGGCCCGACCTGGCCGGCCAGCACAGAGCCGGCCACCAAACGTTGAACGCCCGTTGAGCCAATATAACGAAACCGCCCTGTAAGCTGGGGCACTCGTGTCTTGTTGACGAGGCTATCCGAGAAATACCCAGTGTATCCAATAATATGAAATAAAGGTTACGCCATGCCCACTACTTTCCGAGCCGGCTGCGCTGTTCTTGTGATTTATGGAGCGATCTTTCCAGTAACAGTCTGGGGTCTCGAACTGCGTAATACCGATTTTACGGAGGTTGAGAATGGCCGTTTCGTCGCCTGGACCGCCCTCGGCGCCTATGAACCCGACGGTACGACGGCACATGTACGCTGTACATCGGCGGAGCAATCCAGCGGGCTTTGGCAGGTCGTCCGTTGCGAGCCACCCATCACGGCGCCGTTCACCGCGTCGGCCAGAGCGAAAGGCATCAATGTCGGCGGCACGGGCGATTTCGCGGTCTATATCGATCTTATCCACACCGATGGTTCGCCCTCATGGGGGCATGTGGCCGGCTTCGATCGCGGAACAAGCGACTGGCAGGAGGCGGCGGTCGACATGGTGCCGACCAAGCCGGTCGCGGAGATACGTTTCCATCTGCTCCTGCGCAAGACCACGGGCGAGGCGTGGTTCGCCCGGCCGCGACTGAAGTTCACGCCCGTGGCGTTCACCCGATTGAAAGCCGTAGCCGGATTGTGGCGGCCACGCAGTCTGACAATCCGGGCCGAAACCAATATGCGGGCATCGATCGCAATAAGTGGATTGAAAGATGCAGCCGACGCCGCGATTACGCAGAGTCCCAGCGCCTGCAATATCGAGATGGCCGATATCGGAAATCCCGAGAGCGTCGATCCCATCACCCTGGAGGCCCGCTCCGCCTACGATGAGGCCAACCGAACCCAAGCTCAACTTGACCCGCGGCAAATCCCCCACGCGATATCGCCTTCGGCCTGGCGCGTCTGGACGACCGATGCCCTATCCCGTGTATTTGCCGATACCCTGCCGCCGATCGATTCGCTTCGCGGGGAGCCGGCCGAACCCGTGCAACTCGACGCCGTGCGCAACGGCCACGTCGAGTTTCAAATCGCGATCGCCACCAACCCGCATGACTCGGATCAGCAGGTCGACGTGGTCATGGGCGATCTTGCCGGCGAGTCGGTAACCCTGCCGGGAACGCTTTGGCAACGATTTCGCGTCGGCTTCGTACGCAACGAGCAACCCGCCCGGCACCCCTGCCTTGAACACGCGGGATCAGCCTGGTGGCCTGACCCCCTTCTGACCTGGCAGCGTCTTGCTGTTCCCCGAGGCCAGGCCCGCTCGGCGATCTTGAGTATCCGCGTACCCGGCGATCAGGCGCCCGGTGTTTACGAGGGACATGTAAACGTTTCGCAACTCGACGGCGAGGTAAAGCGTCTGCCGGTCCGGCTGAAGGTACATGACCTCACGTTGGGGAACCGGCCGCGAATTAAAACCGCGTTTGCCCTGATGGACGGGTTCCTCGAAAAAATCCATGGCACGATCACGCCCGAACTCCGCCGCGCCTATACGGCGTTTGTTCTCGATCACCGGTTGAACCCCGACGATATCAGCCGGACCCGTCTGCCCGATCTGGACGAGCTGGTCTGGGCGAAGGATCGCGGTCTTAACACGTTCAACGTCCTCAACCTTGTCCCCGAGCCCACGCGCAAGGTGACGTGGGTCTGTTTCGCCAAACTCGAGGACTACACACCCGAGTTCAAGCAACGTCTGATCGAGCGGCTGGATGCCTTCGTGCCCGAACTGGAGAAGCGCGGCCTGCTCGATATGGCATACGTGTATGGTTTCGACGAGCGGGGATCTGAATACATCCCCGTGATCCGCGAATATTTCGGCCTCATCAAGCAGCGCTACCCGCGCCTGCGCACGCTATCGACCTGCTGGCCGCCGCCCGGCACGGACCCCGAATCGCTGGCAATCGACTGGTACTGTCCGCTGGCCAACAAGTACGACCCGGTCGCGGCCGAGCGGCATCGCGCCCGCGGCGGCGAGATGTGGTGGTATATCTGCATGGGGCCGACGTGGCCTTACGCCAACTGGATGCTCGAATATCCGTTGATCGAGAGTCGGCTGATCTGGTGGCAGACCTGGCAGCACAAGGTGGACGGATTTTTATACTGGGGGCTGAACATCTGGGACCGGCCGCACAATGATGCGCCTATTCCCGACGACGCGGACGCGATGCTGAAGTGGTCGGTGACGCCCTTCGAGCCCCTGCATGGCGACGGCGTTTTACTGTATCCGGGAACGTCGGGTCCGCTGGGTTCATTGCGGCTGCTCGGCATCCGCGCGGGCATCGAGGACACGATGCTGTTGGACGCCGCCGAGGCTCGGCTTGGCCGCGATCGAGTAGAGCAATGCGTCCGAAAGGTAACGCGTGGGATGACCGATTTTACCCGCGACCCGGCCGTCCTCCACGCTGCTCGCCGAGCCATCCTCGCGGAATTACAGGAGGTCGGCTCGCCACACTGATGGAAGATGCAGCATATTGTTCGGAACATACGGCCAAGGCGTTGTCCATCGTGCAGGTTTTAATATCATAGACACGAGACATCGCCGCGAAATGGAGACTTGCGGATCATAAAGACCAAACGCAGAGATTTCCTGAAATTAACGGGTGTCGCCGGCCTGAATGTCCTGGGAGGAGCGACCGCCGATGGCTCCAGCGACTCCGCGGATAATGTGCTACCCGGTTTTTCGGCCGCACGGGACCGTAAACAGCGATTCAACATGTCCGGTTACGCCGCCGAACCGATCGAAATCGTACGCATCGGCATCATCGGGCTGGGCCAGAGAGGGCCGAGCCACATGGGGACGCTGATCCGTATCGAGGGGGTCGAGATCAAGGCCCTTTGCGACCTGCGGCCGGAAAAAGCCCAGGCGGCGAAAGAACGACTCGCGGGCACACCGCACAACCCGGAACTTTACACCGGCTCGGAGGATGAGTGGAAAAAACTCTGCCAACGCGAGGACCTCGACCTGGTCTGGGTCACGACTCCCTGGTATATGCACGCCGACATGGCGGTCTACGCCATGAACCATGGCAAGCACGTCGCCAGCGAAGTCCCGGCGGCCGGGACGATCGAGGAGTGCCTGCAACTGGTCGAAACCGCCGAGAGGACCCGACGGCACCTGATGATGCTCGAGAATTATTGCTATATGCCCTTCCAACTGGTCATGCTCAACATGGCCCGACAGGGATTTTTCGGCGAGGTTTTCCACGTCGATTGCGCCTACAACACCAGCAAGATGAAAAACAATTTCAACAAGAACCTTTACTGGGATATGTGGTGGCTGAAGCAGTACGCCACCAGGAAAGGCAACATCTACCCGACCCACGGCCTCGGCCCGGTCGCTCAGATCATGGACATCAACCGCGGCGACCGGTTCGACTTTCTGGTTTCGGTCGAAAGCAAGGACTTCATGATCGCCGCCAAAGCCGCGGAACTGGCGGAAACCGACGATTTCTTCAAGCCGTTCGTCGGACTCGACT
>CAZXSA010000123.1:0-2593 GCA_964642815.1 uncultured Planctomycetales bacterium | reverse complement strand
GCCGCGGAACTGGCGGAAACCGACGATTTCTTCAAGCCGTTCGTCGGACTCGACTATCGCGGTAACATGAGTGTCACCACGATCAGGACCGTGCAAGGCCGCACCATCATGCTCCAGCACGACGCCACTTCGCCCTCGCCGCATAACATGATCCACGGCATCTACGGTACGAAAGGCGCGGCCCTTTACGATCCACCGCCGCCGAGAATCAGCACCGGTAATCACCAATGGGCGCCGCCGGAGGAGTGCGAGCGGATCAAGGACCAATACATGCCTGCCCTCCTCCGAAAAATGGGCGAACTGGCCAAAGACAGCGGACACGGCGGCTCGGACATGTTGATCGACTGGCATCTGATCGATTGCCTGCATCACGGCCTGCCTCTCGATCAAGATGTTTACGACGCGGCGGCCTGGAGTTCGATCGTCCCGCTGAGCGAATGGTCGGTGAGGAACGACTCCAACTCCGTCAAGGTACCCGATTTCACCGCTGGAGCATGGCAGAGCAATAAACGAAACATGGACATCGCGCTTGAACAAGGCGGCGATACGAAAGTGATAACATGAATGAGAGTGCCCGGCCTGCCAATTTTTCCGTCTCGCTTGCTTAAACGCTATCGTTTCCTCAAAGTCACTCCGATACCGGAATGCCCCACGTTGATAAAAAGAGTTTCAAGCTGGGGATTCGTGGTGATCGCCTTGACATAACGGCGATCGGCCTGCTGTGGATTCATATTGTGAGACACAATAAGCCCCCCCCGGCCGCATCAACGGCAAAAGAGTCTCAAGGTAATCCAGATATCCTTCCTTGTCGGCATCGATGAACAAAAGGTTGATAGGATCCTTGAGCTTGCCAACCTCTTCGTGGGCATCCCCTTCGATGAGGGTAACGATGGACTCCACCCTGGCCCGCTTGAAATTCTTTCGAGCGAGGGCGGCACGCTCGGTGTCAACCTCGAACGTGGTCAGTTTGCCACGAAAGGTGCGCAGGGTCAGACACAACCAGATGGTCGGGTAAACGCATGCCTCGAAGTAAATGTACCGTCTCCCAAGCCATACGACCTTGCGTCTCGCACTATTTTCGGGCGCACAATAACCACGCTCTGTTTCATATAGAACGGCCACTGGCGATTTTTATTGCTTTACCGAAAACCAACCGGCCTTCGTAACCCACGCGGGCCACCACCGGTTAGGCGAAAGAGGAAGCCTTGCCACGACTCTCCGAGGCCAATGGAAAACGTAATTCCGCCATGAAACCGCCATCTTGGACGTTCGCCGCCGATATGGTGCCGCCGTGAACCCGGACGGCCTGCTGGGCGATGGCCAGCCCCAAACCCACACCGCCCGTTCGGCGGTTGCGAACATCGTCGACGCGATAGAACGGCCGAAATATGTCCGGGATCGCGGCTGAAGGGACGCCGGGGCCATGATCCCGTACGCGGACAATGACCGGCAATTCGCCTTCGCCGGAACCGACAGCGAGAGTAATATCCACCTCGGTATTTTCAGGCGTATAGCGTATGGCATTTCGGACGACATTCTCGATCGCGCTATGCAGTAATTCCGGTACGCCGACCATGGTACACTCGTCACAGCGCAATACCCGAACGCGGCGACCGGAGCTTTTGGCCTCGAAATCAGCATCCGCCGCGATACTTTGGACAAGGGCCGCCAGATCGACCGTGGTCTTTCCGTTGACGACCTGGCCGCCCTCCAGTCGAACCAGGGTCAACAGCGCGCCGATAAGTTCACCCAGCCGCTCGGCCTCGCGTTCGATGCGATCCAGGGCCGCACCGGCCCTTGGGTCGGTCTGCTGCCGAGCCAACCCCAAGGCCACATGAAGCCGGGCCAGGGGCGAGCGTAATTCGTGAGACATGTCCCGCAATAACCTGCGCTGAGCCGAAACCAGCGACTCGATCCGCTCGGCCATGAAATCGAAATCGCGTCCCAAGTCGCCCATTTCATCATGCCGGTTCCGCACGGCGGTTCCGACACGCACCGTCAGATCACCCTCCGCGATTTGTCGAGCGGATGCGCGCAATCGGCTCAAGGGGCTGGTCAGGTGACGCGCTAGCGCATAGCACACAACACCGGATGTCAGGACCACCGCGCCCAGGATAAGCAGGAGAAACTGTGGTTTATCCAACAGGAACCCCAAAGGGCCATGAATCATCGGCATCGGGGGGCCGCCTCGGCCGGGTGGCGAGTCCGGCATAGCTGAAACCAAGATATAACTCTTTCCGTCGGCCGCGGAAATACGCGCGGCAATATAGGTCGAGTCCTCGAAATGTCGCCACACCTCCGTACCCGGCTCCGGGAGTCGCCTGGACAATTCGACGATTTCAGGCGTAACCGTTTGTCCAGTCAATTCCCGGCCTTGTTCGTCGAAAACATACTGCAACATGCCGGACACACGACTCCATCGATTCAGATATTGCCCAAGGGCGGCGGGCCCCTCTTCCTCCAGTACAGCCAGCGCCATGCCGACGACCGGGTGCCGCCAAGGCATTGTCCGAATACTCGTCCCCTCTCTATCCGAGACCAGGTAGGCATGCAAGGAGATGACCGCCGTGCCCGCGACTAATATCATCGCCAG
>CAZXSA010000122.1:0-15120 GCA_964642815.1 uncultured Planctomycetales bacterium | reverse complement strand
GTGACAGTCTCGTGGCCATGGCTTTGACCCTGCAACTGATGAGTCATAGCGGCAAAACCGTCAGCCAACTGGTCGCGGAAATCCCCCGGTACGTCATGATTAAGGAAAAATTTGCCTGTCCCAGCGAGCGGATCGCCCGCGTTCTGGCCGCGGTTAAGACCCGCTACGCCGGTGAGCGGATCAACGATATCGACGGGGTACGCATCGACTTCGACGACGCCTGGGTCCACGTGCGCGGCTCCAACACCGAGCCGATCATCCGGATCATCGGCGAGGCCCGCACCGAACAGCGTATCGGCCAGTTGATCGCCGAGGTCCGGCAAATCGCCGATCAGCTTCCGTGAGCGATTTCCCGGACGACCCGCGAAACCTGTTGGGGCGAGAGGGTTTGCCGGGTGGACAAGGTTTCTACTACATGAACATGCTCGCCGCGCGGCGCCCACACGGCCGGGTCCGTAGCGATGAACAGCACGATCGTCGGCACCCCAAGGGCGGCGGTCAGATGACTCATGCCGGAATCGTTACCGATATAGAGGTTCGTAGTTCCTAATGACTCTGCCGCCCGAAGCAAATCCGTCTCGATGACGACCGGCTCGCCGGTATCCGCCACGCGGCGATGGATCACCTCCACCAGTTGTTGATCCCGCTCGACCTCGGCCGGTCCGAGCATCCATGACACCTCGGCGTTTTGCAGCGAATCGGCCAACATCAGAAAGTGTTCCAAAGGCCAGCACTTGCTCCACCCCCCGCTGCCGGGATGAATGACGATCCGACAACGCGACGGGGTTCCTCTTTTATGACCAATTCCATGATGTTTATCGTCCAACCGAATCACCGGCGGAGAAGGGTCGGGGATATCCAACCCCACTTGTCGTATCGCATCGCGCCATTGCCGGGTAATGTGACGACGTTGCCGCAAGGTTTCGTCCGTCGGCCGCGGATCCACGGAAATGACCGGCCTGCTCGTATTCGCTTTCAGCCGTTCATGCGTCCTCTCGTCATGGCCTCCCAGGAAACTCAGAACCAGGTCCGCCTCTCCGAGCAAATTCAGCAGCCGGTTATCAAGTGGACCATCGGCCTGAAACAGGCAGTGCGCCCCGACCTGATCTGGATGAAAGGATCGTCGGATAACGCTTCGCCCCGCCGCCAACCGGGCCGAAGGCGCCGAAGCCACGGCGGTAACGTTTGCCCCACCCATATACTCGCTCACGGCCTGGATCACCGACAGGGTCAGGATGAAGTCCCCGATCGCTCCCTGATGCAGGACGAGAACACGCTCCGGCCGATTATCGTTCAGCTTCTCTCGATCCATCCGCCGCCCAACACAAAGTCATTATCGTAGAATACCGCGGCCTGCCCCGGCGTAATCGCCCGCACCGGCTCATCAAAATGTACTTCGACGCTATCCGTACTGATCGGCACAACGGTGGCCGGCGCCCCGGCGTGGGCATAACGAATCTTGACCACGGCCCGGAAAGGGTCCGCCGGTGGATCGATCAGCCAACGGACCTTCGCGGCCCGCAAGCGATCGGAGAGTAAATCATCCGCCGGCCCGATGGTCACCGTATTCGTCGTCGGATCCAGATGCGTCACGTAATAAGGCTCCCCCATGGCCACATCCAGCCCGCGACGTTGCCCGATGGTGAAGTGAGCGATCCCGCGATGGCGTCCGACCTCCCGGCCTTGGTTGTCGACAATCGGTCCTTCCACGAAAGCCCCCGGCCGCCGCTGCCCGACGACCCGGGCATAATCGCGATCCGGAGCAAAACAGATATCCTGGGAATCGGGCTTTTCGCTGATGGGCAAGCCAAGATGCTCCGCGTACCGCCGGACCTCATCCTTGGTCAACTCGCCCACCGGAAAAAGGATCCGCGGCAGCATCTCGCGATCGATCCCGAACAAAACATAGGATTGGTCCTTGCTCGCGTCGACCGCTCGCCGCAACCAATACCGCTCCCCGTCCCGCCCGATCCGGGCATAATGTCCGGTGGCCACATGGTTCGCCCCAATGGTCTTGCCATAGTCGGCCAGCAGGCCGAATTTCAGGTGTTGATTACATAGCACGCAAGGGTTGGGTGTCCGGCCTAAGAGATACTCGTCGGCGAAGTAATCGATGATTTTCTCGAACTGCCTGCTGAAATTCAGCGAATAAAAAGCGATACCCAGTTTACCGGCCACAATCCGCGCGTCGGCGGCATCCTCCGGGCGACAACATCCACGTTGTCGATGCTCGCTCGATCGCGGATCCGGGTTGGCCAATTCATCGGCGGCGGCGGCCGACTCGTCCCGGCCGGTACACATGAACAGCCCGACGACTTCGTACCCCTGCTCCTTTAGCAGGGCGGCCGACACGCTCGAATCCACCCCCCCACTCATCGCCACCACGATTTTGCCGCGATTTCGGGACATTCCAATCCATTCTCGCCTTTGCACGGGCTATCGACAAAACCATCCTTTTTAACGATTATATCCTCTTGACCAAACAGCGTCGAAAAACGGGAGAATGTATTATGACAACCATTGACGTGAAAACGCGACAGCATTGCCAGATGGTGGATGTCACCGGCGAGGTCCAGCGCGCCGTCCGGGAGGCCGGCTTGCAGAACGGCTACGTCATCTGTTTCGTCACCCATACCACCGCCGGGGTCACCATCCAGGAAAACGCCGACCCGGACGTGACCCGCGATCTGCTCTGGAAGCTCGAACAAATGGCGCCCCGCAACGAGCCGGAGTATCAGCACGGCGAGGGTAATAGCGACGCACACATCAAAAGCTCGCTGGTCGGCTGCTCCCAGACCATTCTGGTCGCCGATGGGCGACTGGTCCTGGGAACTTGGCAGGCCGTCTACTTTTGCGAATTCGACGGCCCCCGCCATCGCCAGATGCTCGTTAAATGCATCAGCGATTAGGACGGGCGAGGAGCCATCGTCATCATGCGGGATCCCCATGCTTGGAGAGATAACATGTCGAGAAGAACGGGCCGTGTAGATTACTACAGGGTTGGATGCTGGTTGCTCATGGGGATTGCGTTGGGGGCGATGGGATACGACTCGGCCAAGGCCGCAAACGACCGGAAATCGAACGTACTCTTCCTCTTTACCGACGACCAGCGGCCTGATGGCGTCGCCGCGTTGGGCAATCCGCGTCTGAAAACGCCGACCCTTGATTCGCTCGCCCAGCGGGGGTTGGTCTTCCGCAACGCCTACAACCTGGGAAGCAATAGCCCCGCGGTCTGCCAACCCAGCCGAAACATGCTGCTGAGCGGCCGAGCCTATTTTCGATGGGAGGGAAGGCTGGCGCCGGCCGATCAACCGAACTTCCCTTCCGCCTTGAAAAATGCCGGTTATTTCACCTATCACCACGGCAAAAAGGGCAACACCGCCCTGCTGATCCAGGAGCAGTTCGAGATCAATAAATACGTCGATGAAAAACAGGATCGCGAGAGCGGAGAGCCGGGCAAGCAGATCGTGGATGAAGCCATCGCTTTCCTGGAAAACAAGCGGGATGATCGGCCTTTCTTCATGTATCTGGCTTTCAGCCATCCCCACGATCCGCGAATCGCCGCTCCACGCTATCTCGATGAATATTCCACCGAATCCATCCCCCTGCCGGCGAACTATCTTCCCCGTCACCCGTTCGATAATGGAGAAATGATCGTTCGCGACGAATTGCTCGCCCCCTGGCCGCGCACTCCGCAAGTCATCCGCCGACACCTGCATGATTATTACGCGGTCATCACTGGCTTGGATTACCATATCGGCCGCCTGCTGGACACCCTGAAAACGCTTGGGATAGCCGAGCACACGATTGTCATTTTCTCGTCGGATAACGGCCTGGCCGTCGGCAGCCACGGGTTGATGGGTAAACAAAGCCTCTACGAGCATAGCGCGAAAATTCCGCTCATTATTGCCGGGCCGGACATTCGGCCAGGGCATTCGGATGCCCTGGTGTATCTGTTGGACTTGTTTCCCACCGTATGCGACCTGACCGGCGTAACGGTTCCGCCGGGTCTGGACGGAAAGAGTCTGAAACCCGTTATTCAAGGTCGGCAAGAGCAAGTGAGGGATACGCTTTTTCTGGCATACCGCGAAGTGCAGCGGGCCGTACGCGATGAGCGCTGGAAACTGATCCGCTACCCGCATATCAATAAAACCCAATTATTCGACCTACGGGAAGATCCCAACGAAATGCGCGATTTGTCCGAAGATCCAACCCAAGTTCAGCGCGTCGAATCCTTGTTCGCGCGGCTTGGCGACTGGCAGAAGGAATTGGGGGATACGGCTCCGCTCACTTCTCCGAACCCGCAAAACCCGACATTCACGCCCCCAACGGACGAGGAATTGAAAGCCATGGGCAAGCCGGTACCAGCCAGATGAGGCGTTGCTTGCGGCCATTCGTTCGGATGCCCTCTCTCTGATGCGCTCGGTTTCGCTCAAGTTGTCCCTGTTCGGCCTTCGGGATACAATGGAACGCAACCACCCTCCGTCTGGATAGGTCCGGCGCCGGTTGCGGTGGTAAGCGAACCGGCCGCCGGCCAGGTAACCGAAAGGGAAAAATGCGATGGGTATGACCATCACCGAAAAACTCTTGGCCCGCCACGCGGGAAGGTCGTCCGTCAGTCCGGGTGAGAACGTCTGGGTCAACATCGACGTGCTCATGACCCATGATGTCTGCGGACCGGGCACCATCGGCGTATTCAAGGAGCATTTTGGACCGAAAGCAAAGGTCTGGGATCCGGAGAAAGTGGTGATTATCCCCGACCATTACATCTTCACCGCCGACACCAAGGCCCATCGCAATATCGATATCCTGCGCGATTTCGTCCGCGAACAGGGCATCAAATACTACTACGACCCCGAGTTTATCAAGGGCGAGGGGATGCCCAACCCCTACCGCGACCCGACCCGGACTTCCTACAAGGGGGTCTGCCACGTCGCCTTGCCGGAGGAGGGCCACACCCGACCCGGTGAAGTGCTGCTCGGTACCGACTCGCACACCTGTACCGCCGGGGCGTTCGGTGAGTTCGCCACCGGGATCGGCAATACCGATGCCGGCTTCGTCCTGGGTACCGGCAAACTCTGGCTCAAAGTCCCGCCGACGATGCGCTTTGTCTTTGACGATGACCTGCCGCCCTACCTGATGGCCAAGGATCTGATCCTTACCATCATCGGCGACATCGGCGTTGACGGGGCCACCTACAAGGCCATGGAATTCTCCGGCGAGGGAGTCATGAGCCTGAACATCGAGGAGCGGATGACCCTGTGCAACATGGTCATCGAGGCCGGCGGTAAAAACGGCGTGATCCCCGTGGACGACAAGGTCCGCGAATTCCTCAAAGGCCGGACGGACAAACCCTGGGAGGCCTGCGCCAACGATCCCGACGCCGCTTTCGAATTCGAGAAAACCTATCGGACAGCCGAGCTCGAACCGACCGTGGCCAAGCCGCATTCCCCCGACAACCGCGACCTGGCCCACAAACTCAAGGCCGTGAAAATCGACCGGGCCTACATCGGCAGTTGCACCGGTGGAAAACTGACCGACTTCCTGGCCGCCGCCCGCATTCTCAAGGGCCGCACGGTCAAGGTGCCGACCTTTATCGTGCCGGCTACCACCCAGGTACACGCGGAGATGCGGACCACCCATTACAAGGATGTTCCGCTCGAGAAGATTTTCCAGGACGCCGGTTGCCAGCTCGGACCGGCCTCCTGCGCCGCCTGTCTGGGCGGGCCGGCGGACACCTTCGGCCGGGTCAACGAAAAGCTTCGGTGCATCTCCAGCACCAACCGCAATTTCCCCGGGCGGATGGGCAGCAAGGACGCGGAAGTATTTCTAGCCAGCCCGTTGACGGTGGCGGCCAGCGCGGTGAACGGCCGGATTACCGACCCCCGCGAACTGCTCCAATAACATACATCCTATTAGACCCGAATATTCCCCCAACCGTGTCGAAATTCGGCTTGGACAGGTTGTCCGCGCCTAGATTTTGGGACGTTCAATCCATAGGAGATGTGTCAGGCCCCTTTTACTACCAAGGCATACTTGCTCCGTCCAAACCTCGCCATCAATTAGAGTATGTCCTAAAACCCCATAGCGTCGACCTTTCCGGGTTGAAGAGCACCGGCGAGACGCCGGTGCCACACCGGTTTTAGGATGCCCTCATAATCTAGAAAACCTCCGTGTCTCTGTGCTCGCCGCGGCGGAGCCTCGCCTGGGCGGGCCTCCGTGGTAAAATCTTCCCCAGGAATTGCCGAATTTACTCCCTCGCCCAGTCGATGAAATCGAAAGACCCGGCAACCGAAAACACCGGGAGAGCCTATAATTTAGTGGAGTCGCATCGTTTTTTTGGCACTCCGTATCCGTTCTGATGGTTTCGTATTCTTGCGTTGGGATTAAGCTATGTCGCCACCCGCGCCCGACAAAACCGCCGACGCTCTCGTGATGGCAACCGCGCAAGCAAGCAGCCTGCAAAAGCGCATTTCCGACAGCGTCATTCGGCAGGCCGTCGAGCTGGCCGCTCATTGTCAGGCGGACGCCCTTTTCATCAACCTTGACGCCCTCGATGGAACGCCGCCCGAGTTGCCTAAGCATGTTCAGCAGAGAATCTTCTTTGTTTCCAAAGCCCCTCCCGACCCCGAAGAGAAAAGCGAAACGGGGCGTCATATTATCCGTGTTCCCAACGTCACCCTCACGAGGATGGGTCAGGTTAAAATCGCTTTGCTGCTGGCCGCCGCCCGTGGGTTGATCGCCAATGGCGATGTGATCGTGACTCTGACCGGCCTGCCGGTTCACGGCATGCTCGATACCATCGTAGTCATGCAGGTTGGTAAGGAGTTTGACCTATTCCTCATGCCCAACGGCACCAAAGATGTTTTTCCGAACATCCTGCCCGAGGTGCTGGAGAGCGTTATTGACATAGCCGTCGCGCTGGGCAGCGAGGGTCGCGAAGGCAAGCCTCTTGGGGCGTTATTCGTGATCGGCGACAGCGACCGCGTCATCTCCCTTTCCCGACAATTGATCCTCAATCCCTTCCAGGGTTATCCGCCGATGCGCCGGAACATCCTTGACCCGCATCTGGTCGAGACGGTCAAGGAACTAGCGGCCATTGATGGGGCGTTTGTCATCCGCGGCGACGGGGTCATCGAGTCGGCCGGGACGTACCTGAAAACCGCCAGCCAGGAAGAATACAAAATGCCCCCCGGCCTTGGCGCTCGCCACCATGCGGCCGCCGCCATCACCAGCGTCTCGCAATCGGTGGCCATCACCGTCAGTCAATCCACTGGCACCGTCACCATTTTCCGCGACGGAAAGATCATCACCGAATTGGAAAAGCTCCGCGCCGGCGCCCCTGACCGAAAACTGTAAACCTATCATGCAGTGTAACGGTTGTCTCTCTCAGCAATCCCCACTATATTCCGCTACATTGTTAAACGGAAACTATCTGTATGGCTTACGGCCTATTCCATCTTATCGCACAGCAGAGCGGTTCGCCGGTTGGCCATTTTACCGGCCTGGATTGGCTGATCGTTGTCGGCTATCTGGTTTTTACCACCCTGCTGGGCGGAATGCTGGCCGGCAAGCAGGCGACTATCCGTGATTTCTTTCTCGGCGGGCGCAAGCTGCCCTGGGCGGCCGTCGCCGGGTCCATCATCGCCACGGAAATCAGCGCG
Source organism: uncultured Planctomycetales bacterium (assembly GCA_964642815.1). Taxonomy (GTDB): domain Bacteria; phylum Planctomycetota; class Phycisphaerae; order UBA1845; family PWPN01; genus JAAYCU01. Next base: position 7,456 of record CAZXSA010000122.1, on the reverse strand, counting down.
GTGACTTTCGTCGGGGTGCCGGCCATCGTTTTTGGCAAAGAGGGTAATTTCACCTACCTTCAACTTTGTCTGATCGGCACTGTTCTGGCGCGATTCGTCGTTGCGTATTGTTTCGTCCCGGCATACTATCGACAGGAAATTTACAGCCCCTACGACTACATGGCCGAGCGGCTCGGCGGGCGGGTGCGAGGCATGACCACCGCCCTGTTTACCCTCGGCGGGTTGCTCGCCCAAGGTGCTCGCGTTTACCTGACGGCCATGATCCTGGACCTGATCGTCGGTCCGAGCATGTTCGGGCGCGTGGCGGAATTGACCGGCACGCAGACCATGACCTGGTCCGTTTTTGTCATTGGGTTGGTCGCCATTGCCTGGACACTTTTCGGTGGTATCACCACGGTCATCTGGACGGATGTACTGCTGTTTCTGCTGTTCCTGTTCGGCGGCTTCGTGGCCTTGGTTTATGTCGTGGCCGAGCTTCCTGGCGGATTTGCCGATAACGTCAAAACCATTTTCGATATGGGCCTGCAAGCTAAGGATGTCGGGGCTTGGGGGAAATTTACGCTTTTCGATTTCCGTACCAACCCTGCGCAACCCTACACCATCTGGACGGCCGCCATCGCTTATACGATCTGGTGCGTCGGCGTTTACGGTACGGACCAGATGATGGCCCAGCGGGTGTTCTGCTGCCGCGGTCCGGCCCAGGCCCGCAAGGCGGTACTGTTCAGTTGTCTCGGGCAGCTTATCAGTATCGTGATGATGCTCGTCGGGGTCGGATTGTACGTCTATTATCGGCATTTCCCGCTGGGGGCCGAAGCGGCCGCCCTGGTGGCGGAAAAAACCGACCGCATCTTTCCCCTCTTCATCATTCAGGTCTTGCCGCAAGGCGTCACCGGGCTACTCATCGCGGGGATTTTCGCGGCGGCCATATCGAGCATGGATTCCATTCTGGCCGCCCTGAGCCAGACCACCCTTTCGGCTTTTTATCTGCCCCTGCGACGCCAAACGGAGGGAGCAGATGAGGCAATGGAAGCACGGCGGATAGTACGTATTTCACGCATACTGGTTGTGTTCTGGGGAGTCATATTGTGTCTGATGGCCTTCGTGGCCGACGCGGCCAGCAGCAAGTATCCCGCGATTCTTAATTTGGCCCTTTCGATGGCCGGCTATACCGGCGGAGCACTGCTGGCCGGCTTTCTGCTGTCGTTTCTGCCGCTCCGAATCGACGGCAAAGGTTTTCTGTACTCGGCACCGCTTTCCGTCCTGACCGTTTTCGCGGTCGCCTGGCATGAACCCTGGGCCCGGACGATCTGCTGGATCGGGGCGATCGTATTGCTGGTGATCTGGACGGTTACGAATTTTCGGGGCCGCGCGTCCCTGAGGTTGACCTTACGGCAAACCCTTTATCTATTGGTTGGTTTGGGTGTCGCGCTGTATCTGAGCCATCATGGTTACTGGATGGACCTGTCCTCCGAAGCTTCCCCGAAAATCATCACCCTCGCCTGGCCCTGGTATGTGCCTATCGGCTTTGCCGTGGCGTTCGTTTTCGGCTACCTGCTCGCCGGGCGATCGAAAGCGAGGGAAAATGAAGGATAATGAATGCTTATTCGCCGGGATCGGGTTTACGCGGCTTTAATTGGCTCCGTTCACGAATCTTGATCCGCAAGGTAACCGGCTCCTTCTGGTCGCCCACGACCGCAACCGGCTTTCGTGGATCAACAAGATCGGCTCCGCCGCCGACATTCAAGTTATATCGCCGCCCTGCGGGCAGATTGCTGAAGCGGAATTCGCCGTGCTGATTGGTTTCTGACTCGGCTTTCAGCATGTAGAGATGCCAATTATTCTGGTCAATGGATTCATAATGTTCGCCAGTGGCATACACGCTTACGTTCGGAACTGGATAGCCCGTTGCATTATCAAGAACCACTCCGGTTACAATCCCGCCGCGCTTCAATGCAACCACAACGGGCTGGCCCGGCTGCGCTTCAGCACGATAGGGTTGCCAACCGGCGGCTTCTCGAACATTAAGACTGTAGGAACCGAGTACGTCAGGGTTGACCGCCTCGAAATCGAAACGGCCTTGCTCATCGGACATGGCGAACGGTCCATCAAAGCTGGATTTGAAAGGCGTCGAATAACTCAGCTCCACCTTGATGTTCCGGATCGGGTTACCCTCGGGATCCATCACCTGGCCGCTGACCGGTAGGCCATCGGCCAAGCGCAAATTCACTTGCTGAATCGGGTTCTTTTCGTCGAGGGTGATCTCCGGGCCAAGCACGTAAGACGATCCATGGTTAGCCGTCACAACATATGTGCCTCCCAATGGAAGCGGCGTAAGGTTAAATTTGCCTGAGACGGATAAAGATTGATTGATATCGTTCGTATCCACGCGATTCTTTTCGATCAGCGGCGACTGCTCAACCACGATGACGCTAACATGCACATTTTCTCCGACGCTTCCATCCGCGTTGAGTACCTGGCCGAAGATACTGCCGGCGGGTACAACCGGCAGGGTCAACACGCAGGGATGCTCGTCCATATCAATTTTCTGCCGGTGTTCGGCAAACCAGTAACCCACCGTGCCTTTCGGACCAACAGTCACATCAGCCGGCACAGGAATTGACAGGCGGGCCTGCCCATCCTCAATAGGCACATATTTCAGATCCGCCAAGCCAACATTGGTCTCAGCATTATGGTGAGTATAGTTGATTCCTGTCGTTCCCCGTGGTTGCGGATGGCCCGGCGGCACATCGAAACAAATGATTATTTCGCGATGAACGACCTGTGTTGCTTCCTTGTCCAGATCGATAACCAGGTCGTCGATCGGTTCGTCGTCGATGGTGATTTGAATATTGTGTCCTGCGACCTCAATTTCTACCCAACCGGCCAACAGATTTTTAATCTCAAAATGGCCAACACCATCACGTTGGGTAACATCAACCCTTCCGCCGCTGCCGTGTTGATGTTTCGGTCCGGTGTAATAGCTATTACTATAGTGAATCCACATGCCTGTCGTGGTTTTCTTCAGTTTCGTCAGATCGCCTTTGATCGTGCCACGAATATAAAGCTCTGGACCGACCAGCCACATAATATCCTGCTGCCCGGCCTCGACATCTTTCAGACTATCGCGGGCGTAATTCGGGGCCTCCACCATCAGTGTATAAAGCCAATCGTCATGCAATTGGGTAAGCCGAAATCGACCCTGAGCGTCGGTTCGAGCAAGTATTTCACTGTCTTCGGCACTAAGACTAACAATATGATTGCCAGGACCGACTCGGCCCAACATGCGAATCAAGGCCCCTGCCAAGGGTTTGCGAGAGGCACGATCCAGAACCACCCCTGTTGTTACCCGGGCGGATTTAAGCGTCTTGACGACAACCTCGTCGGGTTTCAATTCGATCTTGTTAAAAGTCTCATCCTGATAACCATCCACCCGGACTTGAAGAGATACCGGTATCGTCCCGCAATCTTTTATGACGGCGAATCCCCTATCATCGGTTTCCATTTTGATCGACTGCGTCAAAGTGTTAGGGAAGGTATCGTAACCACCTTCAAGTATAGCGCCGATAACAGGTTCACCCCCCTCATTGATCAATTGTATACGCCCTTCAAACCCACGCTCCAACACGATCTCGATATTCTCTATCTCTCCACCCGGCTCCGCCTCCAACGGTCCAAGAAAAGCCGGCGCATGGCCGTTGGCCCTGACCTGTAACCATACCCTCCCATAATCGCATTTGATGGAGAACCGACCACCTTCCAGTTTCGCACCACTACTCATACTCCCCGAATAATTGCGAGTCAGGATTTCCATTACCGCCGGTTCCGTCAGCGGCGTTCCGTCGGCGGTCCGCACGGTACCCGATATCCTGATCTTACCCTCCTCACCATATCCTCGCCTATCGGTCCCGTATGATCGATCAATTTCCGCCAGCTTCTCCAACCGTTGTTGCGGGGTCAGAATCTGGCCGGCCAGAGCGACGGTCAGATCTGTACCGATACGCAGCGCGGCCAGGAGGACGCCGCCGATCACGAATATGCCCACCAACCCGATCCAGGACATCTTCAAGGTCGGGCGATGGTCGCTGACCACCAGGCGTTTGACGCGATCCAGCAGGAGCATCGGCCGACGGGCGTCACCGAAGGCTGGCATAGCCACCAAGGACGGTCCGAGCGGACGCAGCATCTGCGCCCACTCGGCCACCGCCCGGGCATAACCCACCCGCTCGCCAATGACTCCCGCGGCCAGGGCATCGCAACATGCTTCCCGCTCGATGCGAATCTGCCGGCTGAGCCACCAGACGGCAGGATTGAAAAACAAGATGGCCTCAATGAACATCTGTACGAGATTGACCAGATAGTCATACCGGCGAATATGGGCCAATTCGTGGGCGATAATCGCCCGGAGATAATCGGTCGGCATACCGGTCAACGCCGAGGCCGGCAGCAACAGCATCGGCGAAAGAATTCCCATCACCGCGGGCATACGGATATGCTCGCATACGGCAATCCGGACCCGTTGGGTGATGCGCATCGACGCCCTTAATTGATCTAGCAGGCACAAAACCGCAGGGTCGTCCAGCAGCCGGCATTGACGGCCTAACCGGCTCACGCCCATCACCCGTATCGCCATGCGAGTCAGCATGACCACCACCCCGGCCAGCCAGATCACCACTCCCCAGGCCATCCAGGGCATGGTATTCGACGGGGATGGTTCCCATGTTTCGGCAAACTGTGGCGGCGCATCAGGGGTAACCGATATCGGGTCGGCCTGGTTTCGTGCGGCCGGTTTGTTTTCACTCGGCGGCAGGGAAGCCGATTCGCCGTCCACATCCGCAGTTTGGGTGGGCGTTTGATATTCCAGTATCGACCAGGTCAACAGGCCGCCGAACAACAGACCAGCCAACATGCCGACCGAAACGACGTAGCGTAAACCGGTCCGGCCCACGGGAATCTTGCGCAGCAGCAGGTAGAGCAAGATCACCAACAACCCGCCCTGCCAAAGGGTATGCAGCAATGCCTCGATCAGGTGTTGCCCTACCGGGCCGGCCAGCATATCAAGCCAGGTGCTCATTTGTGGCCTCCCTTTGATGGTTTGGCTTTCGCACAAGGTTTCATGCCATCCAGCAGCCGGCGGACCTCGGCCAACTCCTCGGCGCTGATGTCGGCCTCATCGAGCAAATGTTGAACGGCCTCGGCCGGTCGACCGCCGAAGATGTTGTTCAAGAGGTTCCGCAGCAAAGGCCGCAACACCTGACGTTTGCTCACTTTCGGCGCGAATATGTGGGTCAGGCCCTCCCGCTGATGAGAAACCAGCCCCTTTTTCTCCATGACCTGGAGGATGGACAGGACGGTGGTATAGGCCCTCTTCTTGCCGTCCGGCAACAGGTCGAGTACCTGCCGGGCCGACAACGGCCCCTTCCGCCAGAGGACCGAAAGAACCTGAAACTCCGTCTCGCTGGGCTTGAGGATTTTCATGACGCTTGCTCCTGTCTACTATGCAAGTAGTATATACTATGTATATAGTAGATGCAAGAGGGTTTCTATAATTTTTTTCTAACTTAGGAAGCCGTCCAACCAAAATCCGCTTGGAAACAACCCCAGCAAAGATTGATATTATTTTATTTTCGATTTATCTCGTTATAATAGATATGAAGCGATATCCAGCAGATCGCTTCCGTAAGGGAACGCGGAGATTCATCGGGCAGAATAGAATATTTTTGTTAGGCAGCGCGCAAAGGACTCTTTTCCAGAGAGGTGGGGTTTGACTACTTTCGACTGGGAGAAAAGAAAAATGCGTCTATCGAGCATCAGTATTTTGTTACTTACGGCGGCCATCGCCCTCGCCGATCAGCCGACGTTTAATCTGCCCGGCCGGCGGTTCACCACCAATGACCGGTTGGTCAGTACCAGCGTGTTCCAGTGGTACACGGTCCATGATGGGCAGCTATTGGGGCCGTGGCGGCCGCTCGAAGGGCGAGCCAACTGGACCGGCACGACCGAATTCTGGACTCGCCAGATCAAGGACATCATGGACGCCAACATCGATGTGATGTATGTCCACCTCATCCCCTATTTCGATCAGCAAAGGGTCAATCTTTTTGCGGCCATGAGTCAATTGCGGGCGGCCGGCTACGAAGTCCCCAAGGCCGTACCGTTCCTCGACGCGGCAATCACCTGGAACGGCCGGACCATCGACCTGGCCACCACCCAGGGCAAGGATGACTGGGTCAACCAGTACATCCGCTACTACAACCAGTATTTCGGACAGAACCCGGACCCGCGGGCCATCGACTTCATAGGCATCATGGACAACAAGGTCATGATCGACACCTGGACGATGGGGATAACGACGAATCGTCATTCGCTGACGCGGCAGGACGTGGAAAGCCGGCTGGCCGCCGCTTTCGGGGCCGTTTACGGCGAATTCAACAACAGTATTTATCAGATCGCCACGGCGTTTTCCGACAGTTATCCATCCTGGTGCGACGAATTGGTGTACCAGTTTTGCACAAACAGCTATTTCCTCGAATGGAACGGCTCGCCTCAGGTGCGAAGTTACACGGTCAAGGGCGGTTACTGGGACCAGAACATTCGCAACCCCGGCACGTTTATAGCTCGCAACGGGGGAACACCGTACGTCAACGCCTGGAACAGCGTACTCAACGACAGTACTCAGAGCCGCCGGGTGTATATCGAATCATGGAATGAATATGACGAGGGATCGGGCATCTATTCCGCCGATCCCGGCCCGCCGTACATCATTCCGCCGAATCCCAATACCGATGTCTGGTCCAACACCAACAACCCGCGCGAGTATATCGATACAACATCCGTTAAAGCCGCCCAGTTCAATCGCCTCCCGGCCCGGGCAGCCCAATGCCTTGATTATGAATTTCCCGTATCCATGCGACCCGGCGAATCTTATCCAACCGCCATGATCATGCGCAATGCGGGCAATAACGAATGGTCCAATGCCGGCGGCTACAAGCTGGCCCTCTATCATCCCGACGGTCCGACGCTTCAGCAGTGGACCTTCGATGCCGACGCTCAAGGGTGGACACTGGTCCGCAACGCGTTCGGCACCAGCGGCAACACCACCTTTGAAAATGGCGACTGGAACACGGCATACGGCTACACCGGTAGTGGGCTGCGGACCCGCACTGGCGGCATCAACAGCACCACCTACAGCAACGGAGCTTCCACCGCCTGGGCCGGAACCTTTCATCTTGATCAACCGTCGATCGTGCAAATCCGTTTCAAGTGGCGTTTGTTTTTCCCGGGGACTTTTGAAAGCGACGAGCACGGCGAGGCCCGCTTCGAGGTGAACAATCAACGCTACGGGGTGGCCGGACAAAGCTATCTGGCCAGATTCTCGGGTGGGGCAGGCCAGCAGGACACCGGCTGGCAGGACTATGCCATCGATATCGCCCTGGCCGGGCCGGCTGACCATACGATC
>CAZXSA010000121.1:0-15153 GCA_964642815.1 uncultured Planctomycetales bacterium | reverse complement strand
GATGCGGCAATAAGGGCATCTGGGCCGGGTCGGTCAGTATCCCCTGATGCCAGGCTCCCTCGTTCAGTTTACGCGTATCGATCAACAGGGAGCTCCGGCCCTCCAGAATTTTATCCGGGTCGCGGATCAGCGCGACCCCCGGACCGGGGCGATAGCGCGGATCGTTTCCGCCCTCGAATAGTAACTGATGAACAGTGTTCAGCTCATCGCGCGGCCAGGCGTCGATCTGGTCCCAGAGCGGCAGGGGGCCGCGCGGTCCCTGTTCGGCTATCGTCCGCTGAACCAGAAGAAACTCACGCTCGAAGCGTTCCCGTTGGTTGCTCCAATCAAGCCGGGCGGGTGCATAGCCACGCTCCATTTGTGTCGCCGACCAGGGTGGCGCGGAGACTATCCGTGTTTCCCAGGCCGGCAGGGGGGTTTTGTAAAGGATTTCGGCGACGGCCGCCGCTCGCTCCCAGGCCCGCACCGATTGCTGGAGTGGCTCAAGGCAGCCCAGTTGCCGATCGCGATAGGCGCGATAATTCTCCCAGCCGACGGCCGCCTCGATTTTATATGCGTAATGCTCGCCCAGGGCCGTGTTCAATTCGAGGCGTGTCAGCAGATTCTTGAGGGCTTCGTCCTGGTCCGGGTTGCCTATCCGTAAATGCCGTAACCCGGTCAGCCGAGCGCGGCAGATTTCGGTTAGTTGGCGTATCTGCTCAGCGATGCTCTGGGGTGGGACGGCGTTGAGGGTGGCGGTGCGTTCGACATTTTCCTTGATGGTAGCGAGATTCAGGCCCCAGTCCGGGTTTGGCCAGGCCGGCCCGATGCAAGGGGTCAAATATCCGCGAGCGTCAACCGTGACCTGACCGTCCGAGACGTAACTGGTGATCGAGGGCAACTCCACATAATGGGTCAGGGGCAGTCCAAACTGCGGCATGAACCGCGGCGACTGACTGTGCAGCAGGTTAAGCAATTTCGGCATGATCCCGCTGGCGCTCTGGATGGCGTCCAATAGTTGCCCGGCATGGGAGCCCGCCCCGTACATGTTATGCAGTTGTCCTTCCCAGAGACGACGGTCGAAAGAGGCAATTAAATCGTACGCGTAATACCCCATGGCCAACTGAGCGAAACGCGGCTCGGCGCTGGCTGTCCGAAAGAACAGGCCATCCAAACCTTGCCTCCGGGCGTCCTGATTCAAGTCGCGAATCCATTCCGGATCCCCCCAATAGAGGTAGGCGCTAGCCGACTCAGGCCCGCCGATTCCCAGGAGCGGACCGGGCGAAACGTTCCGGCCGACCAATAGCTCGTTTACCCGATAAGCGAAACGCGGACCTCGCGGATCGACGGTGGGCATGAACCATTGGCGTCCGTTGACCTCATGAAGCAGACGTGTCGACGGCCAGGCTTGGATGATCCGGGCGGCGTCCTCGGGATAACTGCCCCAGGTTTGCATAATCAGCACGGGCCGGGCATCAGCCGGCCGATCAAGGTCTTTTAACCCGCCGATGACTGCCTCGATCACGAAATCGGTACAGCCCGCGGGCGCGGGGCCGGCTTCCGTAACGAGACCAGCTAGAGTCGGGTAAGTGACGAAGAGTTCCTTGACCGCCCGGCGTAGGTACGCCCGGGCCGCGGGCGTATCGGAACCACATGCATCCACTTTCTTTTCGCGAGCGTAATCGGCCGGCAGACGGATATTTTGGCAGGAAAGATAGATGTCGATGCCGCGCTCCCGGGCCTCGGCCAAAAGCCAGGAAAATTGATCCCGATGCTTTTCGCCTTGCTCGGCGGAAAAATAGGCGGCTCCCGGCAGCTCCTTGAGAGCCAGCAGGCCGTTAAACGGATGCGGGTGTTCAAGCAGCAGGGTGTTGAACTTGTTTGCCCGCAGAAAATCGAGTTGCGCGATCCACCGCCGACGGTCCAGCCACGGACCGGCGGGATCGTTTTCGGTCTCGGCATACACCTTCCAGCGTTCAAGATCGCCATCCGTGCCCAGCCAGAGGGGAAGGTCAGTCACCAGGCCGCGCAGACCCAGCGGTCCCTCCATATCCAGACGAATCCGCTGCCAGAGGCTGGGATTGTGATTATTGGAAAAATCGATGCCGGGAATGCTGCCGATTAGTCGCATCTTCTCGTCCGGGCGGCCGGACTGACGGATGTTCAGGAAGCAGACCCCGATGGTTCGTTCGCGATCGAAGGGGAAGGTTTGCCCCAATTCGCTCCAGGGAATACGGGCCTCGATGGCATAGCCCTGGTCCTCGTCGCCGCTGAAGTTGCGGGTTGTCCCGACTTTCAAACGAATGGACCAGTTGATCGTCGAGTCCCAGGGCGGCGGCCAGTCGTGGGCGGGGTAGTTATTTCCGCCGCCATCGCCGGTCCCGCGCGTCCAATTAACTCCTCCAGCGACGCTGAATCCGAACGCAAAGGTATCCGGCGTCCGTTCCCGGGCTCGACCGTCGCCGAAATCCAGATAAAGCTCCACGGCGTCGTCCAACCAGATTTCGCTTTTACGGCCGGATTGTTGGCCCATGACATCGCGATCATTCACATCGGCGGCCACATAAACATATTGCTCATCGTGGCCGAGCCAGAAACGCGCCGCCGGTTGCCGGCCGGTCGGCTCATGAACCTCCCAAACGCGGGCTTTCGTGGCCCAGAAAGCGTCGTCGAGATATCCGTTGATCTCGGGGGCCTCGGCGGCGAACAAGGGAAACGACACAATCCCGCTTATGACCCAATAATGAATTGCCGTGCGCATGAGTGTTCCCGTCATCTTCGTCGCTTGGTCGTCGTCATGCCCCGGTCAGGATGCGGGCCGGGCCAGGGCGTTGGCGATGTTTTCCACGCGATAGGGCTGCTCGCCGCCGTCGAGGTCAAGCGTCACCACGTCTCCGACCTTGAGACCCTTCAGTTTGATACACAAGGGAGCGCGGTAGTTGTAAATACCCTTGTCCATATCCGCTTCCCAGGGGCCCAGAACGGACAGATCTCGGCGTGTCCCCCCGTTCACTCCGACCACCGTGACCCGAACGCCTACGTCCACTTGCGAGGTATTGATCTCCTGCGCGGAAAGCATCCGGGCTCGCCCCAGTTCATCCTGAATACGCATGGCCCGTGCCTGCAGCAGGTCGCGCTCCTCAAGAGCGAACTTGTATTCGGAGTTCTCGCTCAGGTCGCCGTGCGATGCCGCCTCTCCGATGGCCTTGGCGTTTTGCGGAATTTTCACCTTCAGCAGATGATCCAGTTCTTCCCGGCGTTTGTTCAGGCCCTCCGTCGTGCAGAAGATGATGGATTCGTCGAACCAGGGATCGGTCCGTTGCTTGACGAACAGATGGGGGTAGGCCACCTTGATAATATTGAGCGTATCCTCGCGCACCACCTGGCCCAGACCCTCCAGCCGATCAATGGTCCAGTACACGGTGAATGCCAGCGAGTCGCCCATGTCCTTGATGACCTCGCGATAACGTGCGTATTTATTGGCGGACAGGGCATTGCGAATTTTCACCCGGGCATCACGCAGGACATCGGGCAGGGTATTGTCTCCGCGGACCAGTTGCCCCAGATGCTCCAGCAGCCGCGGCAGCAGTTGGCGGGGTGGCGGTACGGCCAGACCGTCCAGGTTCATCATCGCCGGGTCGGAGGGGCCGCGCCACAGCCAGCAGACCGCATCGAGATGCCCGAGGAAATCGTCGGGGATCCGATTCATGGCCGCCGCCAGCCGATCCGCATGTCCGTCTTTCAGCAGGGCCTTGGCCATCCATTCGCATCCCTCCGCGGTCGAGCGTGGAAGCATGCGCTCGAAAATTTCCGGCCAGTTGTCCGGTCGGGTTTCCTGAAGCATTTCCAGCGCCCGGAGAAAACGCGGCGAATCCTTGATGTGCAGGAGTACCTGGCCCGGGTCACTGGTTTCCCGCAAAATGTCCCGAGCGATCGAAACGGCGTCCGCGGCGGCGGTTGCCTCGGCCAGTCGCTCCAGCACCAAAGCCTCGGCCAGGGCGTCGGCCGGCGCGTAACGCCGGGCGGTGTCGATCCGGGCCGACAGATCGCGTCGCATCCGTTCGAGCAGATGGTCCTGAAGCTCCGTTTTGCGTCCGCGAGCCTCCCGTAGATACGTATCCAGTACGGCCAGGCGCTGGCTGGGAGTTTCCGCCTTGGTCCATTCGGGAAGAATTTCATCCTCCAGCGAGCGGCCCCGCTCGTCATAAACCAGCGAGACCGGATTGCGTCCCTCCAGGACCACATGAGGACAGCGTTTCAAGGTGCTGCGGGCCTTGCTCCACCAGCCGGCCCATTGCTCGGTCGGCATGATGGCCGGGGCGAGCAGGTGCTTGAGCTCGTCAGCGTCGATGCGCCCGCGATGGCTCTTCAGAATACCCATGACCACGCCCACCGGATCGCTGTTCAGCAGTTCGGGGATACGGTCCGGAGCCAGTTGCCTTAACACGCGAAAATCATTGGCATCGACCGGGTCGTATTTCAAGGCCAGTTCGTCCGCGTCGAGTATCTGTTCCCCGCCTCCGACCCGCAGGGTGTAGAGCCATTTCTCCGGATCGACATGGATGACCCGACCGGCCCGCTCCTCCGAGCGTGTCAACAGCGTGTCGCCCTCCCTCAGACGCAAGGCGATGTCCAGAGTACGCAAGGCCCGGCGAGGGGACTTGTCGCCCTTCAGGCCGGCGATTTCCAACAAGCGGCCGATGCCCGGCCGATCGGCGTAGACTTGTTCGTACAACCGCGCCAGTTCCGCCCGCATGTCCGGATTGTCCGAGCAACGCAACATGCAGGCCCGGCCGAGATCCAGAACGTCGGCGGGCGTGGATCGCTCGCCCTCGGCGGTCAACCAGGTCCAGGCCAGTTCCGCCGCGGCCGCTCCTTGGCCGCCGCGATTCAACGCTTCCAGGGCCTCCAGCATTTCGTCCCGCGAGGCGGAGTTATCCTCGATAGCCGAAAGCCAGCGATCCTCCAGGGCGCTGATTTCGCCGCGTTCGGCCAGGTCGATCAACGTCACGTCAGCCATAATACTCACTTTTGCGAATCGGCCGCGTTTCGGCCTTGCCGAGCGGGTTACCATCTCGTTCGACCACGTCAGGGCGACACCCGCGAAAAACCCCTGAACACTGTATTTTCACGAATGTTGGGTACGCTGTCCAGTAGCCGATCCTTACGTTGCCTGAAGATCCCCATTTCGTTGGCAAAGGCGATCGACGCGATCCGTCGCGGCGAGCCGCTTTATTTTTGGAAAAGCTTGAACAGGAGCATCGTCGACGCCTGGAAAGACCAGAGGGCTCGCGTTGAATCCTCAACAGTTACTTGCGGCCCGATCCCAGTGGTGTCAATCAAGTTCTCGACCCCTTCCCTCTTAATCCGCTTCCTGAAGCTTCTCGATGTCGTCGCATTTGCCCATGACCACCAGAGTGTCGGTTGAGTTCAAGAGGGTGTCGGCGGCGGGCATGAAAGTAATGCGGTTTTCCCGGGGAGTCTTGATGGCGATGACCAGGATGTGGAACTTCTTGCGCAGATCGAGCTCGGCCAGGGTGTGGTTCACGAATGTCTCGGGGATCTGGGTTTCCACGACGCGATATTCCTCCGAGAGCGGCAGATAATCCAGCAGGTCGGGATTCACGATCCGCTGGGCCATGCGCTTGGCGGTTTCCTGTTCGGGGAAAATAATCTCATTGGCCCCTAGGGATTTGAGAATGGTGGCGTGGTCCCGGCTGCCGGCCTTGGCCCGGATATTCCGGATGCCGATGGTTTTGAGGTGCAGTACGCAGAGTATGCTCGCCTCCATGTTTTCGCTGAAGCAGACGATGGCCTCGTCCACGTCGGCCGACACCACGGAAGTCAGTGATTGTAGATTGCGCACATCGGTGATCACCGCCTGCTGCACTTCGTCGCGAATCTCGGCAACGGCGGCCTCGTCGTTGTCGATGGCCAGCACGTCGCAATCCATCCGAGCCAAGGTGCGGGCCAGACAGTTGCCGAATTGTCCCAGACCGATGACGCAGATTTGTTTTTTCATGACCTCAATCCTTTATTTCAACCGACCATCAGCCGTTCCTCGGGCAATCGAACCAGGTCCGGTTTGTGCTCCAGAACCAGAAAGGCCACGGTCAGCGGCCCCAGCCGCCCGACGAACATGCTCAGAATGATCCAGCATTTGCCGGCCAGGCTCAAATTCGGAGTCAAACCGGTGGACAGACCCACCGTTCCGAACGCGGATATCTGTTCAAAAAGAACATCGCTCAGCGGCGCGTGCCCGGTGACGGTGTTCATTTCGGTGATGGAAAGGACCAGGATGCCCAGCAGGTTGAAAACCGTGGCGACCCCAATGAGCAAACCCGTTCGCCGCACCAGATCCACCGGAATTCGCCGACCGGCCATCGTCACATCGTCGCGATGCCGTAAACGGGCGCGCAAACGGGCAACCCAGATGGCCAGCGAGGTGGTTTTGATTCCGCCGGCACATGAACCCGGCGAGCCACCTACAAACATGAGTACGATCAGCATCAGCAGGGAACAGGTCGGTAGAGCGGCGATATCCAAGGTGTTGAATCCGGCCGTCCGGGCGGTGATGGACTGAAACAGAGCATGGCCGACCCGCGAGCCAAGAGAGGTGGTCTGTTCCCGAAAGCCGGCCAGAGCCAGGAATAACATGCCACCAAGGATCAACAGTCCGCTGGTCCGTAAAACGATCCGAGTGTTCAGCGACCAGAGGATAAACTGTCCGCGCCGGGTGAGTTGGTTCCCGGCCCGTCGAAACAGCTCAAAAAGCACGCTATGCCCCAAGCCGCCGAGCACGATCAGTACGGCAACGACCGCAATAAACGGCGTCTGAGCCCTAGGGCCTGCCAGGTTATCGCTGAAAGTCGAGAAACCGGCGTTGCAGAAAGCGGAGATGGAATGAAAGACGGCGGTGAACAGGGCCTGGTCTTCGGGAAAGTGCGCCGGCAAGGCCAGATACAGCAGCCCGGCGCCGACACTTTCAATCGTAAAAGTCAGAACGATCAGCCAGCGAAGATGTGTTCGGAACCGCGCGGCGGCGGTTTGCTGGTAAAAGACATCATACAACGCTGCCTGGGAACGAAAGGAGATTTTCTGGCCCAGCAACTGGGCGGCGAAAGAGGCGAAGGTCATGATCCCCAATCCACCGCACTGGATCAGCACCATGATGACCACTTGCCCGAAGCGGCTGTAATCGTGTTCGGTATCCAACACGGTCAACCCCGTTACGCAAACCGCCGAGGTGGAGGTGAACAGCGCATTGACCAGCCGGTCGGCATAAGAATGCTGTTCCGTCTGGGAATGGGCTATGGGCAGGGCCAACAGGCAAGCGCCTACCAGGATTAAACCCACGAAGGTGGAGACCAGATAACCTTCGGGTCGAAGGATGGCCCGGATAAACAGATACGTATATTTACGCGTGGGAATATTCATGCCGATGTACGGATCCGCTTGATATGCGTCGCCTTATGTTTGGAGTGCCTTTTCAAACCCGTGCGCCCCTCGCCCCATCGTCTACAGCTTGGTGAAATCGCATGGAGCCATTGGGTGGTTATCGCACTTTATATGAACATACATGATACCCTACGGCATTGGCTTATGCCAGTACCACGGTTCGGGGTTCGGGCAAATGATGGAGGCCGGTGAATCTGGCTTGCGGTCGCTTACGATCCCAGGTCAATGATTTTTACCTCAAACCAGAGGGTTGAGTTGGGTGGAATACTTTCACCCGCGCCGTTTTCGCCGTAACCCAGCTCCGGCGGAATAATGAGAATACGGGTACCCCCGACCCGCATGTCGTAATTCCCCAGCCCCTCCTGCCAGCCCACGATGACCCCGTTTAACGGGAAACTCCTCGGTTGGCCGTCCTCGTCGGTGGTATCGAAAATAGCCCCATTCTCGTCGTTGAGGCGGCCCGTGTAATAGCAAACGACCGTCGATGTGGGCGTAACAACCAGTCCGTCGCCTTTGACCACGTCCTTGTATTTCAAGCCGCTGTCGGTGGTAATGAAATCACCGATATCATCATCATTGCCATCGTCGTCGTCAACATCGTCATCGTCCGGATCATCGGCCGGTTCGGTGCAGGGCGAATCCGTACAAATTCCGGTAATCTCGATGTTGTCCTTTGGCGCGGTTTCCAGGCCTGAACCCTTATTCGCGGTTTCCACCTTGCTGATTTCGATGACGATATCCATCCCGCTGACCACTCGGCCGATGACCGTGTAGTCGGGTTTCTGTCCGGTGCTGGCATCGTAGTCCAAATAAGTATTATCGCTCACGTTGATATGGATGAACGGAATACCCTCCGTGACCTCCGCCGGACCGTACAAGGCCACCCGGCCACGGAGATTACGCAACCCGTTCGTCGATTCGTTGACCAGGGTTCGTTTCGACTTTTCCTTCAGATCGGTGGTGAATCGGCCGGCTTTGATTGCCGAGTCGGCAACTACCGAATGGACGATCGTATGGTGGTAATAACCTTCGTTGACATAGGTCAGGAAATTTTCGACCGACTGCGGCGCCTGGGTGGCGAACAGTTCGATCTCGATATCCCCCTTGTCGGTTTGGATCGTTACCCGCGGATCGGGGGTATTCGGTGTCCAGCCGCCGTTGTCTGGCGTGCAGCGTTGACCGGAAACCAGGGTAAAAACCAACAGGATGAACATTGTTCGGCGAATCATATTTTCTCCCAGCGGTTACTTCATCGTTTCCAAGTTGAGCTCCCCCAATTATATACCTTTGGAGTGTCCGCTCCAACGTGGTAAAATATTGATCGGCATGGCCCGTCGAACGCTTGCGGAGTGTTTAGGGAAACCATCGCCCGATAAACATTTATAACGCGATAAAAGGGACCGGATGCCGCATACCGCCTGGATCGGATTGGGTTCGAACCGGGGAGACCGGCAGGGCATGATTATGGCCGCTGCCGATGCCTTACGCCGTTGTCCGGAGATTTCCAGGGTCCAACTCTCCAGCCTGCACGAAACCGAGCCGGTCGGCGGGCCACCTGGTCAAGGGCGCTTTCTCAACGCCGCGGCCCGGGTGGAAACCACGCTGGAGCCGCGACCATTCTTCCGACTCCTCGGGCAAATCGAGCACGATCTCGGCCGGGAGCGAACCGAACGCTGGGGGCCGCGAACCATCGACCTGGATCTGCTGTTGTTTGACGATCACATTATCGCCGAGGCTGATCTGACCGTCCCGCATCCGCGCATGCATGAGCGTTTGTTTGTGCTGGTTCCGCTGGCCGAGATCGCCGCCGATGTTGTGTACCCCCTCAATCATCGGACGATCCGCGAATTGCTGGCCGATCTGTCGGACGGCCATTCAGCGCCTATAATATGGAAAGATTGCGCGCCGTTTGATTTCGGGACAAATCGTCGCGCATCAATGGAACCCCCGATCCGATCCGACGGAGAGGCAAGATGAGAGAACTGACCCGTCGTGAGGTGTTGCGAGCCTCGGCGGCCCTGCTGGCCGCCCCGGGTTTGAGTACCTCGGCGATCGCTCAACTCCGAAAGATCCTTGACGGCGCCGCGACCGCGCCGGTTGTCTGGCTGCAAGGGCAGAGTTGCTCGGGCTGCTCGGTTTCACTGCTGAACAGCATCCATTACACGACCGTCGATGATCTGCTGCTGAACGCGATCGACCTCGAATACCATTCGACGCTCATGGCCGGCGCCGGCGAGAAGGCCGTCTCCGCCGCCGACCGAGCCCGAGCAGCCGGGGAGTATATTCTGGTCATCGAAGGCTCGATCCCGACCGGGGCCGGCGGTCAATACTGTCGCGTGTGGGAAGGGACGACCATTCACGATGCCGTGCTCGCCTTCGCGCCCGCCGCCCGCTTTATTCTGGCGGTCGGGAGTTGCGCGGCCTTCGGCGGAGTGGTGGCGGCCAATACCAACCCCACGGACGCCCGAAGCGTCGGCCAAATCCTCGGCGCCGATTCGCGCATCATCAACGTGCCCGGCTGTCCCGCCCATCCCGACTGGATCGTCGGTACGATCGCCTACCTACTGAGTAAGGGACAGGCCCCGCCTCTGGATCTGCATCGACGACCGACGGAATACTACGGCCGGCGGGTGCATGAGGTCTGCTCCGAACGGCGGACCTACTTTCGCCGTACGCAACAGGCCGCTACGCTCGGCGATGACGGCTGCCTGGAGAAACTCGGTTGTCGTGGCAAGACTACCTGTGCCGATTGCCCGACGCGCAAGTGGAACAGCGGCAAGACCGGCGAGTTTGGCGTGAACTGGTGTATCGGGGCCCGGGCTCCTTGTCAGGGTTGCGTGGAGCCCGATTTTCCGGGCATGTTCTCCTTTTTCAGCGAGCATCATGGCTGATGGTGCCCGGACCCGCTCAAAGGAACTGACGGATGCGGACAAGAATCAAAATAGACCCGGTCACGCGGATCGAGGGCCACATGGAAATCGAGGCGACCGTCGATGAAGTCGACGGCGCACGCCAGGTGGTCGAGGCGCGTAGCGCGGGGACGCTGTTCCGCGGCTTCGAGATGCTGATGATTGATCGTGATCCACGCGATGCGGCCCTCTACACCCAACGTATTTGCGGCGTCTGCCCCGTCTCGCATGGTCTGGCCGCCGCATTGAACCTCGAACATGCTTTCGGAGTCACCGCGCCGGATAACGGACGCATCCTGCGTAATCTCGTCCTCGCGGCCAACTTTTTGCAGTCGCATATACTGCATTTTTACCATCTGGCCCTCGTGGATTACGTGAACACCAGCAACCTGCTGACCCGCTCGCCATGGATTCCACGATACGTCACCCCGGACCTGATAGATGGGGATACGGCCGCCGTTCTCGTGCGACACTATGTCGAGGCCTTGGCTACCCGGCGCAAAGCCCATCAAATGGGCGCGATTTTCGCGGGGCGGCTGCCGGGTCCATCGACTTTCGTGGCCGGGGGCACGACCGAAGTCCCCACCGACGAAAACATCGCCGCCTTCCGCGCCTTGCTGACCGAAATCCGCGGCTTTGTCGAGAATACCTATGTGCCGGATGTTCTCGCTGTCGCCGACGCCTTCCCCGACTATTTTCGGCTCGGGCGCGGTTGCGGGAACCTGCTTGCCTACGGCGGTTTTGATCTCGATGCCGACGGGCAAAGCAAATTCATGCGTCGCGGCCGCATCACCGACGGCGTTTTTCAGCCGGTCGAACCTCGTGAGATCAGCGAATACGTCAGATATTCTTGGTATGCGCCGGCCGGCGGAGACCTCAACCCATCCGTCGGTCAAACCGCTCCCGACGCGGGAAAGAACGACGCTTATTCATGGGTCAAAGCGCCGCGCTACCTGAACAAAGCGCACGAGGCCGGCCCGCTGGCCCGCATGAAGATCAGTGATCGTTACGATGGTGACATCTCTGTTATGGATCGCCTCCGCGCCCGCGCCTTGGAAGCTAAGGTGCTCGCCGAGGCCATGGATGGCTGGCTCGATCAGCTTGTCCCCGGTGCGCCTGTTTATCATGCCAGTAACGTACCCGATTCCGCTTCCGGTATCGGGCTGATCGAGGCCCCGCGCGGCGCGCTCGGCCATTGGATGGATGTCGAGAACGGTGTTGTATCCCGCTATCAGGTGATAACGCCCACCGCTTGGAACGCCTCGCCGCGCGACGATTTCGACCAGCCCGGTCCCATCGAGCAGGCCCTGGTCGGTACGCCGGTCGCCGACGAAACCCAGCCGATCGAGCTGCTCCGCGTGATACATTCGTTCGATCCGTGCTTGGCTTGTGCCGTGCACATGGTGCGGCCGGGCGGAAAATACCGTCAGCCGCCGCTTATCATTCTGCCCGGCGTGGACTGACCGACAAGGAGCATGCCGAGGAATGGACGATGCCATCGCTAAATGCCCCGTGCTCGTGCTCGGCATCGGCAACATCCTTTTGCGTGATGAGGGCGTCGGCGTGCGGGTGATCGAGGCCATGCGGGAGCTGTCGCTGCCCGAACATGTCGAATTGTGCGACGGCGGGACGTCGGGGGCCGACCTGCTGGAAGTCCTCAGTGACCGCCGCAAGGTCATCGTGATCGACGCCATGGACGCCGACGCCGAACCGGGTACGGTCTGTCGCCTGACCCTCGACGATCTTCTGCCGTCGGAAGCCCCGCACATTTCCCTGCACGATATCGGCCTGCTGGAAACCATCGACATGGCTCGGTGTCTTGGTGCCCAGCCGGATGATGTTGTTATCTTCGGCGTCAAACCCAAGGAAGTCCGCTGCGGCCTGGAGCTTTCCCCGCCGGTCAACCAGGCCATTCCGCATATCATCGATCTGATTCTCGACGAAATCCGCGAATAAATTGTCATCCCAAACAAATGTATCCATTTCCACGGCCATGACCCGCTGCAAAGCGAATCAAGGGTGGGTGGGATGGGCAGGCCCTTGTCACGCCAAAGCGGGACAAGGGTTTGCCCGTGCTTTTCGGCCACGGATTTCAACATGGATACTTCTCGCTCGTTGCTCGCCCCGTCGCTATAATTGCCGTCCGAAAGGAAGAGCAAGAAAGAGGGCGACGATAGCGTTTATGACCTCAAGACGACGATTATTCATGTCCTTGGCTGTTGTTCTGGCGGTCTTTTGGATCGGGGTGGCCGGTTTCAAGGTGCTTGTCCCGGATACCAGCCTGCTGGACGCCGTCTATATGGTCGCAACCACGTTGTTCATGGTGGGCTATCGCGAGATATATGAGACCACCCCCCCGGTCATGGCTTGGACGATTATCTTTATTATCTTCGGTGTATCCGCCATGCTGGTGGCCCTCAGTTCCTTTACGGGTTTGATCGTCGAGGGTGAGGTTGGTCGGCTATTGGGGAGCAGAAAATTGGAATCGCGCATCAAAAAACTTGAAAATCATGTGATTATCTGTGGATTCGGACGCATGGGGCGACTGCTGGTTCAGCGGCTGATGGAAGAGAAGGTTCCGCTGGTCGTGATCGAGAACGATCAAAACGCCTGCCGGCAGATCGAGAAACTCGGCCAATTGTACGTGCTGGGCGACGCCACGGAGGAGGAATCTCTGGATCACGCGGGGATCAGTCAGGCCCGACATCTGGTGGCGGTGCTGCCCAGCGACGCGGATAACGTATTCGTTACCCTGACGGCGCGGCAGATGCGCCCGGATTTGAATATCGTGACCCGGGCGGAGCAATCGGCGTCGGAGCCGAAACTTTGCCGCGCAGGGGCGAATCGGGTGATGTCTCCCCAGGCCATCGGGGCCGAACGAATCGCGAATATTTTGATACGCCCGCATATCGTGGATTTCACCGAGGCCGCCGCCAGAGGGATTGATTTGGAGATGGATGAGTTCACGGTCGGATCGGAATCTCCACTGGCGGGCAAGAGTCTGCGGGATGCGAATATTAGACGAACGGCGAATGTAATGGTGGTGGCCATCCGGCGGTCGGACGGCAGCACAACCTTCAATCCCGGCCCGGACGTGGTCGTATGCCCGAAGGACACGCTGATTACCATTGGACCTGCGGGAGCAACCTCCCGTTTGGCGGAAATCCGGATTATTCAAGAGGAAACCCCGCCACAAACTCTGGTGGAACAGTCCTGAAACCCGCGTGCCATCAATGGCATGAATCCGAATGAATTGGGGAGCGCGGTTATGCCTGCATGGTGGGTACGATACTGGCAGCGACATCGTCATCCGATCAGCCGATGGCTGCATGTGATTGGCGTTCCGCTGACGTTGGTGGCGGCCGGCCTGTTCATCGCCCATGCGGTGACCAACTGCTGGGACGGATGGTGGCGGCCGGTGGCCCTGTTGGTGGTCGGCTATCTGCTGCAATGGCTCGGCCACTGGATCGAAGGCAACGATATGGGGGAAATCATCCTGATTAAGAAATGCCTGGGCCGACCCTTCGTGGCCGTCGCCCCGCGCTATACCCAGGACCAACGGTCGGATCAAAACAATCGCGATGAATCTTGATCGCAGGCTATAATATTCCAGAACATGAAAGCCAGTGAACTGTTAAGAATGGGTTTCCCGGACGGCCCGGTCATCGCGATGGCCCGGGCGGCCGCCGGCACCGCGCGAATGGCGGGCAAGAGCCGGCACGAGGTCAAGAGCATGCTCGGTTCGATCCTGGCCGATCCGCAAGCATTCGTGAACGACCCTCTTTTCGGAAAAGTAGCCACTTCCCTTGCCCAATCGGGCGCGGCCCGGCCGAGGAAGAAAAAACTTCTGGAATACGATCTGGCGACAATCGATTACGAACGCACCGAGCCGCTCGAATACGCCGTCTGGGGCGAGGACATCGATCCGCAGGCCCATCAACAGATGCGCAACGCCTGTGCTTTGCCGATCTCGGTGAAGGGCGCGTTGATGCCGGACGCGCACGTGGGTTACGGCCTGCCGATCGGCGGCGTCTTGGCCACCGACAACGCGGTGATCCCTTACGCGGTCGGGGTAGACATCGCCTGCCGGATGATGATGACCGTGTTCGATCTGCCGCCGGAAAAGGTCAATGAGCAATCCGAGCGGTTTACGAAGATTTTGGAGGAACAGACGCGGTTCGGCGTCGGGGCCGAATGGAGGCCGCGCCGCCAGCATCCGGTCATGGACGAGGATTGGCGGGTCACGCCGGTGACGGCCAGGCTCAAGGATCTGGCCTGGAGCCAGTTGGGCACCAGCGGATCGGGGAACCATTTTGCTGAGTTTGGCGAGTTTACGATTGAGCGGCCCCTGGGCAATTTGCCGCCCGGGCGGTATCTGGCTCTGCTCTCGCACAGTGGCAGCCGGGGCACGGGTAACAAGATCGCCACCCATTACAGCAAGTGGGCGATGAGTAAGCATCGGAACATGCCGAGTTCGTTGCGCCATCTGGCCTGGCTGGACTTGGACGAGGACGGCCGCGAGTACTGGGCGGCGATGGAGTTGATGGGTCGCTATGCGTCGGCCAACCATCACATCATTCACCGGCAGGTGGTGGCTGCGGTGGGCGAGCCGCCGATCCTGCAGGTGGAGAACCATCACAATTTCGCCTGGAAAGAGCAGCACGACGGGCGGGAAGTGGTTGTGCATCGCAAGGGGGCGACGCCGGCCGCCCGAGGCGTGCTGGGGATCATTCCCGGCTCGATGGCCACCCCAGCATTTCTGGTCGAGGGCTTGGGCGACCCGCGTTCGCTTTCGTCGGCCTCGCAT